>JBHLOG010000157.1:0-7475 GCA_048940765.1 Promethearchaeota archaeon | reverse complement strand
GAGATTTCAAGACATCTATACCAACAACTGATGCTCAAATTTTTAGAGAAAAAGGTATAGAGACTATTTTAATTGGATCTCTTAGGGGAGAAAATAATTATCACGCTCAAGATGAATTTGTCTTTATAGAAGATGTAATGAAAGTAACCAAAATTTATGCCTTAACCGCTTTAAATTATCTTAAATAGTCATGAATTCTAAAATTTTTAATTTTATAGATTTCTTTAAAATGAGAATTTATGTGTGATACTCTAGTAGCTTTAGGGAATTCAACGATTGATGGAAGTGTAATCTTTGGTAAAAATTCAGATCGTCCGTATGATGAGGTTCAATTAATCACTTATTCTCCTAGAACGAGATATTCAAAGGGAGATTCAGTTAAATGTACATATCTTACAATTCCTCAAGTTCATGAAACAATAGCAGTTATTCTAAGCCAACCGTGGTGGATATGGGGCGCAGAGATGGGAGCAAATGAATATGGAGTTGTAATTGGCAATGAAGCTGTATATACATATGAACCTTTAAGAAACCGAGGACTTTTAGGCATGGATTTATTGCGATTAGGACTCGAGAGAGGAAAAACTGCTGAAGAATCATTAAAGATCATCATCGATTTATTAGAGAAATTTGGACAAGGAGGAGGTTGTGCTTATGATGATCCAAGTTGGAAATACCATAATTCATTTATAATTGCAGATACTAAAGAAGCTTATGTATTAGAAACTGCTGATAAATGGTGGATTATTGAAAAAGTTAAAGATGTAAGATCTATTTCAAATGGTATTAGTATTAGGGGTAAAGGAGAACAAAGAAAGAAAGGAATAATCCAACATGCTATTGAACAAGGTTATTGTAAAGATGATGATGACTTTGATTTTGCCATGACTTTTTCGGATTCCTTAATTTCATCTATATCTACGCCTTATTCAAGAGAAGGAAAAGCAACTATATTATTAAAAGAAAATATAGGTAAAATAACTCCAAAATTAATGATGGAATTTTTAAGAGAACATCAAGTAGGAATATGTATGCATGGCAGTTTTGAATCAACAGGCTCTCAAGTTTCTCACTTAAGATGGGGAAAGAAAGCAATTCATTGGCTTACAGGGACTACACTTCCGTGCATTAGTATATATAAACCTTATATTTTTCCTATTGAAGGTCAAAAATATTATAATCCAGCCCCATATCCTATCATTGATCGTAATTGGTTTTGGTTTAAACATTCAAATTCTAAACCTATAAATAAAAGAAAAGAACTTAAGAATATTGAAAATTCAATTATTTCCAACATAAATGATTTGGTATTTCAAGAAGATAATCTTTCTGAGGAAGAATTCATGGAAAAATTAAAATCAATTAATTTACAAGCATGGAATAATTCTTATGAAATGTTAAAATAATACTTCTTCTATGATTATTTTATCTTTTTTCACTTTTCCTTCTATTTTCGACAATTAATAAATGAATTACTTAAGCATTTCCAAAAGTAGGAAAATTAATTAAAAAAACTTAATAGTTTTGAAATATTTTTCAAATAATAAATTGATGTAATTATTAAAGTGGTCTTCCCAAATGTCATTAAACAAATTAGACATCCTCGGAATGGAAGGTATAATTTCAAATTATAAACGTGGTAGACATACTGTTCATCAAAAACAATGTATCATTATTTTCCCAGATGTAAAAACCAGAAAAGATGCCAATAAACTCATTGGGAGAACAGTTTTATGGAAGACATCTTCAGGGAAGGAGTTAAAAGGAGTAATAACTCGAGCACATGGGAATAATGGTGCTGTAAGAGCCCACTTTAAAAAAGCTGGAGTTCCAGGTCAAGCTTTAGGTAAAAAAGTAAAAATAATAAAATAGTAATTTTACATTATCTCTATTTTTCTTCTCAATCATATCTGAATATTACATGATACGAGAATAATATAGCTTTTTTTATGTTTTGAAATTTCTTATTCTTTTGATAAAGGGATTTTAAAGGTAATTTTTACTTCATTTGGTTGGGTTTCAGCATTAAAAATGTCAGCAGAACAAGTTTGTCGCTTTTGCCATAGATATGTTAAATTAGCTTATTATTGTGAAGAGTGTGGCTCTAGTTGTTGTTCTGAATGTCTTCATGAAAAAAAAGTGGATTTTTATATTTGTCAGGAATGTAAATCTAAAAATGTTGAAATTTCACAATCTGAAAATAAGAAAATTTGTAAAGATTGTGGAGAAGAAAATATAAATAAAGTCAATCAACGCTTAAAATCTTGTCCTAAATGTGATTCACATCAAATAGTTAATATTTACGAGAAAAAAGAAGAACTTGAAAAGAATTTTTTAGAATTAATTAAGAATACACGTTTATTTATAAATCCTCTAAAAGAAATTCTTGATAAATTGTATTTATTTCAAAATAAAATTAAAGAAATAAGAAATCCACCAAATAAATATTATCATTTTCCTAAAATGGAATCAGATTTATTAGCTCTTTTTAAATTATTTCTCTATATACAAAATACTTTATTTGAAAAAATAAATATTTATTTTCATCAATTAAATCAAAATAAAGAATATTTCTTTGATATCTACACTCAACCAAATTCTAATATAACTATTATTGAAGGGATTTATGAAAATTTATTGCGGAGCTATGTTGCAATTGAAGAATTTATAAAAGACAATTTAAAAACATTTAACGATAGTTTTGAAACCTTCGAAAAAAATCTTGTATTTATTACTAAAATAAGCCAGTATTTTAATGAATATAAGAAATTATTAAGACTAGCAGAAGGTGAGAAACCTGTTTATGCCATTTTTGCTAAATTAACCAATGGATTGAATACTCAAGAAAAATTCAAGAAAGATAAAGGAATATTATTCATTACTAATTACGATCTTTCGTTTGTTCATGAGTTTGGAGTTGTCAAAAAGAAGAAGGAATTAATCTTTAAAGCTCCCGTTCGCGATTTAACAAAAATAAGAGAAAAAGGTAAAATTTTCAAAAAACTTTATATAGAATTTACTTATGGAAAATATGAGTTTACTTTACCCCCTAAAGCAGTCTCTAGAGTAATAGAATATATTCTTTTGGCAAGATCTTTTGATGAAACTACAATATATGATGAAAGAACTGCAAAAAAACTTCAACAAATTGATATTGATTTAAATGAATTAATTAATTTTATTGAAGAAAGTATTAACTCATTTTTTAGTATAAAATGTCAATACAATAAGAATTTTGATAACTTAAATAAATATAACAAAGATTTCAACCCCGTTTTTAGTATCAATCCTAATCAAATTCAGAATTTCCCGTCTATAAAACAACCTCAATTTATCAATTCACAAAATAACGATCAATTTTGGTTTAAAGAACAATCTAAATCTTATCCAAATTATAATAACTTCCACTTAACTCCAAATGTTTATCAAAGAATAAATACTGTTCCTTATCTTCAACCATTTCAAAATCAATCACCGTATTTTGTTGGAAATCTCCAGCCACCCAATTATAATAATCATTTCTTTCTACAGAATGCACGTAATCAAAATCGCTTTCAAAATTATAATCCTCAGAGAATTAATTCTGATAACGATTTAAATAATCTTTTAAATCCCAACCATCCAAACCAAGCAAATATTATAAATAATATTAACCAGAATGAAAATGATTATTTCTATAATAGCGATGCAATGTTCCAAGATTACAATAGAAATCACTTATCTGATTTATTTGATTCACAGATTTTGGTTCCAAGTAAACCTTATAGATACAAACGAAAATTATTTAAACTAGATAAAGAAAAACATCAAAAGATGCTTGAACTAGAAAAGGAAAAATATAGTCTAAAGGAAACACTAAAAAAACTTGATACTAAATTCGACCAAGGAATTATCTCTGAAGTTGATTATTTTAAAACCTTTAAAAATCTCCAAAAAGAAATTTATTTAATTGAGAAAAAAATTCAAGATTTGCAGAACAATTTACAGGAGGTTGAAGAAATAAGGAAAAATAGCCGAAATTTCGACAAAAAACGTTTTTATACATAAAATAATTTAATCGAATTTTATGCTGAATATGCATATTTCATTAATCCTATATTTAAATTATTTTTATTCTTCTTACTATTATGGAAGGACAGGATGCTCCATATACGACAGTTGTTGGAAGTTGGCCCTTAGATAATACCCATAGTAATATGGAGAAGATTTTTACCGATTTAATTCAAATTGGTATTGATTATCCATGCTATCCTCAACTAATTGATATGAATTATCAGTTCTTATTTCCTTTATCAAAAGAAATTCCTCAATTAGAAGAGTTGAATCATAAATTTTATTTACATGGAGATTTCAAATTACCAAAAAAGCTTATCGCTTTGGAATATGGAGAATTTATAAATAATTATTTTAATGATCACTTAGAACTTAAAGAATCAATTAAAGGTACAAAAGCATGCTTAACCGGTCCTTTTACTCTAACCTTCCAGACAATATTAAAAAATGATATTACCACCGGGATAAAGTCAATCATTTTTGATGAGCCACGAGCTGTTATGGTAGACTGGATCGTTGATAAATTTGCTGAAATTTTAAAAAAAGTAGGTGCTGCTTATAATAACATGGGTATTGATATAATTTCTTGCGATGAACCAATTCTTGGATTATTAGTAGGAAAGAAAATATTATTCCATAATGAGGATTTTATTATTGATACTATTAATAAAGCAATATCAGGAATAAAAGGTTTATCATCTCTCCACGTTTGTGGAAGAATCAGCCCCAATTTACGTGATCTTCTTTTAAAAACAAATGTGAACATTTTAGATCATGAATTTTTTACAAATGAACAAAATTTTAAGATTTTTGAAAAAAGACATTTTGAAGCAACTAATAAACTTCTGGCAATGGGAACTGTAGAATCTAAATTTGTACCAATTCCTGATAAAAAAATTGAGGATTATGTTGAAAATGTTGAATTCCTTAAGAATTATATTAAAAAGGGGATAGAGAAGTATGGTTCAGAAAATTTAATAATCAAACCTGATTGTGGTTTTTATCCTTTGAAATCTTTTGGAGAAAAAGAGGGTTATGAAATCGCAATAAGAAAAGTGAAAAATATGGTTTTAGCTTTAAAAGAATTGAAGTAGTTATTATTTTTATAATTATAATAATGAATGTTGTTAAAAAGTAAAAATTATTTGTATTAACTAGTTATCCTTCTAATTCTTTCCTTAATTTCTCAATTTCATCTTTTAATTTTTCCTTTGAACTAACTTCAGCTTCTTCTTCTTCAAGATCGTACTCAGGGATGTATTGAAGATCATCTGAAGGAATTTCAGGCATTTTTCCTCCTTGATCAAGCAACATTTCTGTCTCAAGTTGATTCAATTCCTCGGTTACATCAATTGCTAAATCAATTTCGGGATCTCCCGCTAAAATATCTGCTGCCTCTTCAATTTCTGCTACATAGGCCTCAGAATCCTCAGCTATTTCAGCTACTTTTACAGGTGATGCTTTTGTTGCGATAAATTCTAATTCATCTCTTATACCTTCCATCACATCCCCTGTTTGTGAAATAAGCATTCCCTCTTCTATTGCTTGAATTTGACGCTCGATTTTTCCTCTAATATTAGTAGCCCGATCCACTTTTGCTTGGTAAGCTTTATATTGTATTAGATAATTCTTAGCACGATCTTTTTCACCACGCTTCAAAGCTATTTTTGCATTTTTTCTACTTATTTCAGCACGTTTAGTGTAATTTTTATTCATCAAATTTAATTTATGGATATGTCCTTTAGCCCGAGCCACAAGGTCGTCTTTTTCCTTGCTCTTTCTTGGAAATAACTTTTTCTTTAACCCGATAACCGGTTCAACTCCATAATTTTATTATTATCTGATTTATGAATTATATGATTTTTCTAACTTAAAAATTTAATAATATTTAATATAATATAATAAAATAATTCACATCAAAAAAGTTTTGTAGACCAATAAATATGAAAAAAGTGATATTAAACTTCGAAACTAAAAGTAATAATTTCAAGGAATTAATTCAGGAAGCTTTTAATAAAAACTTTTTAAATTTTTTAGTTTCTCAAGAGACCTTTAAAGAGTTTGAAACGATTGAAAGAGTAGAGCTCTATTCAAGAGACTTTAATATCCCTTCCACCTATTTGGTTTATGATAATAAAAGGATATTTGAAGAAAATTTGGAAAATAAAAAGTACGTTGATCGAAATTCTGGATTTTTTATCAAATTAAAAACAAAAGAAGATGAAAGAGAAATAATCGAACTTGCTAAAACGCGATTTATAGATTTTATAATAGTTTCTGCTAAGGATTGGAAAATAATTCCCTTTGAGAATTTAATAGCAGAAATGCACACAAACAACATAGATTTAATCGCATTAGTTGATTCTATTAAGGAAGCTAAATTAGTGTTTAATATCTTAGAAATCGGAGTTGATGGTATTCTCTTCAAGCCGAATGATATAGATGATATTAGTAAGTTGAAAAATATGCTACAAACAGAAATTCATATTGACTTAACTACAGCTAAAATTACAAATATTCAAGATATTCCTGAAGCTGAGAGAGTCTGTGTCGATTCCACCTCCCTCCTTAATATTGGAGAGGGATTTTTAGTAGGCTCCACTGCAAAGGGATTTTGTTTGATTCATTCTGAAACAATTGATACAGAATTTGTGTCTCCAAGACCATTTCGAGTAAATGCTGGAGATGTCTCATCTTATATTTTAGTACCTGATGATGATCCTGAAAGAATTTATCGTACAAAGTATCTTAGTGAATTAAAAGGGGGAGATCGAGTCTTAGCTGTTACCTATAATGGTGAAGCGAGAATTGTTTCAATTGGTAGAGTGAAAATTGAAACAAGACCTATGCTCAGATTTGAATTAGAAGTTTTACACGATATTAACAAATTAAACTTAAGCTGTATATGCCAAAATGCTGAAACCATTAGATTAGTTGATTCTAATGGAAAAGCTAAATCTGTCGTTGATGTAAACGTAGGAGATAATGTATTAGTACATATTGGACCTGGTGCTACACATTTTGGCAAATTAATTACAGAATCTATTATTGAAAAGTAAGAAGATTTAAAGCTTTTCAATTCAATGAAAATTCTCTTGAAAACAAAAGGCGCGAAATATGTAAATAAAGAAGCTGTAATTACCGATCCTCGCAAACAGTGAATATACTGAATATAATTCAGTGAGATTTTATATCTAAATCTAGAATAGTTTAAAATATACTTCAATTATCAGATTGCTTATTTCTAAAGATTTGACAGAATTAATTGGGCTTTTACTTGGAGATGGGTGTATAATTTATACATAATAATAATGATGCTTTAATATAGGGATTTATTTTTATTTTTGAAGGTTTTATAAAATATGAAAATTTTAGATGATGAAAAATTTATCAGAAATGTGGAAAGCTTAATTGATCCAAAG
>JBHLOG010000156.1:0-7494 GCA_048940765.1 Promethearchaeota archaeon | reverse complement strand
TCTCTAAAATTTGAAGATTCAATCATAATCGTTCAAAATAGAAAGAATTAAGAAGATTTATAATTATTAATCATTAAAGGTATTAAAAAATAGTGTTATCAAAAAATGGGCATTCGAAAGATAGAAGATGAGATTGACTTAAAAGAAGCTATGAAAAAAAAGGCAGCAGAACTTAAAATGAAAGATATGGAGGCAAAAGCTTCAGTTGAGAAATTCACAAAAGATAAACTTCGAGATTTAGCCAAAAAGCATGGAGTGTTGTTGGCTTTGACCCCCGAATTAAGAGAAGAAGTTAAAGAACTCCAAAAAAAATATAATATTCCCTCTTCAAAAATAATTACGGAACAAATAACCGAACATGATGTATTAAAAAAATTCTCTAAGATAGACCATCAAAAATTAGGGATGTTGGCATATCAAAGAGTCTTAATGAGTAAGGAAGAAACTGGAGGGATTATCCCGTTGTCAGAAGTATTTGAATTAGTTAATACTGGAATTTTAAAAGGAAATGTAGAAGTGAAAGATGTAGAAAAAGCTTTAAAATTATTGAAAAAAACAAGAGTAATCGAGGATATTACTCAATTAGATTCTGGTGTCTTGATGGTAAGATTCTTTCCTATTCAATATACAAGTGATGAGGCAAAAGTAGTTCATTTAGCAAAAGAAAAAGGTGTTATTACTTTAGAAGACGTGTGTAGTAATCTAGAATGGTCACAAGACCGCGCATTAAGAGCTCTTTCTTCTCTAGAAGAAAGTGGTATTGCAAAATTTAGAGAAAATATACTAACAGGGAAACAGTGGTATTTCCCCTCATTATAAAAATAGCTATTATATTATTCTAATCTAATTTTAAACGCTAATTGACCATCCTCTAATTTTAAAACCTTTGCTTTACGATTTTTTGCTAAAATCTTAAAAATTTCTTCAAGATCTTCTATTGGAAGTGAACTGAAATCTTCTTGCCTTGCTTCTCTCAATTCATAAATCATGATTGGTTCGATTTTTCCGTTTTCATACGCCCAGTTGTATATCTCTTCTGACCAACCTTCTAGTGTTTTCCAATATATTCTTAATTTTTCTTTCTTTTTTGAAAGCCATTTAGCTTGATTATTGGTAATTAAGTATTCAGCAATTTCTATGATATATTCTTCTCGTTTGGTAAAATTTGAAAATGGTTTTTTTGAGATTAATTCTCTTATAAATATTATATGAAGAACTGCAAATCTCGCATAATCAAAAAGAACTTTTGCCCATTCTATTTTCCAAGATGTATAATCATTTTTATTTTTGGTTTTATCAGGCATTTGGTACATAAACTTTTTACGTTCTTCCTCAAGCCAAGGATACGCTTTTAATAAATTCTCATAAGCAGTTAACTTTTTTTCGATTAAACCCTTTTCTCCAATGATTTCTTCTTCAAGTGTTTGTAATTCAGTTTCGATTTGATCAGCATGTTGGCGATATAATTGTTGATCTATTTCACCCAACTTAGAAGATAATATATCTTGGAGTTTATCGAATTGATCTTCTATATAATCTAACTCAGTAGATTTGATTTCATCTTGCTTAATGATTTCTTTCTGAGTAGCTTCGATTTCTAATTGTTCTTTTTCTTGTTTTAATTGTCTTAATCTCGCAAGTTCTTTTCGCAATTCCTCTAATTCTTTTTCAGCTCTTTCTTTGACTTCCTGTGAAACTTCAGTGAGTTTTTCTCTTTGTTTTTCCATTTTAACCATCAAAAACTTTGTTATACTTCTCCAAATTCTTCTGCCCAATCATTATATTGTTTTAGAATAGTTTTGTTAATCATGGGTTTAACTTTTTTTATGGTCTTTTTAAAATCTTTCAAGTTAATATCTCTGACTTTTACTTCTTTATCTGAACCTTCTAAGAGGCCTCCCATATCCAGCTCACGTACAGGGAGCATTATCACTTCACGACATACATTAGCAATATCTCTTCCAGAATAACCCTCCGTTCTTACACCCAATTCTACATAATCCTCGTCTGTTAATGCTGAATTAACTCCCTCAGTATGGATTTTAAAAATACCTATTCTAGCCTTTAAATCAGGAAGTGGTACATGTACTCGTTTTTCAAATCTACTCAACATAGCATTATCAATATCCCAAGGACGATTTGTTGCTCCTAAAACTAAAAGTGGTTTGTCGTGAGTGGATTTTAATCCTTGAATTTCACTTAAAAGTTGGGTTTTTACACGTCTCTCGCCACCACTCTCTGATCTCTCCCCTCTTTTAGTTGCAACGGAATCTATCTCATCCATAAATATTAAACTTGGTGCTTTTAAGCGAGCAACTTTAAACAGTGAACTTATTAATTTTTCACTCTCACCTAACCATTTACTTAATAGATCAGCTGAAGATGCACTAAAAAATGTAGCTTTACACTCAGTTGCAGCTGCTTTGGCTAATAGTGTTTTACCACATCCCGGTGGTCCAAATAATAAAATGCCAGACCAAGGTCTCCTTGCACCTGTAAATAATTCTGGTTTTGCTATTGGTAATACTATAGCCTCTCTTAAAGCTTGTTTAACAGATTCCAAGCCAGCAATATCATTCCATTTAACATTAGGTGATTCTGTTACAATTGTACCTGAAATCATATCAATTAGTTCTTGCTCTTCTGAAGATACAAGACCCATATCGGATTTAGTATCTTCAATACCTTTACCTTCGCTTGAACTTTCAATATGCTTTACATGTCTAGGTCTTACTCCACTTAAATGCGATTTTAATACTTTTGCTCGTTCAACATATTCTTCAATGTTTCTTTGACATAGCATCCTCATTTGAGGATTTTTATTATACTTCATAAATTGCATCAAAATTTCAGCTGCTCGTTGATATTGGTTGATTGCCTGCCTAAACTTACCCTGACTATCAAACAAAACTGCTTGTTTAGCTGTCTGAACAGCATATTGATAAAGTTTCGAATCTACTGATGACATTATAACTAAATCAAAATAATTTTTCTATTTAAAGCTAATTTAATTTAGCATTATTATAATTAATAATTTTATTTGTATATATCAAATTTTCTGATTAAAGCGCTTGAATAATTAATGGTCTCCAAAAAATTAAATACCTATCATAGCATTTATATATTATATAATTACTAAATGTTATTGATAATTATGGGTTTTCTTAAAGATATCTCCAAATGGCTTTCTGGCGGAAAAAAGACTGATAGCGTCCGCTCCGCGGCAGTTAAATTGAAAGTATTTAACAAAAGATTGATGCGACAGACGAAAAAGTTAGAAATGAGTGCAAAATTGGCTAGAGATAAAGCTGTAAACCTAAGAAAACAAGGTGATATGGATGGTTCTAAGTTTCACGCACGCAACTATCTTCAAGTAAAAAAACAATCCAGAGCAGTCGAGATTTTCCGTACAAATCTTGAGGGATTACTATTTAAATTAGAACAAGCGACAGCAGTTAAAGATGTAGCTCAAATTATGACTGGTATTGCCCAATCTTTATCAGCATTAAAAAATCAGCTTTCTGTCCCACAACTTACAGAATTAATGAGCCAAATTGATATTGATATGGAAGAATTTGCGGTTACTGCTGATATCGCAACAGAAGGCATGGATAACATTACCATTGATACTGCAGTTACAGATTCAGATGTTAATGAAGTGTTAGGAGAAATAGATGCTGAAATACAAGTGGAGATGGGCGTAGCACTCCCGAGTGCTGGATCTGATGAAAAAATTGCCGAATTAGAGAAAGAATTAAAGCGTCTTAAATCAGATGAATAATTTCATCTGTTAGATTTAAATCTACTTTTTAATTTTTCATAAATTCTTTTAATTTCAGAATTACTTATTAGAATTCCTTTTAATTTTAGATAAAAAGAGTTAAATAAAAATACATACAAAATTTTCATTAAGAATTTTATTTAATTAATTTAAAGGAATTTTATTATTACCATTATCTTTTTGATTATAGTTGATGTGAAATGGTAGAAGTAATGATTTGGGATCCCTTTGAACGATTCTTATGGGGAGTCGCAATCACACTTATTTTCATCTGTGGTGTACTTTATATAGCTAAGGGGAAAAAAAGAGAAGATATTAACGAAAAATTAATAATGATGGGATTTGGCTGTTATTTTATTGGGCTAACATTTCAAAGGCTTTTTGGGGCTTATTTGGGGAGTTTTTTTATTTCTGGAACTTACATAAAATATACTTATTGGGGGGATTTTACGAACATTGAACCGCTCTTTGAAGTTTTTTTTCAGTTAGGTTATATTTCCTGGGCATTTGGAGCTATAATATTTATACTAGCATTTGAGACTAGCATGAAACGAACAAGATTTGCTCTTACTATTATACAATTACCATTTCTTGTATTATTAATTGTTTTTCCCTACGATTTAGCAAGAGCCATCCATCATTGGGGTTTATATCCATTTAGTACTGCTGTTATCTTACTAATAATAGTATGGTTAGCAAAATGGTCTCGTTTTGAGCTTAAAGCTATTTCTTCATTATTATTTTCTGGAGTAGTATTTTTGATGATTAGCTCCATCTTAGTGAGTAAAGATGTGAAAGAGTCAAATAGACTTCCTCTAATTCTTTCTCCCACTTTTTATATAATAGGAGCTCTCATTGTAATAATACCGTTAGTAATAAATCTTAAATATCTTTCTCGTGCTTTAAAATTTTGGTTAATATTCGGGATCTCGAATATCGTCGTATTGTTTTCTATAATACTTCTCATTATCTATGCAGGAGCCCAGTTTTATCAATATATTTTATATATCTTAGCTATTGCTGTTATTATATTTTCAGAATATCAAATAGTTGAGGATATTAAATCTTATAAAATACAAGATTATAAGGAAGGAATTACAGATATTTTAGGAATGTTTTCTAAACCTGAAACCATTAGCGAAGAAGAAATTACTATTTCTAAGGAAAAGAAAATTTGCTTAGTGGATAAGAGTAAAATAGAAGGATTAAATTTTATGTGTTCTGGATGTGGTGCATTTTATTGTTTGAAGTGCTCAACAGCGCTGATTAATTTGGAAAATGCGTGTTGGGTATGTAATACTCCAATCGATAAATCAAAACCTTCAAAACCATACAAAAAAGAAGATATAAAAATAGAAAGGAAAGCCCAAAAGAAGACTTAAAAATAATAAGAATTTAAGCATTCGATGAAATTAAAACAAGATTTATTTTGATTTTCAATTTTTAATTAAATTTTATTTTAAAGAAATAAGAATTAATAATCATTATAAGCATTTTCTTTAGATTAAATTTAAAAGCATAATAAATGATTATAGATTTAATTATAAAATTAAAATATCTAGAATGGACTATACGTTTAAAGTAATTCTTATTGGACCTGGTGCGGTAGGGAAAACAAGTTTAATAAGTAGGTTTGTTCATAATGAATTTACTTTAAAATATGCTTTAACAATTGGTGTAGATTTCTTAACTAAAACATTAGAATATAAACCATCAAAGTTTGTAAAGCTTCATATATGGGATATAGGGGGTCAAGAAAGATTTAAGTTTCTCCATCGTAGTTTTTATGATGGTGCATTTGGTGCATTGATTATATTCGATCTTTCAAGGCAACAAACATTTTCAGATATGAAAACCTGGATTGCGGAAATGCGTAATATAGTAATTAATGATATACCTAAAATAATCATAGGAAATAAATCCGATTTGATGTCTGAAATTGGTCAGATTATAGATAGGAGGGAAATTGAAGAATATGCAAAAAAGGAAGGTTGTTTTTATATTGAAACATCGGCTAAAACTGGAGAAAACGTTGAATTTGCCTTTCTCGAGCTTACAAACAGCATGATAAAGAGAATGGATAATATTGTCTCCAGCAGTAAAGAAATTGTATAAAAATATTTTATCAAAACTAGGTTTTACTTTATTCGTTAAATTCTGAAAAAAGCTTTTCCTAGCAAAATTATTAAAAGTCTATGTTCTATTTTCAACTTATTCTATAAATCAGTATAATAATTTTATCCCAGTGAATATTTTGAATTTACCAGAATTAATTACAATTGGAAGTAATACCTTAGATATAATAATCGATATTGATGATATCATAAGGTTTGAATTATTTGATAAAGAGATTATAAAGAAATATACTGCAATTGAATATTCGCGGAAGTTGAATGTTAAAAATGTTAGATTTGTACCTGGGGGATCAGGAGCTAACATTGCAGCAGATTGTTCAATGTTAGGATTAAAAAGTGCATATATTGGAGTAATGGGTAATGATTTTTCAGCAGAAATTTGTTTAACAGATCTAAAGAAACGTGGTGTAGATTTATCTCAGGTAATTCAGATTGATCAGGATACTACGGCACTATCAATAATATTAAAGACACCATGGGGAAAAGATCGAAGCATTCTTGCTTATAAAGGAGCAAACAATCTATTAAAACCTTCAGACGTCAAAGAAGAACTATTTAATAATATTAAAGCTTTTGCTTGGACTTCTTTAACAAAAGATGAAGCTTGTAAGGCTATACAAAAAGCAATAACTTTCACTAAAAACCAAGGAGGACTTGTTTGTGCTGCTCCTAGTATGTCAATAATTAAAAATGCTCCAAATTGGGCAAAAATCTTGATTTCAAATTCCGATATTGTATCATTGAATTTAGAAGAAGCCCAAGAGTTTACTGGTGAAAACAAAAAAACTCTTATGATTAAAAATTTCTTAGAAATGGGCATACAACTAATTTCTATTACAGATGGCCCAAATGGCTCAATAATATCGGATGGGAAAACAATTATTAATAGTGGTATTTATTCTGTTGGAAATGTTGAAGATACTACGGGTGCAGGAGATGCATTTTTGACTGGAATCCTAATTTCCCGCCTAAATAACTTTTCTCTTGAAAAAACTTCTAAAATGGCAACAGCAATGTCTTTTTTAGAGTGTAAGGAAGTTGGAGTTCGACACGGATTACCAAATAGTTTAGAACAACTTGAAGATTTTATAAATAATAATACAATCAAACAAGTTATTTCTGAAATAGTATAAAGAAGAATAATTAAATTTTAATTTTTTCATACTTTCTTATTATTTATAAAAATGCGCTGCTAGTATAGTGGTCAGTATGCCAGGTTGCCATGAACTTCGCAGAAGTGCATGATTCGCAAAAACCTGGCGACCCGGGTTCAATTCCCGGGCGGCGCATTTTTTTATTTTGTTTTGATGGGGATATTTTTCTTGAAAGAAATTAAGAATTTATATGAAAAATTACATATTACACCTAACGAAGAAAGAGAAAAACTATGGAATATCATTATTGAAAAAAATAGAGTTCTTTTAAACAAGAAAAAAGAAGATCTAAAAAAAGGATTAAAAAAAACATTATAATATCCTCCTAATACCTTGAAATGTACGAATATTCGTGAAAGGTCTGTTTTCGGTTGAAAGTAACGCTTTTGTAACGTTACTAAATTTTGATTTTTTCCATTATCTT
>JBHLOG010000155.1:0-7556 GCA_048940765.1 Promethearchaeota archaeon | reverse complement strand
CGAATCCATTTTGGTGGTTTTGCATCTTCACTAAACGGTTTCCATAGCAACGTCATTAAACTATCTTTATCAGTTTTTATGTAACCTTGTTTTTTAAACCAAGATGCTTTCATCCAAAACGGAAGAGATACTCCCCAAGCAACGATACCTTTTGCCCCGATACTTTTTACATCGTTTTCCGCAGCATTCAGTAGATTTTTTCCTATTCCGCGATTTTGGTTATTTCCAACACCCTTTCCTTCATAGCCATGAACCCAAATGCAGTTAATAAAATAAAGATCATTTCCAGATACAGATGATTGTTCAATAGGAATATACTGAATCATACCTACAGAATTGCCCTCAGTATTAACTGCAATTTTCACTCTTAAACCTTTATCCTTCATCTTATTATACCACATCTCTTTACGATTCCCTGCTTCCTGCATTTCTTCTGACCAATCTTCAAGGCATAAAAAATAAGATTGTTTGTAATCTTCGTTTAAATCTAATATTTTCATTTTATTGCCATTCTTTATTTATTAAATAAATGATATTCTTAAATCTTTAAAATAGATTTGAAAATAATTCAATTTTTAAGAATTCCTCAGCTTATAGAAGTAAATTTTGGATGGAATTTATAATTTTATGAAGAAAAATGATTTAAAAGAGGACATTTATTACTTAATAAAAGTACTTTTTATATAAAATGAGTTCACAAAGTGGACATTATGGACGAAAAAGATTTTGAAATTATAAAAGCCTTAGACATGAACTGCAGGATGACTTTTTCTCAAATTGCTAAAGATATCAACTTATCAATCAGAACAATCTCACTTCGAATTAATTCATTAATAGAACAGAACATTATTAAAAAGTTTACCCTCTATTTTAATCCGGATTATCTAGGATTTAGGCATTATTTATGTTCTTGTGAAACATTTTCTAATTTTTCAATCAAAAATTTTCTTGACGATATAAAAAATGTAAAAGAAATTTATCAGATATGGCAATTCCTTGATAACAATTTATTATTTTCACTTTATTGTAAAAATACTTACCAAGTTGAACAAACTATTAATAAAATCTTAGATTTCGGTTTAAATCTACTTAATTATTCTGAAACAAGAACTTATAAGCCTCCAGATATCCCCTTTTCAATAATAGATTGGAAAATTATATATACTCTTTTTAATAATGCTCGATTGCCGAAATCTGAAATTGCTAAAAGACTGAATTTAAGTGAAAAAACCATAAAAAGAAGATTAAATAGATTATGGAATATGAAATTAGTACAATTTACCACTGAACTCAATTTTGAAGCAATTAAAGGTATGGTGACTGCCATTATATCATTAGAGACTACAAAAAAACCTAAAGATATATATTTAAAAATAAAAAAAGATAAAGAGATAAAATATTGGAGGCACGCAGAATTAGTTGTACCTTCGATGGCTCTTTTTGTATACGGTAAAAGTATTGCTGAAATCTATGACATATTTTTGAAATTAAGATCCATGAAAGAAATTAAACAAATTTCTCTCAATTTTGTTGTAAAAAATTGGGGTAATTCAAAAGTGATAGAAGATGCAATTTTAGTTAAAATTGTAGAATAAAATTTATTGCTTGAATAACTTGAAGGATACAAAGAATATGCTCAAAAAACTTGTTATATATTAATTCATGGTATATGGAAAAAAAAACACCGTGTTGTTTAATTAGAATTTTAATGATTAGTTAAGTAGTCTAATTATACTGATTTTTTGCTAAAACTTATTAGAAACAACAAATTTTAAATAATTACATATTAAATGAATTTTAAAAAGTAAGTAATTTTATCTTTTCAAAAATAACGATATAGGTGAACGGCTTTGGCACACAAACGTCCTTGGAGATGTTATAGTAAATTTGACAGTAGGCCATACCAGTACAAAAGAAGTTCAAATCGTAGACGAGAATATGCTCGTGGAGGCACACAATCAAAGATTGTAAGATATTGGGGTGGTAACAAAGACATTCCGTGGGATCAATGGGATTTGACAATAGGACTCAAGGTTAATAACCAAGTTCAAATCTCTTCGAATGCTCTTGAGGCTATCAGAATTACTATTAACAGTGTTCTTCAAAAATATCTTGGAAGATTAAATTTTCGTCTTCGAGTAAGGCCAAAACCATTCCATAAGGTACGTGAAAATCGTATGCTTGCATTTGCTGGAGCAGATAGAGTTCAAAGTGGTATGAGGAACTCTTTTGGAAGATCTATAGGAGTATGCGCCCGAGTTAGAGCTGGGCAGGTAATTGCTGAAGTAGGTACTCATCTTAGAAATCTTCAATTAATTAGGGAGAGATTAAAAGTAGCTTCAATGAAGATTCCATGTTCTTGCCAAATTGTAGTTATAAAATATAAAACACTGGAATTATTAAAAAAATCAGGATTACCCTTATACGATGATAAAAGTAGGAAAGAAATACCCTTGTATGAATTAGAATTTGCTTCTACTTAAATAACAGACTCTTTTTTAAATATTGTTCTAATTTAATTTGTAAATAATTATATTAATTGTTAAAGGAGTAATAAAATAGAAAGAAAGAAGTTAGGATATTATATATTTAAATTAATTCTTCCTTTTTCTGTCGATTCGACATAGTTTCATACTTTTTAAATATATTCATCAAAAATACTCCTATAATAATAATTAAAATCGAAAGTATTATCCCAACAGATATCGTGGCTCCTTCTACTATTATTAGCTCAAATGCAACTGGGGCTGCTATATACAAAGAATTATACATCGGAACTAATCTTGAAGCATCAGCTCCTTTAGCAAATCCTATTTGGGTTAGTATCATTGCGAAAAAACCAGCAAGAAAACTAAACAAAAAAATAAAACTATCTAATTCTAATTGTACAATTCCAGCCAAAACATCAATAAAATTATTAGATGTTAATCCGATTCTCTTCAAGACATTGTCGGTTCCTCCTAAAGTACCTGCTACTAGACCAAAAATAAAGGCTACAGCAATCCTTGTCTTCCAAGAATACCCTATAAGAACTGAAAATAGAAGAAGTATTATTATTATTAGTATAAAGAAATTAACATAATTAACATTTCCACTGATTTGTGGTTCTATAATATAGAAAAATCCAACCATTGTCGTTCCAACGATAATTAAAATCGCTCCCACTAATTCAGATTTAATAATTTCTTCGTGTAATATATAATGTGAGTATAACATAAGTAAAATTAATCCCAATCCAAACACACTAGAAAATACTGCTGCCGAAGCAAAACTGGTACCTAATATTTGCCATATAAATACCGTGTTATTTAATGTAAAGCCAATAATATATATTAAAGGCTTTTTCCCTTTTTCCTTAAAAGACTTCTTTCTAGAGAATATTTCAATACCATGCCGTTCCATAGCTTTAGCAAGATGTAAAATTAATGTATTAAGAATTCCAAAAAAAATACCAAGAACAACTGACATTTAAATAAACCTTTAACTTATACTATATGGTTTATCTGAAATATTTAAAAAAATCTTGTTAAATTATAAAGCATTAAAAATTTCTAATAATCAAAAAGTTAAAACATATTAAAATCATTTGAAAACTAACCTTGAAAAATCTTGAACCGTTTTTTAATCCAAAAAGTATTTTGATAGTAGGCGCTTCAAGAAAAGCTTATACATTTAGTTATACTATTCTAAAGAATCTTCTAGAAATCTTTTATCAAGGGAAATTGTATATTTTAAATCCAAATGCAAATGAAATTTTAGGAATAAAATCGTATCATTCTTTAGAAGAATTACCTGAGATTCCAGAATTAGCAGTCATTGTTTTAGGTAAGAAAATCACAGAAATTTTTGAAAAATTAGCGAAATTTGGAGTAAAAAATATAGCAATTGAATCAGAATTAAGAAATCAAACTGAAAATCCAGTATTAATAGAAAATTTACATAATATCAGCAAAAAGTTTGATGTTTCTTTTATGGGACCTTCTATGTTGGGTGTTATAAATTTTAATAATAATTTTACTACCTCAATAATTCCCGTAAGACAATATCTCATGCAAAAACATAGGAAAATAAAGGAAGGAATTAGTTTTATCGCTCAATCTGGAGGATTAGCGGGAGCTATGGGATGGTGGGCTCCAACTCAAGATTTACCTATTTCTAAAGTAATACATTTAGGATATGGATTTGATATTAATGATGCTGATGTATTAGATTATTTTAAAAAAGATGATACAACTAAAGTAATTTCATTATTCTTAAGAGAGATCACTGAAGATATTATTAGATCTGTAAAAAAAATAGCTCCAATTAAACCAATATTATTTTTCTATGTTGGAAAGGATGAAAATAAAGAAGTAGAATTAATTAAAGCTGGGGGAATAAGTGTATTAAATTATATTGAATTATTTGATCTTGCCAAAATATTTTTATGGTGTCCCGAACCAAAAGGATCCAATTTAGGAATAATTGGTCCAAGTTCAGGAGCTATTTATTTAATTGTTAAAGAAATGAGAAAACAGGGTCTCTCACTTGCTAAAGTAACTCAAGAAAATAAAAAAATAATTCTTGATAAAGTAGGTGGATCCACATGCAAACTAGGAAATCCTGTTGATTATTGGCCTCCTAAAAGATTTGTTGGCACTAAAATCTGTGAGATTTATAACACATCTTCAAAAACCTTATTAAAAGATGATAGTGTAGATGGTCTAATTTTAGCTTTAGAATTTTTCATAGAAATTGAATTTGACTTTAGTATTTTTGATAAAATTAAAAAACTTTTCCCAAATAAACCATTAATTTCAATTTTAATTCAGGCAGAACGTGAAGGAGCAAAAAGAGTTATAAAATCAGCTTCAGAATTAAAAATACCTGTATTTGAAAATGAAATAGAACGTGCTGTTAGAGGATATAAGCTACTTTATGATTGGCATTCAAAAATAAAAATGAAATAAAAATTAGTTTGTGAATATTTCCCTTAATTCTTCGGGTATAACAACTGATTCATCCATTATTGAGAGAGCATAAACCTGATCGCCACATTCACAACCACTTCCTTCAAATAAGTAAAATTTAAACTGATCTTTCCAATTGGCGATTTGCACATTATCGATTTCAGCTACCTCCCCACATACACAATAAATCGCCATAGTTTCTGAATAGTTAGGTATAATTTCCTTGAAATCCTTTGGAGCTTTCTCAAATTCAGAGTTATTTAACATCTCATTGATTTTATCAGCAAGTTTATCTTTAAGAGTCGGTACAAAATGATTTATAATTCCATCTCTACCTTTCATTTCAGTTAAAACGATAAAATTTTTCTCCACTTTTTTAGCTTCCTTTTCTTCTGGAAGCATCGCTTGTTGGTACTGTTGAAGTTGCTGTGGTATTGGAATTGGTTCTACATCTGGAGGATATTCAAAAGAATAAAAATATTGCATTGTTCCTCGAATAGATTTTTGATTCAATAATTTCAGATTTTCATAATCTTGACTATGAAGTACAAATTTTATTAACTGCAAAGGGACTTTCAGTTCTAAAAGTCTTGATCTAATGTTATCTAATAATTCACCAGCAAAATTTTTCAAAATCATTATATCTTCTCTATTGTTAGCATAAATTTGATCTTTATTCTGTTCTTTAAATGCAAACCATTTCTTTAGAACACTATTTCTAATCAATTGAGGTACTATACAAAAAACACACAATATTGGAAATACAAAATATGTTAATACTGGCCAAATAAGTGCTATTACCACTGGAATAAACATAGGCAGCATAAGAAGTAATGACAATTTGCGTAAACGTTTGTCCATTGAAGTTTTTACTCCTTTACTTATAGCAAGTTCTTCTGCTTTTCCTTTTAATTTATTTATAGTGTTTAAAATCTCCTTCGACCCAAAACTTTGTTTTAAAAGTCTATCTTCTTCTCTACCTTTAGCTAAACTATCTAAATGTGTAGTTATTTGATTTGTATATTGATTTAAGGTATTATCCTTAAATATAAAATCTAAAGTCTCTTCAGAAAAATAGTCTAAAAATCGAACCATAAAAAGTTTTTTCTCAACATCTTGAATATCTGTTGGACCTAAACCCAACGCTTCTTGAATTATTTGACCTTGTGTCTTTCTTTGAGGCTTTCGTGCCTTGCGCTTTCTTCCTTCAGCTTCTGGAGTCTCAGTTTTTACCTTTTCTTCATTCTCGGTATCATTCATTATGTTGTCATATTATAATGTTTTAAAATATAACATATGTAATTATTGACACATAATTAACTTTTGTAAAATATATAATCTAAAAGAAAGCAAGAGAATATATATAAAATACAAAAAATAACCAATTCATCCTAATGTGAATTTATAAAAGAAATCTTAACCTCAAATTAAGAATATCAAAATTTTTTTCAAGGAGATTAATGACTAGGCTTATTAATTGCATTTCGAATATTCTCTGCTACCTTTGCAGGATTATCTACTCGAGTAATCCCACCCCCTATAATAATGATGTCAAGAGGATAACTCAAAAGCTTTGGAATATCCTCAGCTCTTATCCCTCCTGCTACAGCTAATTTAGGACGGTCTCGTAACCGTAATACCGATTCCACTTCTAATAACGGAGCTCGTCTTGATGCTTGGCGATCTATACCACTATGTACTAAGGCATAATGTACTTTTGTATCTTTATAATTAAGATCCATAATACTTGCTAATGTAATGACAGGTGACCGCGCCATTATAAGATCTGCCATAATTTCAACATGAAACTCGTGTGCGGCACGCAAAGCTTCTTCGATTGTAACGTTGTATGCATCAGCAAGTATTGTAACAATATCTGCTTTTGTTTGCGCAGCCATTTTTACCTCAAGATAACCGGCATCTGCAGTTTTTAAATCAGCGCAAATCAATTTATCTGGGTGAGCATTCTTCAATGATTGAATGACGCGCATACCTTCGGACTTTATTAAAGGAGTCCCAGCTTCCAAAATATCTACAAAAGGAGCTACTTTTTTTGCTACCAGTAAAGCATTCTCTAAAGATTCAAAATCCAATGCTACTTGTAACATTGGAACGTGCTTCTCGCTTTTATTAGCCTTCATCTTTTTTGAAATGAAATTTCCTACGATTATATCTGTTAAAAAATATTGAAAAATCTGGTTTATGAGTTGATAATCTCTAAATTTTATAATAGTAATTCAGTCTAATTAAGATATGCTAAAAACATAATCAAAATTAAAAAAGAGATTCAAAAAAATTAATGAAATTAAATTTTTTATCTTAATATGGAACCGCGACAACTTCTTTAATCTCAGGGACAAACTGTTTTATGGCACGTTCAATTCCGAATTTTATAGTTTGTTGAGCATGCATACACCCAGCGCAGTGTCCCATTAATCGAACTTTTACAGTTCCATCATCTTCGATTGAAACTAGTTCTACATCGCCGCCATCCATCTGGAGTTGAGGTCTTATTTTATCAATAACTTGTTTTACTTTATCTTTATCCATAAGTTTCACATATAATTTCTTATATTCTTTAATAAAGAAAAGAAAAAGAACTTTAAA
>JBHLOG010000154.1:0-7604 GCA_048940765.1 Promethearchaeota archaeon | reverse complement strand
GCACTTTTGATGGATCCAAAAATTCTCATCCTTGACGAAGCTACTTCAAGCGTAGATGCGTATACGGAAGCAATAATCCAAGAAGCACTTGAAGTGCTTTTAACTGATCGAACCTCAATAATTATTGCACATCGATTATCAACTATTTTAAATGCGGATCGAATAATTGTTCTAGATAAAGGAAAACTTATTGAAGAAGGAACACATGAATCTTTAATTGCTACTGGAGGTAAATATAAGCAGTTGTATAAACAATATTTTGAACATCAAAGTTTGGATTGGCAACCTGATCATAGTGTTTAATCAACTAACACTTTCAAAAGATAATTAATTCTGATTATTTTCAATTATTTTAATTTATATTGCAGAAAAAATTCATATAGGATATCTTCTTCCAAATTTAGAAGAAAATCTGTTTTTACTTCGTCTAAATACGATTTCAGAGTCTTTTTTAAAGCAATTTCTTCATCATTTAATCCATATCTATACCAATGCTTAAGGATACCAATTCGAGAGACTTTATTTGAATTGATAATCTCTGTAATAAAATTGAGCCACCTCTTGATATCTAAATTCCGTTCTTTTTCAGTTATAGAACGTTTACTGTGTAGAGGTTTATTGATCAATTTTTTTCTAATCCAATCGTTAATCTCATTATCTGTCCATTTTTTTTCTTAGAGTTTTAACTTTCTTGGAATTCAATAATTTTCGATATTCTGTGTCTCTATTTAAAAGCCCTAGAGATTTATCACAATCACAGTAATCTTTAGTTGCTTGAAAGTAGAGCTCTTCGGGACAGAGTTGAGACCTTACATTATTGTTATTAATTGGAGAAAAATCCATGTTGTATTTATCTAATATCGTTCTAATTGATTCAATATTAGTATTTTCTGGTAAGGTTGTGGTTATATAATAACACATAAAAATCAGATTAAAAATATAAAATTAGTTTATTTAGTTTTTAATACAATTGTTATTGCTCTTGTAAGACGAATTACATCCATAACTTTTCCTTTTTCAACTGTAATTTGCTCTCGTGAAATAGCATGAGTAAAATCTCCTTTGCCTTCGCAGATTCTCACGATAGCTATGGGATCTCCAGACATTACAACAAATGCATCAGATTTATTACCATTAAATAGTGTGGTTTTCCGATCTTTAATAACTAAAAAGAAGGGATCTTGATTATCGAGATTAAATTGAAATGACATTTCCCAATCAACATCTTTGCCTGCAATATTCGTTACAAAGACATCTTGAGCTTTAGGATTCATGTTTAATTTATCTACTATTTTACTTAAATCTTCTTTTACTTGACCCATTTTTAAATCCCCCCTTCGTATTCTGGTTTTGATATCCAATGTTCATATTCATCCTTAGGAACAAAGAAAAAGTCAGTCATTTTACCCTCCCTTTCCTTGTTAAAAACTGCTTTTACCTTTTTCCCTTTTTTTATTTTTGAAGGGACTAAATTCTCAGAGAAAATTCCTTGAAGTAAAGCAGTTTCTGCACCATCAAGTTTTATAAATCCTATACCATATGGTATTGCTTTGATAAAAGCTGAAGTGGTATACCACACTATTGTGCTAACTTCTATCGTTCCAGTTTGTTTAAGTTCCACCCAATCTGCTGGTTCATAGCAATCAGAGCAATTTGTCCTAGGAGGCATCCAAGTCTTTCCGCATTTGATACATTTTGTACCTAATAACTTCTTATTATTCATGAGTTCTATAAAAAATTTGGATTGTCCGCCCATTGTATATTTATAATTAATTCTTATTATATCTCTTATTTGATGATCCTGAAATTCTTTATTCATGATTATTTTATCCCCTCCTCATTTGCCATTACAATAACAGCTGCATATGCGGCTCCAGGTCCTCCAATAGAATGTGAAATAGCACGGCCTTTTTCTATTGTTACTTGATGCTTTCCTGCATCTTCTCTTAATTGAAGAGCCGCTTCTCCTGTACTCATAATTCCAGTTGCACCTACTGCATGTCCACATCCTATTAACCCTCCAGAAGGGCAACATGGTAATTCCCCTTCTATCCAAGGTCCTTCTCCATGTTTTTCATAAGAATTTTCAATCCAAGGACCCCCTTTTCCAAATGGTACAAATCCAAGTTCTTCATAACTGATAACTTCCTGACCACTAAAAGCATCATGTAACTCGGCTAGATCTATTTGGCTTTTTATTTTAGTATAATCTAATCCTGCCATTTTATAAGCTGCTTTTGCAGCATAAATATTTGAATAAAGTCTTCCCATGTCTTCTCTATTTCCTATAAAACAATCTGTATTTGCTGCTGCGACTCCAGTAATCCAAATTGGTTTTTCAATCTTTAAATGTCTAACTTTTTTTTCATTGGCTAATATTAATGCAGCAGAAGCTTCGGAATATAAACAACAATCCAATAGCTTGAAAGGATAACAGATAATCCTTGAATTCATAACATCCTCTACAGATATTTTCATTGGAGATTGTGCTTTTGGATTGTTTATAGCATTTCCATGGTTTTTAACACTAACATAAGCCATTTGTTCCTCTGTTGGATTATCAAATTCTTCATAATGCGCATTTACCATCGATACATAAGAACTAGCAGCCATCATACCCATTGGATATTCATAAGTCATGTCTGCAGAATAAGCAATGGCATTTAAAACCTCTGGAGTTGTAGTTCCTGTCTGTTCATCATAGCAATCATTACACTTTTCTAGACCTATACAAAGACATAAATCTGAAAGTCCTGATGCAACTTCAGCATAAGCCATACGAACTGTATAACCCCCAGTAGCTCCTCCTGTGGCAACTCTAGTCCCTGGTTTATTATTCATTCCTAAATAACTATTAGTAAATATATCTGGCATAAACTGGCGTTCAAAAAGTTCATTATATATGCCATAAACAGTGGATTGAAGGTCTTTGTGAGTTAGTTCTGCTCCATTCTTATTGGCATCTTCAAGAGCTAACTTAGTAGCGTCATAAGCTAATTCAAAATAGGTTTTATCAAGATACCGAGCTTTAAAGGGAGTTATTCCAATACCTATTATTGCAACTTTTTCCAAAATTTACCACTTTTGTGAATTCCATTTAGATTTTTTATAATATAATTATTGTTTTGTTTGTATTGCAATTAATTTTAATGATTTTTTGTCTTAAAATAAGATTAACTGTTATTATCTAAATTGGATTTTATTTTTTAGATAAAAAAAATAGTAAAAAAAAAGCTTAAATATAATTTTTATTATAAGTCTTTTATAAGAACTTATTAAAAATTGCTATAAATTTAAATTTAGCATGCTACGTATTTTTATTATAATTGAAAATGCTATATAAGGTAAGAAAGAGGTGTCATAATTATTTCTCAAGATGATATAAGAGACTTAACAGAAAGTTTAGATGATAAAGTTGTAAAAGGATTGCAACATAAGCTTAAGGAGCTTTCTGCAAAAATTGAAGAACTTGAAGGTGGTATATCTGAAAAGGATAGCGAAATAGAAGATTTGAAATTAGAGAATAGTGAATTGAAATCTAAGTTAGGAGATATTGAAAAAGGTGAAGGTAAGACAAAGATGGAGTTTGATAAATTAAATTCTGAAGTTTATGATTTAAAAAAAACAGTTTCTATGCAAGAAGATGAAATTAATAGACTAACTGGAGAATTAAATGAATCAAAACAAAAACTTGAAGAGATATCAAAGACGCTATCAGAAAAAGAAAATGAAATATCCACTCTAAATGAAAATCTTTCAGAGAAGGAAAAAATTATTAATGATCAAAAGTCCAAATTAGAACAAGCAGAATCAGAATTATTAGCATTAAAACCAGTTGCTCCAACTGAAATTGCAAGTGAAGAACGTTTAATTTGTCCAAATTGTGGGGCGAGGGGGAAAGATCTTAAAGTTGAAGAAGATAAAAGTAAAATCCTCGGTTATCTAGGTCACAGCCCACTTTATGCAAAAAAAAATGTATGCAAAAAGTGTGGAACGACATTTTAATAAATCTATTTTATTTATTTTGTATTTTAAAAATTTATACATCTATACATTTATCTAAGGAAAAAAAATAACTTCTTTAATAAATTTAATTTAGGTAGCTTTTTTACTTCTAAAAAAGAATATATAAAATATCATAATTTCATTTTTTAAAGGGAAATTAAAATTGCTTAAAACAAGAATTACTGAAGAGTTTGGGATAAAGTATCCAATAATTTGCGCCCCAATGGGTCCATTCTATACTACAGAATTAGCAGTTGCAGTATCTGAGGCAGGAGGACTTGGAATTATAAGTCACGCAACCTTACTAGGAAAGAATTCAGTGTTAGACTTTAAAGAACAAATAGATTATGTTATTGAACATACTGATAAACCATTTGGATTTAATATTCGTGTGGCAAGAATGCAAACAGATCATAAAATTTTGCTACGAAAAATTGGCCAATGGAGGAGTGAGAATCCTAAAATTAGGGAACAAATGATTTATGGGTTAACTAGTGCTGGTGGACCAAGATTTGCAGCAAAACTGTGGCAAAAATCATGTCCTGATATGTATCACTTTCATGTAGCACCTGCATTGTGGTTAGTAGATAAAGTAGTTGACTCTGGATGCAATGGTATTGTTGCAACTGGAACTGAAGGGGGAGGTCATCAGAGTTACGAGGGGATTACAACTTTAGTTTTACTTCAAGAGGTTGTACAGAAATATCCGAATATCTTAACTGTTGCATGCGGTGGATTTGCTAGTCCGGAAGGTGTAGCAGCGGGATTAGCTTTAGGAGCAGATGCGATCGCTATGGGTACTAGATTTATCGCATCAAATCAAAGTGAATTTCATCCTAATTATAAAGCACTTATCCCTCCTGCTACTGATCGTGATACAATGATAACTACAGGAGGATTCGGACCAATAAGATTGATCAAGAACAAATACTGCTTAGGACATGGTGAAGTTCTATCAAAAGAAGAAAAAATAGCACAAGAAGAAAGTACTATGGATATTGATGGTTTTTTAGATGATCTTCATAAATATGAAATTGTCTATACCGAGGGAGATGTTGATAATGGAGCTGTTCCGGTAGGTCAATCATGCGGATTAATTAATTCTATTATAGATGTTGATGAGATTGTAAGTGGTTTCACAAAAAAAGCAGAAATTTTACTCAAAAATTTATGTTCCAATATCTCTTAAAATTTATTTTTTTCTTTCGTATTAAAAGCTTTAAATAAAAAATAAAAAAAGAATATTATTCTTCTTTACGTAATTCTCTTCTTAAAATTTTGCCAATTATATTTTTGGGTAATTCTGGCACAATTTCAATAATTCTTGGATATTTATATGGACTAATAATTTTCATACACCATTCCATTAAATCATCTTTACTAATTTTATCTTGAAACTCTGGTTTTAATGATATAAATGCCTTAATTTCTTGTCCAGTTTCAGGATTAGGTACGCCAATAACACCTACTTCATTCACTGCTTCATGCATGTATATTAGATCTTCTACATCTCTTGGAAATACAGCATGGCCTTTTCTTTTAATCATATCCCTTTTTCTATCTTTTATATGTAAATATCCTTCTTTATCGATACATCCAATATCAGATGTATAATACCAAGTAATCCCTTTTGAATCTTTTCTTAACGCATAATCAGTATCTTCTTTTCTTCCAAAATATCCGAGCATTATTTGTGGTCCAGCTCCGCATATTTCTCCTATATATTGTTCCTCGTCTGGTCCACAATTATCACAATTTTCCATTGAACATTGTGGGAGAATTTTTGTACCTTCTTCAAAATCAACAATCTTAATTAATGTATCTGGTAATGGGAAGCCAACAGTATTTATTTTTTGTAATGAATTTATGAAAGGATTAATTGTTAATATCGGAGAACATTCTGACATTCCATAACCCTCAACAATAACAGCACTTGTGAGTTCTTCAAATTGGTTTTTAACTTCTAAAGGTAAAGCTGATGCACCACTTATCAAGGCTATAAGTGAAGTAAGTTTATCTTTATATTTACCAGAATCAGGATCTTGATTGATTTTAATAAAGAGTGTAGGAACTCCTGGCATGTAAGTAGCTTTTTCTTTCATTATTACTTTTAGAATATTAGAGATTTTGTTTGGAGGTCGTGGCAACAAAATTAATTTCCATCCTTGATCTACTGCCACAGTCATAGCTATATTACCATAAGAATGAGCTAAAGGTACAACTAGTAGCATTCCCCCTTTTCCTTTTACATCTGTCATTTTAAGTACTTGAGTATATGCCCAGGTAACAATTTGCATTGTATTTGATATCATATTATAATGAGATGTCATCACACCTTTAGAAACGCCTGTTGTTCCGCCAGTATATATTAGAATGCTGGGATCCTTTTTAACATCAATATCTACCCTTGGAATATTTATGGGTAATCCACTCTGTAATACATTTTGAAATTTATAGAATTTAATTTCACCTTCTTTATCTAGCCAATTTT
This sequence comes from Promethearchaeota archaeon, assembly GCA_048940765.1. Lineage (GTDB taxonomy): Archaea > Asgardarchaeota > Lokiarchaeia > Sigyniarchaeales > SOKP01 > Loki-b32. The sequence goes on along the minus strand of JBHLOG010000154.1, from coordinate 1,108 downwards.
TCATTCTTGGAACCTTTCCTAGTGCAGTTCCAAGTTTAGCTTTAATTTTAGGCAAATATTCAGCAGTCCCAGTTAGAATAATACTTTTTAATGTTGACATTTTATCAAGATCCTTTCCAAGTAGATATTCCTCATACAGGAAATCTAGGATAATCAGCATCTTAGCTTTTGAATCATTTACTTGATGTACAATTTCTACAAATTTATTAACTGGAAGAATAGGATTTGAAATTGCTCCAAGTCTAATAACTGCCCAATGAGCGATAACATATTGAGGAACATTAGGTAGGTCAATACATATAATATCTCCTTTTTTTATCCCAAGTTTGGAAAGTCCTGTCGCAAATTGGTCAACAAGAGTATCCAATTCAAGATAGGTCATTCTAAAACCTTCAAAAAAGATAGCTTGTGAATCTGGATATTTAATAGCTGTCCTACTTAAAAGATCTCCTAAAGGGATCTTATCATAATCAATATGCCTTGGTGTCTCTTTTGGCCAATTTTTATCAATTCCATAAAATTTAATCAGATCTTCTTGTGTCATTTCAATATTCATTTTGAATCAAATTTGTTTTTTTAGAAATATGTAATATTATTCATTTCGAAATTATTTAAAATTTTGAAAAAAAGAGTATTAAATTTATATTTTTAATATTAACAAAAATGGAAATTAAAATTAAATTCTCATTTTATATAATTCTTTATCTGGAATATAACTCATCATAATTAGATCATCTCTGATTTCCCAATCTAAGTGAAGATAAAACTCAACAACTTCCTTATTATCTTTTTCTATGAATAAATGAGCTTTATGTATTCTCAATTTACGAAATTTTTTCATTAATTCATCCATCAATTGCTTTCCATAGCCTTTTTTTTGATAATCTGGATCAACAGCAAGATGGTGAACATATCCTCTTCTTCCATCGAACCCCCCCATAACCACACTGATTAACTTTTCATCTACTTTTCCAATTAAGAAAAGATCTGGATTTCGTTCAACCATCCTTTCAATTTCCTCTTTTGTATCGGTAGATCCTACATTTATCCCTGCTTTTTTCCAAAGTTTAACAACTTCTTCATAGAAATCCATTGAGAATTTTTCAAT
>JBHLOG010000153.1:0-7665 GCA_048940765.1 Promethearchaeota archaeon | reverse complement strand
TATTCCTCAGATAACTCATGTCGAAAGTGTTGAAAAATTAGAAGGTAAAAAATTAACTGCAAAAGTCCAAACGGATGATGGGTACAAAATGGTAGAAGTAAGACTTCCAGTGCTTATAACAGGAATAACACCATCTTCATTCGAGCCAACTAACCCTCCCATGATGAGTATAATGAAAGCTAATAAAAAGCCATTTTCTACTTGGGATGCTGATGAACTTGGAGGTAATAAGGAAGATTATGGATTAAATGGATCACTAACTGAAGTCATTAAAGTCTATTCCCCTCCAGCAAGACAGCAAGGTGTTGTTATTAAAGAGGAGACACCTGAAGTGGCGGTTCAAAAATTAATCGAATTATTAACTAAGGACAAGGTGATTTAGACTGATAAACGTAGATAAGGATAAATGTACTGGATGTGGACTCTGTGAGAAAGTATGTCCATTTGGGGCAATAACAATTATAGATAAAATCGCAGTAATCAGAGATGAGTGCACTCTTTGTGGCGCTTGTGTTGATAAGTGTAATATGGAAGCAATCAAAATTCAAAGGAAGAAGAGAGATCAGATTGATTTATCGGAATTTCAAGATGTATGGATTATTGCTGAAATAAAAGATAATAAGGTTAGAAATGTATCTTTTGAATTATTAGGTAAAGCAAAAGAACTGGCAACTGAATTGAAACAAAAAGTGTGTGTGGTACTTATAGGAGATCAAGTAAAAACTTTTGCTCCAGAATTTTTAAAACGTGGTGCTAACAAAATATATATTGCTGAACATGAAGCACTTAAGGATTATTATACTGAAACGTATTCCTCGGTTATCACGGGTATAATTGCAAAATATAACCCAAATGTAGTATTGTATCCAGCAACCATAAATGGAAGAGATTTAGCACCAAGAGTAGCTGCAACCCTTCAATTAGGACTTACTGCCGATTGTACCGGATTATCTATACGAGATGGGTTACTATTACAGACAAGACCGGCATTTGGTGGAAATATTATGGCAGATATTATCTGTCCTGCAACACGTCCTCAAATGGCAACTGTCAGACCCAATGTTATGGAAATGGCACCAATTCAAGATAATAATAATGCTGAGATTATTGAAGTACCTATAAAAGTAGATCTTCAAAGTTTAAAAGTAAAAACAAAAGAAATAATCAAGGGTACTACTGGCGAATGTGGTCTTCCGGTTTGTGAAGCAGATACTATTGTATCTGGTGGACGGGGGGTAGGAAGTAAAGAAAATTTTAAACTTATTGAGGATTTAGCTAACGTGCTGAATGCTGCTGTTGGAGCGAGTAGAGCTGCTGTCGATTTAGGTTGGATTCCAAAATCGCAACAAGTTGGACAAAGTGGAAATACGGTTTCTCCAAAGATTTATATTGCATGCGGAATCTCCGGTACGATCCAACACTTAGTTGGAATGAAAACTAGCGATATAATAATTGCAATAAATAAAGATCCGGAAGCCCCAATTTTTAATGTTGCAAATTATGGGATAGTAGGTGATCTCTGTGAAGTTATCCCTTTATTAACAGAAGCTTTAAAGAAAAAATTAAGTGAGAATTAATATTATAAATTTTTATCGCTATTTATTATCATTTTAGATTTAAAAAAGATCATCCTCAAGATCTTCATTTCCTTCGGGGAATCTTCCAAATTCTTGCATAAATTGTTGGAGTAATTCACTTTCTCTTTTTGTATACATTGGATCTTCATCATAATTAAAATAGCAAGCTTTTGAATTTGATGATAATTGTTTTTCCAATGCTAAACGTAAATTGGGAGTTCCTTGTATTAAGATTATCTCTTGATTCTCATTTAAGATTTGAATCGCACCTTCAGTCTCTGGTACGTTTTGAATATTCTCATTAGTTAAATCTAACCATTTTTGAGGTGGTAATATAACAGGTGAGATTTCGAAACGTAAATCGCATCTTAGACATCGATTTGCCTCTTCAATGGCTAAAGTTTCATCAAAACCTAACTCAATTTCATTAAAACTGTTTTTGCGCTGTTCTAATGATAAGAGAGGCATTAGTACACGCGCTTTATTATAAAAGCTCTCATCACGTCCTAAATTAGGATTGGGAAAATCGGTTTCAAGTAGAATATCTTCAATTTCACCATTCCCTCCCAAGAATTTATCAATTGAAGAAGCTGCTCTTCGACCCATTTCAATTGCATCAACCACAGAGCTTGGACTACTTATAACCTCACCACCAGCAAAAATCCCAGGCAAATTTGTCTCCAAAGTCCCTTCTTTGACTTGAATTAAACCTGATGCTGAGATATTTATTTTATCCTTACTTCCTATTAATGGTAAATCGGGAATTTGCCCGATTGCCAGTATTATCATTTGAGTCTTAATTGATTTTGTATTAGCATCATCAAAAATAGGATTAAATACATCTTGTTCATCATATACAGTATCACAATGCATTAACTCAATTTCAGATATTTCCCCATCTTTATCTAGAATTCTTTTTGGTCCCCAGGAGCAATCAAGTCTTATTCCCTCATCTATAGCTTTTTGAATTTCCCATTCATGGGCAGGCATCTCTTCTCTACATTCAAGACATATTAATTGAACATTTTTAGCTCCTAGCCGTTGAGCCGTTAAGGCTACATCTATAGCAACATTACCTCCACCAATAACGATAACATTATCTGTTACTTTCACCTTTTTACCAAGATTAACTTTTTTGAGGAAATCAAGACCCCACAAAATATTTGGGAGATCCAAACCTTCAATATTAAGTTTTTTGGTATTTTGAGCACCAATAGCCAAAAATATTGCATTAAAACCTTGATTCTTCAAATCATCAAGTGATAAATGTTCCCCTACGACTTTGTCCGTTTGAATATCAATTCCTATACTCAAAATATAGTCAAGGTCTTTTTGAAGGGCTGTTCTTGGCAACCTATATTCCGGAATGCCTACTCTTAACATTCCTCCTATATAAGAATTTGCTTCAAAAACTGTAATGGAATGCCCAAACCTTCTTAAATAATATGCTGCTGTAAGACCAGCAGGACCAGAACCTACAACAGCTACTTTCTTACCTGTTGAAGATCCTATTCTTAATTTCGAACTCCATAATTCAGTATCATTGTCCATTGCAAAACGCTTTAGTGCGCAAATAGCTATAGATTCATTAATTTGATTTCGACGACATTCAAGTTCACAATCATGGAAACAAACCCTACCAAGAACTGTAGGAAAAGGTGTTTTTTCGCGAATAACTGCCGCCGCTTCACTAAATTTTTTATCTGCTATTAATCGAATGTACCTTGGTACATCAATACCTAGTGGACAAGCTTCTTTACAGGGAACTAATAGTTTCTCTCTTTCAGCCCAGAGTATATCTTTATCTGTAAGTGCTCCCGTAGGGCATACTTCAATACAAGCTCCACAGAATTTACAACCTGATTCCTTAAGTGTGGGCGCTAGACTTCCAACTATAGTTTCTCCATTAGAATAGACAAATCCTAAGGCTTCAATACCACGAACATCTTTACAGACTCTCACGCATCGAGTGCATCCGATACATAGTTCATAATTCCGAATGAAAAGGGGTTCGTTTTCAATAATAGCGCATCCTTGAGATTTATAACGTGGAGTATCTTCTCGAATTCCAATATATTCTGCAACCTTTTGTAATTCACATCTTCCCAAGATTGGACAACATCTTTCTTCTAATGGAACATTCGGTGAACATGGCTCACGAGGGCAACCTTCACGTTGTGCACACATTAAACATGCATGTGGATGTTTCGAAAGTATATTTTTTAATTTTTCACGGCGAAAATTTTGAATCTCGGGTGTATCCGTTGAGATTACCATACCTTCTTCTATTATTGTATTACAAGAGGTTGTTAAACCTTCAATGCCTTCTATTTTCACTACACAAAGTTGACATCCTTGATGTTCTTGAGAATTGTCATTTTTGAATTTCGAATTTGCTTGGAAAATTTCCTCATTTGGTTTTAAACCAACCAAAGGTAGCAAATCAGGATGCGCACAAATACTAGGGATATATATTCCGGCATTTTGAGATGCCTCTAAAATCGTTGATCCTCTCTTAGTTTCTATTTTAGTGCCATCAATACTTATTGATATTGTTTCCATTTTATACACTCTCTAAAATTAATTAAATCTAGAAATAATCTTAAAAAAAATTATGGTAAAGTTCAATATATATTATTGAAAAAGTAAGATTTATATGTATAAATATCAGAATTTCACTTCAATATAAAACAAGATTTTATAATAAATATATTAGTATAGTTCGACTAAAATAGCATATATATGGCTAGAAGAATTGATAATGATATAAAGCAATATTATGCTGATAGGGCTTATGAATATGATAACACATATTTAAGACCCGAACGTCAAAAAGATATTAAAAAACTTCACAAACTGCTAAAAACTCTTTTAAAAGATCATATAGTATTTGAGATTGCATGTGGAACGGGATATTGGACAAAAACTATCGCATCTGTTTCAAAATTTATCACTGCCGTTGATATAAACGATGAGGTACTTCAAATAGCAAAAAATCGAGGCATTCCTTCAAATAAGGTAAAATTTATTCAAGATGATGTTTATATATTAAATAAAATTCAAGGTAATTTTTCGGCGGGTTTTGCTGGTTTCTGGTGGTCTCATATATCAAAATCTAAATTAAAGCAGTTTATTACATTATTTCATTCAAAACTTCAATCAAATGCTCTTGTTGTATTTATTGATAATCGGCGTGTCAAGAAAAGTTCTACACCAATTAGTCGGATGGATATTCAAGGAAATACTTATCAAATAAGGAAATTAGAGGATGGACGAGAATATGAAATTTTGAAAAATTTTCCAACTAAGAAGGAAATACGTAATATTCTTGGAAATGAGGTAAAAAATCTTAAAATTCAATTTTTAAAGTATTTTTGGATTGTTTTATATAATATTTAAATATGAATTACCAAGAGTGAGAAATTGCTCCCGGTTCACATGCTTCTACACAAGGTAGTTCTTTTGTTTTACCACCCGGTTTACAAGGAGCACATGAATATTTTATTTTCTTACGATGTTCTTCAGAAACTATTGCAATAATTTCATCTCCTAGAGGATCCAACTCATTTTCAGCCATTTCAAGAACAGCTGCCGGACATGCTTCTACACATTTTCCACATGAATTACACAAATCGGTATCGATAGTGATGAAATATTCCCCCGAACCATCTTTATAACCATAATTTGCTTTTGTCATTTACTTCTCTCTTTTTTAATTATTTTAAAATAATTTTAAGCCTTTTTACGTTCTTTTTCAAATAGAGCTTTAGCAAATAAAGCAGCGCCAATCGCTCCTGCAATTTGTGGATCAATACTCGGCTCGGGAGCTTTAAGTTTTAATTCATCTTCGAGTCTTTTAACAACTCCAATATTTTTAGCGATACCACCTGTTATTGCAAATTTTTCTTCAATTCCAAGTCTTAATAATAGAGTTACAACACGATGTGCCATAGCTGAACAATATGCCGCTAAAACTTTTTCTTTTGGCCATCCCTTTCTTAGTAATCCAACTGCTTCTGATTTTGCGAATACTACACAGGTACTACTAACTGGCTCTGGTTCTTCGTCAACTTCTAAAGACATTCTTCCGACGTCATTAATATGCACTTGAAGTAAGTCTGCAAATACTTCCATTCCTCTTCCTGTTCCTGCTGCACATTTATCATTCATAAGAAATGCAGTAACTTTCCCACGATTATCACAGCGTATTGCTTTACAATCTTGACCCCCCATATCTAATACAGTCCTTATTTCTGGACCATAAATGAAATTAGCACCTCTTGCATGGCATGCTATTTCAGTAATAGCCCTCTTTGCAAATGGAACATTAACTCGACCATATCCTGTTCCAACAACATATTGAATTTTATCTAAAGTTAAGCCAGTACCCTCAAGTGCCCAATCCATAGCATTTTTAGCGCTATCTGGACTATTTGATCCAGTTCGCATACTTGAATAACAGTAAATTTCTCCATCTACCATTATAACTGCTTGAGTGCTAACTGATCCAACATCTACCCCTGCTGAGATGATCTCACCTTCTTCCCATTTTAAATCAGGGTTGGTAAAACGAGATTCAGTCCATCTCCAATATTCCTTTTCTGATTCTGTATTTGACATTTTTTTAGCCTCCAACTTTATCTTGTGCTATAAGAGCAGCACCTAATGCACTTACATATTCAGGGGAAATTCTATCCTTAGGTATCAAGAGTTCAAACCCTAGATTTCTATTCATAGCATCTATAAACCCAATATTTTTTGCCATACCTCCTATCAATGCTACATCCTTCTCAATACCTATTTGACGTACCATACTTGTATTTCTATCAGCAATTGCGTCATGAACTGCCCGAATTATATCCTCTTTAGGAGTTTTTTGGTGAATTAGTGATACCACTTCAGATTCTGCGAAAATTGTACATTGAGCATTTATAGGGATGTTTTTTGTCGATTTTAATGAAAGTTCTCCCATAGCTTCGATATTTACTTCTAATGCTCTCGACATGGCTTCAATAAATGCACCTGCCCCTGCAGCACATTTTTCATTTATTCCAAAATCTTTAACTTTACCATTTTCATCAAGTTTTACAACCAAACCTTCTTCTGCTCCTATATCAATAACGGTACGAGCTGAAGGGAAAAGAAAAAAAGTTCCTTTACCATCACTCGTAACTGTTGTAATATTATCATCTGCAAAAAATATCGCATCCATTCCTGCTCCTGTCACAGTAATATGTTTTACATCTTCACGTTTAATTCCTGTTTTTTCAATCACGTTATTTAACGCTTGTTGAGCTGATTCTTCTTGATCAAAACCACTTAATACTGATGCTGTTGATAAAATGTTGTTGTCGTCCAAAATTACAACTTTCGTGTTTTTAGAACCACAATCAATTCCGGCTGTTATCATATTAACCAATTTTTCATTATTTTTTTTAAATTTTTATTTTTTTAAATTTAATTATTAACATTATTGAATTTTAATCGATTTTGTAAGAGGACTAATATTAAATCAAAAATTATCAAACTTGGAATAGGATAAATTATAACAAATAAACCTTCTCCTTGTGAATTCCGAATAAAAAATCTAGGTATAGATAATATTAAAGGAACAATCTCACTAATGATACCAATAATTAGAAATTGTTTTTCACTATATTTTCCAACCATTAGTCGTAAAACATATATTACAAACACAAGTCTGAAAAAAATAAACTCAAAATAATAAAGAAAAGCAACGAAAAATCTTATTGACCACGATGTAGGGCCAAGAGGAATTTCCCATATCATTGAAACAAGAAGGTTTGGTGCCTGTGGAGCAAGATCTATCGTGATACCAAAAGGAAGTAAAAAGACTAGCAGAATGGTTAAAATACTAGTTATAATTAATATATATCTTTTCATGTGATTATTTTCCTACTCATATTTCTTTTTAATAATCTAATTTTTTCGATTAATTTTTTGAGCCACCATCAATTCCGGCTGTTATCATATTAACCAATTTTTCATTTTTTTTTTTAAATTTTTATTTTTTTAAATTTAATTATTAACATTATTGAATTTTAATCGATTTTGTAAGAGGACTAAT
>JBHLOG010000152.1:0-7701 GCA_048940765.1 Promethearchaeota archaeon | reverse complement strand
AGAAAAGGATAAAGACAAAAAAGAAAAAAAAGAAAAGGACAAAAATAAAGAGAAGGAAAAAGAGAAGAAAGAAAAAAAGGAGAAAGAAAAGGACAAGGAAAAAAAAAATAAAGATAAAAAGGAAAAAGAAAAAATTTCAGTAGATCAAGAGTGGAAATTACCTGTTAGTAAAAATCTTGACTCAATTATTCACGCTTATGATAATATAATTAATAAATTTAGAGACATCGATAATTATATTTTAAAAGATGCTAAAACAAAAGAAGAATTTATCGAAAAAGTCAAAAAACATATTGAAAATTTACCTGAAGTATCTCAGCAGATATTTGTCAGTTTTTTAGAATCTCTTAACTAAATTTTTTAATTTTTTTTAACCTAAAATTGTTTAAGAAGTATATTTACTTGTTGCTTCTAAATATGTAGTATCTTTACCATAATCAAACGAGGCTATATGGAAAGGTTTTACTGTAATTTTTACCCATTTTCCTATTTCGGATAAGCCTTTATAATAACCTTTTGCTTTCTCTTGGGGCATATATCTTTTAAATATAGAAATTGCTGTTTCCTCTAAAATTTCTTCATCTATACTTGCTTTACCATAAATTATAACACCTCTAGTTGGCGGACCAAACTCATCAATCAAAACTGTAACATTACTATTACGGCTGATATTTCGCACTCTTCTACTATTTTTAGGTGCTCCTATATTTAATACTCCATTTTCATAATAATACCATACAGGTACAGCATGAATAGTATCATCTTTATTATGAGAACATATTCTTGCAACTTTAGCTGAATTTATAAATTCTTCAATCTCATCATCATTTAAATGAGGAGGTTGTGTATATGACATTTTAAACCTCTAAATAATGTGTTAACAAAAAGAATAAATTATTATTTATAAATATATATCTCTTGTCATTTAATCAATATAGCATAAAAATCCATTTATAATATATGAAACATACTGGAGATCATAGCAAATTTATTTAGTATTATCAAAAAAAGTGAATATAAATTGAATGAATATCAAGATAAGGATAAAATTCTCAAACTCGCGGCAGATTTAGATAATGATTTAGAATTACAAACTGTAGATAAATTAATCCCATACTTTTCTGAAGATTGTGAAATTGAAATATTTGGATTGAAATTAAGAGGGAAATTTGAACTGAAGAATTAGCTTGAATGGTTTTTTGGTTTATTTGAAACGATTAGTTTCGAGCCAATTGTTATTATGGTTGAGGACAATATTTTTTTTGAAGAATTTATTATTCATGTGACATTCCACCAAAATAAAAAATTAAATGTTAAGATGGTAGAAGTTTTGGAATATAGAGATTATAAGATTAAAAGTTTAAGGTTATATCTTGACAGATTAGAGTTTGCTGACCTTTTAACAAAGGGATATATTAGTAAAAAGGTAGTAAAATTGATTAAAAAGAGATCTCTTCGAGATTTAGTTTAAATTATATTAATTTATTAATATAAAATAAACAGAATGTATTTAAGCCAGAAGAAAATCTCTTCTCCATAACAGGATAATTCTTGGTCGAGGAATTTGGATCAAAGTATATCTAATAATGTAGTTGAGTGTCCTTTTTCACATGTTTGTAATCTCCCGCTTAATCGAAACTCATGTATTTTTCCAGATTATAAAGTTTGCGCGGAATATCAAATAAAATTGAAAAAACTTAAATCTGCATCAAAAATTTGATTGAAAAAAATATAAGCAAAGTGATATATTTAAAATTTAATTTAAATCGGTTTAATTTCATTTTTAAAGCAGGGAAAAAATAGAAAATTAAATTTTTTTCCAAGAATATCAATCTCCATTTTCTACTTTTCTATTACTTGTGTTCTTTAGTAAAGATACTAATACATGAAATTAAAGAATAAAATAATACTATATTTTTATAAATTATATAAAAAGATATATTATTGAATTTGATATCTAATTAGGTGAAAATAGTGGTTAAATTCAAGAGAGGTCATCTTTTTTATCCCGAAATCCCTATTCATAAAATTCTAAAAGATACCGCTGAACGATTTCCAGATGAACCAGCTTTTCTGTATCCTGAAGAAATGAGTTTTAAAAGGTTTAAAGAAAAAGTAGATATATTTGCTACAGCATTAAAAGATTTAGGAATTAAAAAAGGAGATAGAGTTGCCTTATATGGATGGAATTCAATTCAATGGGAGATTTCATTTTATGGATTGGAAAAAGCGGGAGCGATACTTGTCCCTATGAATCCTTTATTTAAAGAATCTGAAGTAGAATATGAATTAAATGATTCTGGGGCAGAATTAATAATTGTTTCGCAACCGGAATACCCCAATGTAGTAGCTGTAAAAGATAAAACTAATCTTAAAAACATTATTGTAATAGATTCAACGGAGCAAGAGGAGATACCTAATATACTAAAAGGAACTATACGATGGTCAGAATTAATAACAAGAACAAAATCAAATCCTCCTGAGTATAAATTTAATACGAAAGAAGATCTCGCAGCTTTAGTATATACAAGCGGAACAACAGGACTACCCAAAGGAACTATGCTTACACATTACAACATGGTATCAAATGTCCTTCAAATATCTCCAGTTTTTGAATTAAGTGAATTTGATATTGCCATGACAGTACTTCCTCTTTATCATATTTATGGACTTAATGTATGTATGAACCAAGCTATCTGGTTAGGTGCCGCACAAGTAGTTGTACCAAGATTTGAGGTTAAAGAATTCTGCGAATTGATAGAAAAATATCAAGTTACATATAGTTTGTGTGTACCACCAATATTTCTTGCTGTAGTTCGACATCTCGAAGAACCAAATATAAAAGGATATGATTGGAAAAACCTTAAAATCTTTAATAATGGTGCAGCACCAATTCCTCTTGAACTTCTTGAAAGATTCGAAAAACTTGCAAAAGAAAAATGTAATTCTCAAGAAGTGACAGTTCAACACGGCTGGGGATTAACTGAAGCTTCTCCGGTAGTTGCGGTAAATCCGATGTCTCGCCCCAAAATGGAATCTCAAGGTACTTTAATTCCAGACACTTTCCATAAAATTATTGATTTAGAATCCAATCAAGAAATACCCGAACGTGGTAAAATTGGAGAATTGGTGATCAAGGGACCTCAAGTAATGAAAGGCTATTGGAAACGTCCTGATGCTACTGAGAGTGCATTTTGGACTGATCCTAAAACCGGGAAGAAATGGTTGAGGACGGGGGATATAGCTTATATCGATGAGGATGAATACGAACACCTTGTTGACCGTATTAAGGAAATGATAAAATATAAAGGTTGGAGTATAGCACCTGCTGAATTGGAAGACTTATTATTTAAAAACCCTTATGTTTTTGATGCTGCCGTTATTGGTAAACCTTCTAAAGAGTTAGATGTTGGTCAGATTCCTAAAGCTTTTATAATTTTAAAACCCGAGTCTAAAGGGAAAGTATCTGAGCAAGAAATTATAGATTGGGTTGCTGAAAGGATTTCTGCCTACAAAAAGATACGTGAAATTGAATTTGTAGATAATATCCCAAAATCAGGTTCTGGTAAAATACTGAGACGAGAATTAGTAGAACAAGAGAAAAAGAAACTTGGATTTAGTTAAATCAAATATTAACTTTTCAATTCCTTTTCTAAAACTTTAATTCTTTGATCAATTTCCTTTGTTTTAAGATTTTTTTCTTTTACAATTGCCTTTAATTTTTCTTTTAATCTTTTTTCCTTCTCCTTTTCTATGCTTTTTATTTCTTTCATTAATGGTTGAGCAGCAATCATTAATTCATTCTTCCTCTTTTTTAGTTCTTTTTGTTTTAAGTCCAGCTCCTCAAGTTGTTTTGTAATTGCATTAAATTGGTCTCGAATAGGATTGTATTTTGATTTGATTTCATTAAGTCTTGAATCGAATTCCTCATTTGTCCTCCCTATAATATAATTTTCTTTTTGTTTTGCTGATTGTTCTATTTTCTCAATTTCAATCGCTATTTTATTAATTTCATCTCTAAGTTTTTCATCTGACATTTTAATTATTTTTTTTATAATTTTTCTACTATTGATAAGGTATAAATCTTCTATTTTAAATTATTTTCATTTTTATCATTTATTTTTAAATCGAGGAAAAAGTGAGAGGGAATTTTCCTGTCCAATAGAAATACGATCTTCATTATTAAAACCTTTATAATTTTCAAATTCGTGGATCATTTCTTTTATTACAATTTCATGAACAAATGGATAATCACTACCAAAAAGAAATTTTGAAGTATCCACTAATTGCATCAAAGCTTTAAATACATAAGGAGTTGCTGATAATGCTATATCATAATAAAAATTTTTTAACATTTTTATAAGTCGCTTTTTTCCAAAAGTAATTCTCCATGCTAAATATGGAGCAGTTCCTCCTGCATGAGCTAAGATAAATCTAATATTAGAATACTTATTGAGAATTCCATAATGAATCAGATTTGTCACTGCTCGAGTTGTATCAAATACAAATTCTAAAACAGAGCTAGGAAAAGTTAATTCTGGTAATTTCTCAATAGGAGGGGTATTAGGATGAATAAAAACTATTGCTTTTCGATGGTTAAGTTCTGAATAAATCTTATTAAATTCGGGATCTCCTAAATATTTTCCATCGATGTTTGAAAATAAAACAACACCATCTAATTTCAATATATCTAAAGCATATTTTAACTCTTCCACTGAAGCGTCTATATCTGGTAATGGAAGTATTGCAAATCCACCAAAATATTGAGGATATTTATTAATTAAATCAGCTGAAAAATCATTACATACTCGGGCTAATTCACGTGCAAATTTGCAATCTCCAAAATATACTCCTGGGGAAGAGATTGAAGTTATAGCAGTTGTAATGCCTTGTTTTTCCATCATCCTTAAGCTTTCTCTTAGGTCCCATGTAGGAAAGTTCAAATTACTGACAGTACTTATATTGATTTTAGCTAAAGATTTAATATATTTTGGAGGTAAAATATGATGATGAATATCTATTCGATAGGGGGGTCTATGCATAACATTAATAAAAAATTTGTCCTTAATAAAAATTTCAATAATTTTTCAGCTAAATACAAATCATTATTTTGATTTGATCTTCTAACTATTAGCAGTTATTGCCTCTATTATCTGTCCTATCATTAATTTTGGAGATTCACTTTTTCGCAAAATTTAAGGAGATCGAATTAATACAATATCGACAGCCTGTAGTTTTTGGTCCATCATTAAAAACATGACCTAGATGCCCTCCGCATTTACTACAGAGAACCTCAGTACGGGTCATCCCATGACTTGTATCTAGTTTCTCTTCAACGTTTACCTCGTCAATTGGTTGGTCAAAACTAGGCCAACCTGTACCAGAATCAAATTTTTTATCAGATGAAAATAGAGGTTGACCACAACCTGCACATTTATAAATACCCTTTTCATGATGATTCCAATATTTTCCAGTAAATGGCGGCTCAGTTCCTTTCTCACGAAGCACTTCATATTGCTTTTTTGTTAATCTATTTTTCCATTCATCTTTAGATAATTTATATTCCATATAATTTACAAGAGATCTAGATTATTATAATAATCGCATTATAAAAATTAAAAGACTAGTTTCTAAATACTTATAAATCACAGCTAATTTTAGCTGTAAGTTTATAGAAAATTATCCTTATATTTAATTTTCAAAATTTATTGGTTAAAAATATGGAAGCTGAAAAAGCAATTTTTGCAGCGGGTTGTTTCTGGGGTGTAGAAGCAAACTTTAGAAAAGTTAAAGGAGTTTTATCAACTCGAGTTGGATATACTGGTGGAACTTTTACTGAACCGACCTATAAGGATGTATGCTCTCATAAAACGGGTCATGCGGAGGCAGTAGAAGTTATATATGATCCAACTAAAGTAACTTACGATGATTTATTAGATATGTTTTGGTCGATTCATGATCCTACTACTTTAAATCGCCAAGGTCTTGATGTCGGAACGCAATATAGATCTGCTATTTTTTATCTTAATCAAGAGCAAAAAGAAAAAGCTGAGAGATCTAAAGCTGAACTTGAAGCATCCAAACGCTTTAAAAAACCGATTGTTACACAGATAGTCCCCGCATCCGATTTTTGGAAAGCAGAAGAGTATCACCAACAATATGTAGAAAAAAGAAATAAACGATTTATTACCCACTTTTAATTTTCAATAAAATTTATATCTCAAAACTTAAATTCAAAATTCTGTTTTTGAATATCCATAATGAAATTAGGTCAAGATATATTAAAAGTCTTAATTTAATATTTTAAAAATTTGAAGTGAAGTAAAATTAAAAAAAAATAGTTATAATTATACTTAAATTATATTTCCCTTTTTTTAAGATATATAATGGAACCCCCTATTAGAACGCCAATAACAGCAACAGTAGCACTTCCTCCAATGATTAATACCGTATTACTACTTGACGTTACAGTAGGTACTAATACTGTCCAAGTTGAAAAATGATCT
This sequence comes from Promethearchaeota archaeon, assembly GCA_048940765.1. Classification (GTDB taxonomy): domain Archaea; phylum Asgardarchaeota; class Lokiarchaeia; order Sigyniarchaeales; family SOKP01; genus Loki-b32. Next base: position 1,195 of record JBHLOG010000152.1, on the reverse strand, counting down.
GTTTCAGTAGTTAAATAACCATCCTCAATTGTAGTTGGAACCATTACCCATTCTTCACTTGATTCATCATAGTAAGCCCATGAACCTTCTCGATTCTCATTTGTTGCTCTTATTCTTAATCGAGCCTGCATAAAACAGGTCTGTTCGTCGCAATTGCAAGTACAATAACACTCGTTTTGACATTGACATTCACAGTCACATGAACATTGGCATTCATTTTGACATTCACATGTAAAATCGCATGGACATTGACATTCATTCTCGCATTCACATATACAATCGCATGGACATTGACATTCATACTGGCATTCACATATACAATCGCATGGACATTGACATTCATTCTGACATTCACATATACAGTCGCATTCCGGAACACATTCAATCGAAACACAGAATCCTTCTTGATATCTATAAGTATGCTGATTCCTCATTCTAAAGGTATTGCCGTTTATTAAACCTAATTGTTGTTCTTCTCTAGTACAGGTCATTATCATTTGAAGATTATGTTCACCTTCAATTTCGATAATGAAATCTTTTTCTCCGATTCTTAGAGTCTCGCAGTTAAGATATAAAGCCATTTCAATATCAGTACATATAGTTAATTGTGTTCTTTCACGAAATAAAAAGGTTGTTTTATCATTGCTTTTTAGCTGAGTTTGAATTGAATCACCAGAAACTTCAACTTCTTTATTCGATGTTCCTGTGGCATTTACGTTGACAGTACTTATTAGTGAAAATACCATTATCAATGTAAAAGCACTTAATATAATCTTACTTATATGTTTCATAATTTTTTTCTCCAAAATTTATATCATTGAATGATTTTGGAATTGTAATTTAAAAACAATTGAGGAATATTTATTCCCAATTAAATTTTGGACTTTTTAGTTAAATTAAATAGGAAATTTAAGTTAATTATCAATTAGGATTCAAATTTACCTATATTAGGAAACAATTTTTAATAAATAATTTAAAAATTTAGATAATTTTATTTCTTTTTTAATAGGTTAGCTTCTCTCTTTGCTTCTTTTGCGCCTTCAAGATCACCTGCTTTTTCTAAAACTATGCTGAGATTATCCCAGGTTTCATCATCTTTTGGATCAAGCTCGATAACTTTTTTATAGGCCTCAATAGCCCCATCAAAATCTCCTTTATTCTCAAGAGCAACAGCAAGATTATACCATGCAAGTTC
>JBHLOG010000151.1:0-7754 GCA_048940765.1 Promethearchaeota archaeon | reverse complement strand
CTCTGTAAAGCTTGGGAAAGTATGGAATTAGCTGAAAATTATGAGGATCCAGAAAAGTTTACAGAAGCAGCAAATTTGTTTTCAAAGGCTAGCGACTTTTTTATAGAAAGTAAATTAAAATTCCTAGCTCAGGGTAATTCAAATTTTTGTTTAGCTCTTGAAGAAGGATGCAAATTTGATCAATCTCATGATATTAAAATTAAAACAAGGTTGTATCCTAACATAAAGTCAATTCTCAGAAACGCAGCAAATTTATATGAAAAGGGCGGTTTTAAAAATGGGGCAGATTGGGCTCTTGCAACTTCAACTTATTTTGATGCAGCATGGTATTTGATTCAAGCTGATAATGAGTTAGATGTAAATAAAAAACAAGAATTTTTAAATTATGGGTCAAATTATTTAAAATCATCAGCAGAACTATTTCATAAGGCGGGATATAAAGATAAAGAAAAAGAAGTTTTAGAAAGATTAGATAGAGTAATTAAAGAAGAAAAAATACTCTTCTCCGCTTTAAACACAATTTATAAACCCTCTGTTTCAAGAAGTATAGAAGGCATTATTACACCTTCATGTCCTATAGAAACAAGCCAATCACCACGGATTGGAGAAATTCAACAATATTCTGAAGAGGTAAGTACATTCTTAGAAAGAGATAGTAAAACAAATAAATACGAAATAGAATATAGGGATTTATTAAAAGATTATCCAAAATCACCAAGGAATCAGTGTAGAGTTGGTATTGCCCAAATTGGTATTTCCAATTCTGGTGATATAATGAATGAGTTTTATGAGGAAAACCCTAAAGGTCTTTTAACCCTCAAAGAAGAAAAAGTTAGTGATATTGAATCAAGAGTGAAGCAAATGATTGATAAGGCAAATGAAGAAAGTGTTAACATTTTACTATTTCCAGAAATGGCAGTAGATCTCAAATATAAGCAATTTCTAGAAGATATTTCAAATCTCGCTAAAAAATATAGAATGTATATTATTCCCGGATCATATCACAATATTGAAACAAAAAGTAATGTTAGCTTAGTTTTTGGCCCTGAAGGAATACTCTGGCAACAAGAAAAGTATATTCCTGCCATCATAAGCCTAGGGAGCGGCAGATTTAAAGAGGGAATAGAAACATCTATTTTACCTCATAAAACAGTAGTATGCAATACAGAATATGGGAGAATAGCTATTGCAATTTGCCGTGATTTTCTTGACATGGATTTAAGGGTAGAATTAAAGAATTTTGAACCACCGATTGATATTATATTAAATCCGGCTTTTACACCAGTTACAGCTGATTTTAAAGCGGTTCATTTTGATGCGCGTAGATCTATTTATGCTTATACTTTTTTTGCGAATATTGCTGATTATGGCAATTCCCTTATTTATACCCCAGAAAAGGAACGTGTTGAGAGAAATGTTCCTTCAAAACAAGAAAGTCTAATCTATAAAGATGTAGATCTTTTCAGGCTTCGTTCTGAACGTAAAAAATGGGAGCAGAAGCAAAAGGAAGAAAAAGGATTTATCCAAAGTACAAGATAAATATTATTAATAGAATTGACTGTCTATTAATCATAGATACTAATTAATTTACGATATTTGCGGTTAAATATAAAACAAATTTGTTGTAATAGAAAGTATATGTTAATTGAGGGCAATGAAAAAGCTTTTTTGGAAAAAGCAAAAGTTGAAGAAAAAGTTTGTAATTGGGTAAATGCAGCAAAAATCTATGAACAAATATTAAAGATCTTTATTGATAAAAAAGAATTAACAAAATCTGCGAAAATTTCTAAAAAGTTGGGATATGCCTATTATCGGGCTGCTGAGATAGCCAAAATACCAAATGATTATATGGAACGAAATTCGCTAGCAATCAATGCATATAATGAAGCAATTAAAATTTATAAGCAAATTGAAAATAAAAGTCAACAATTAGAATGTCGTGCTGAAGTAAATTATATTAACGGAATTCTTTCAGATTCAATTGAACAGGCAAAACAAGCATTTAATAAATCTAATGCTCTCTTTATTGAATTGAGCGAGCTATATTCTGAAAAAAATGAAAAAAAGAGCATTGCAAGGGTTTTAAGTCGCGCAGCAATGGGATTATTTTACTTAATAACATATTACAATGAAAGCAAGGATATCGAACAGATTTATCAAAAAGGTAAAGATGTTGCAATTAAAGCCTGGGAACTCTCCAAAGAAGTAAATAATAATCAAACCCTTGCTGAAGCATTATTTGCTGAAAGAATGCTTTTTTTTATGATGTTTATTATCATGCCCTTTAAATGGGATAAGGCATGGAAAGATTACATGAAGGAAGGTCTTTCACGGTGTAATGAAAGTCTAAGGCTTGTTGAGGATTGTGATGATCCTTATATTCTTGGATTAATCTATTCTATGGTTGGTAGTTGGTTTTGTGCTTATGGATATCAATTTATTGAAGATGAGAGTAAGCAAAGAAACTATGTTGAAATTGGATTAGATCTTTTAGAAAAAGGACTAACTTTTTCTAGAAAATCTAAGAATAACTTCTTAATAATAGTCTCTTTATGGTGGTTATACTGGATTGCTATTTCAAATAGACAATTTGAGTTGGTGCAAGGCAGAATTCAAAAAGATCTTCAGGAACTCGAGGAATTAGGAAAAATCTTTTCTAACACTTATATTATCTGGCAATATTATCCGAAACTTTTGCCTGCTTTCTATTATGCTACCGTTTCACCAAGGAGTTTCGTTACCTCAAATCAGAGAAAGGCTTATGTTATAAAGGGGATTGAATATGCTAAAAAGGCGTTGAACAAACTTGCCTTTAGACCATATTGTGGTTGGCCATATCAGATGTTAACATGGTTTTACTCACAATTGATCATTCTGGATCCATCAAATGAGAATGAACATGCCCAAAATATGCTACAATACGCATTAAAGGCTAAAGAAATTGGTGAAAAGTACAAGGGTGGATTTGTTCGGGCAACTGGATATTCATCTTTATTTAGAGCTTATAAAACTCTTGCCAATAATGCTACTAATAAACGAGATAAAGTTGAAATGCTATCAGCTGCTATAGATGCTTCTGAAAAAAATATGAAACATGCCGTTTGGTCTCGAACTGGTATTATAGCTGCTCAAATGCGATTAGGTCTTTTATACGAAGAATTGGGAATTATAACTGGGGAGTTTGATACTCTAATAAAGGCAAAGGAGATTCTTTTAGATTTAATTTCGATTTGTAAAGAAAGAGGTTATCATTCTTATGCTGCTGCATCCCATGAATACATTGCACATTTAGAAGATCGAATGGGAAATTATTTGACTTCTTCAGAACATTACAGGAAAGCTCAAGATGCTCATAAAGAATCAATGAAGTTTATTGAATATAAACTTCTTAAAAAAAAGATTGAAGAAAAGATTAATTATACTAAAGCGTGGAATTTTATAGAAAAGGCAAAGGAATATCATAAAAGAGAAAATCATTTAGCTGCTAAAGAAAATTATAAAATTGCAAGTAAAATTCTTGAAGAATTACCTAATCTCCAGTATGAATCTTCCTATTATGCAACTTGGGCCTTACAAGAGAAAGCAGAACACTTTAGTAAGAATGAAAATCAAAAAGAAGCAATTGAATTGTATAATTTTACTAAAGATGGCTTTGAAACTTCGATTAAAGATCTAGAAAAAGCATACAAAAATTCTAAAAATAAAGAAGAAATAGTTAGAATAGAAAAACTTAAAAAATTAGCTCAAATAAGGATAATTTATTGTACAGCCAGGATAACTCTTGAAAAGGCAAGAATACTTGGAAAACAAGGGAGACATATAGAATCGGCTGAAAAATTTGCTAGTGCATCATTACTATTTAAAAAAGTTTGCGAACATTTTAAAATCGAGCAAGAACGTAACGAACTTGAGGCTAATTTTTACCTTTGTAAAGCTTGGGAGTGTATGGAATATGGAGAGAAATATGAGGACCCCCCTAAATTTGAAGAAGCAGCAAATCTTTTTACAAAAGCAAGTAATCTTTTCACAGAAACCAAGCTTAAATTTTTAGCATCAGGTAATTCCGCTTTCTGTCAAGCCTTAAAATTTGGTTCAAATTTTGATAAAACAACCGATATGAAACTTAAGTCAGAGTTATATACAAAAATCAAATCAATGCTTAGAAATGCTTCTTCATCATATCGGAAAGGTGGTTTTGAAGGCGGAGCAGATTGGGCTTTAGCAACTTCAACTTTTTTTGATGGGCTCTGGCATTTAATTAATGTAGATGAGGAGTTGGAACTAAATAAGAAGAAAGAACTTTTAGAAATTGGTTCAACGTATTTAAAATCTGCAGCAACACTCTTTAGTAAGGCTAAATATAAAGAAAAAGAGCGAGAAGTTCTTAAACAGTTAGAAATGGTTAAGAAAGAAGAAAATATTTTAATATTAGCCTTAAATACAATAAAAAGGCCATCGATCTCTGGGAGTACTATAGGTATTAATGCTCCAGCCTGTCCTTTAGAGACAAGTCTATCACCAAATCTAAGTGAAGTACATAAAATAACTGAAGAAGCAACAAAAATTATAGAGAAACGCAAAATTAAAGAAAAGCCAAAAATCAAAAAAAAAGATATAAGACCAAGATTAACCACTAAAGAGGTTAAAGATTTAGAAAAAATTGAATCTGAGATTAAAGTAGATGGTCAAAAATTTATTTGTATAGTTCATAAAGGACAAATTGTAGGAACTGTATATATTTGCCCAAATTGTAGAACTTGTTATTGTTTAACGTGTGCTTACTCTTTAAAAGCAAATGGAGAAAAGTGCTGGACCTGTGGTAATGAAATTAAACCATAAATTCGTTATTACTTTATTTAGGTTTTTAAAAAATTTTAAATCATTTTATAAATATTGAAAAATAATTTTAGAAATAAATAGGTATAAATTCATTTTATAATAACGCACAATTATATTTACCTATAAGACCATATTATGACGAAGGAAAATATTAGAAATAATACATTTAATTTAATTACATATAAAGGAGAGGAATAGACTAGTAAACTTAGTTAAAAAATCTTAATATAGAACTCATTCTAAAATGGTAAAAAATGAAAGGAGAGAGAGAAGAGGCTTTATTAGAAATCGCTCGAAATGAAGAGAAAAATTATAATTTAGAAAAAGCTGCTAAATTATATGAACAAGCAGCAGAGAGTTTTTTAAATGAGAATTTGTTGGTAGAAGCTGCAAAGGCTTTCAGTCAACTTGGAGGGGTTTATTCAAAGGCTCTAGAAACAGCAATATCATCAGAAACTTTTTTTAGTACCTGTAAAAATGGTATTAAAGCGTTCGAAATGGCAAAAAAACTTTATAAAAGAATTGGATCGAAACCTAACATCTTGGAATGTGAAGCAAATACATTCTATATTAATGGACTTATTTCAGGCTCAATAGCAGAGGCAAAAGAAAATTTTAATAAATCATACGAGATATTTTTAGAATCTAATAATTTTTTTGAAGAGGAGGGAAACAAAGAAGCTACGGCAAGAACTTTAAGTAATGGATTAGGAATATTACTTTTCAACGTATTCAATTGTGAAAATTCATTAGAGGGTAAAGAAATCCTCGAGAAATCTTCTAAATTAGAAGAAAAATCATGGAATTTTTCAAAGGAAATTAAGGCTACTGAATATCTTGGTATGGGCTTTCATTTTGGAACAACCACTAATCTCTGGCGAATTCTTAGTACAAATATTCATAGGGATGACCGACTCTACAAATATATCAAAAATATTTTCTTGAAATTTGAGCAGCTTTCAGAGTTAGCTAGGAACTGGGATGACCCTAGAGTCCTTGGGATGGTATATTACGCAGGTGGAAATGCGTATTGTGCATATGCTACTCATTATGCTAAAGATGAAAAAGAACAGGGTGTTTATATTGATAAAGGTATAGACTTACTTGAACAATCATTAATTTTCAATTATCGCGCAAAGAACTCATTAATGAAAATAGTCACAATTTTTTTTCTAAATTGGTGGGCATATTTCAATCGGAGGCTTAAATATGTCCAGAAAAGAATTTTTAAAGATGTTAATGAAATCCTAAAATTAGGAAAAGCATATGAGGACTCTCCTACATTTACATATTTCTTAGCGAATTTACTGCCTGCTTTTTATTATGCAAATATTTCTCAAATGACAATGTTTACCACACGCCAACGAATATCTTATGCTAAAAAGGGGGTTGAATACGCTAAAAAAGCGTTAAAATTTTTCGAAGTCCTGCCTATCTCTATTTGGTCACTTTTAATGCTAATTTATTCATATTCACAACTAATTGTTCTCACATCATCAGAAGAAGAACAAGAAGAATATTCTAAGGAGATATTAAATTGTGCTAAAAAAGCAAAAATCATCGGTGAAAAGTTTGAAGGAGGATTGGCTCGAGGATTTAGTTATAATTCTCTTTACAGAGCTTATAAAACTCTTGCTGATGTTACCGACGACAAGGAAAGCAAACTCAAAATGTTATTAACAGCCGCACAAGCTTCTAAAGATTACATGATGCATACTTGGGAATCAACAACCGGAAATCTCACAATGCAATTGCGGTTAGGTCTACTTTATGAAGAGATTAGTATTATTGCGAATAATTCTGAATACTTGGAACAATCAAAAGAATTGTTTATCCAAGTTGTTGAGGAAAGCATAAAGCAAGGTTATTTTTATTATGCAGCTGCAGCAAATGAATATATAGCCCGAATAGAGGATCGATTAGGTAACCACTCCGCTTCAGCAGATTATTATGAAAAAACCTTTGAAACTCATAAAGAATCATTAAAGTATGTGATGTATAAACCACTTATATTAAGAATTAATGAAAAAATCAATTATACCTACGCATGGAGTCTTATTGAAAGAAGTAAATTGTTTCATAAAAGAGAAAATCACCTTCAAGCTAAAGAATATTACGAAAAGGCTTACGACATTCTCAAAAATTTATCAAGATACAAATATGAGGCTGATTATTATTCTGCATGGATATTGTTAGAGGAAGCAGAACACTTTAGTAAGCAAGAGATGCATGAAATAGCAACAGAAAAATATGAGCTGACAATAAAAGCCTTTGAAAATGCTACGGAATCTTTAAATAAAGCTTTAAAGGAATCAAAAAATAAGAGAAAAAATGAACGAATTGGTAAACTTATAAAATTAGCTGAAGTAAGAATAAAACATTGTTTGGCTAGAATCAATGTTGAAAAAGCGAGAATATTAAGTAAACAAGGTGAATATAATGCTGCTGCGGAGCATTTTGCCTTAGCAGCAGCGGAATTTATGGAGGTATGTAACAGTTTTACAATTGAAAAAGAGCGGGAGGAATTAGAGGCGGGGTATTATCTATGTAGAGCTTGGGAAAGCATGGAATTTGCAGAATATTATAAAGACTCAAATAGGTTTGCAAAGGCATCAGTCTTATTCACAAAAGCTAAAAATCTCTTCTCTTCTAATAAAATGAAATCATTAGCATCTGGAAATTCCGCGTTTTGTCAGGCATTAGAAATTGGTTGTAAGTTTGATGAGCTAACTGCAGCAAAAAATAAAGCTGAATTATACCCTAAAATCAAAGTTATGCTCAGAAATGCAGCCTCTTCATATAGAAAAGGAGGATTTGAAAATGGAGCGGATTGGGCGCTAGCAACCTCTTCTTATTTTGATGCGGCATGGTACTTAATAAGGGCAGATGAAGAACTAAGACTTGAAGAGAAAAAA
>JBHLOG010000031.1:4109-33582 GCA_048940765.1 Promethearchaeota archaeon | reverse complement strand
ATGAAACACAATTTGGGATTGGTGATTCTGCAACTTTTTATGCAAGAATTTCAGATTTAGAAAATAGTTTCTCATTTCCAATTGCCTCCAATAAAACTACAAACTTAGGGCGAGATAGTCCAAATACGATAGATTCTCATCCAGATACTCCTTTGAATGTTATTTCTGAAAATCTTCTTAAATCTTACTTAACCTCTGTTTTAAGTGATGATGGTTTTAACTTTACAATTACTCTAGGAATAGATATTTATTGTGAAGATAATGAATATAATGTAGATATTGATAGATGGAAATTATTAGTCATTCGATCTTTTAATTTAACATTTACATACGAACGAAAGATTGATCAGGATACATCTGTATCGTGGAATCAGAATGCCGATAAAATTAGTGATATAAGTAATGATACTATAGTTGTAGATGAAGCATTACTTAACTTTAAATATAAAATTGATCAAAATTGGACAAGTTCCTCTCCAAATTCTGAAATTAGGATTTTAATTAATAATAACTTACATCCAGAAACAGTTAAATTGAGCACTGCCTCTACATCATTTCAAGAAGCTAAGACAGGTGGTTTTGATGTCACTTCTTTGATTGTTGATGACGTAAATCTTTCAGTTGAAGTTTTTCTTGCGGATAAGTTCAGCTTGGATAGGAATATTACAATTTCAATTGATGATGTCATTCTTAACATTTCATATACAATAATATTTCCAGATAAAGAAACAGATCTGCATTTATTTTTTAATAGTATAAATAAGACGGACGATCCAAATTTTGATATTTTTATAGGTGATTCTTTAAATATAACTGTAAAATATCTTAATAAAACTGGAATGCATATACCTAATGCTACAGTAAGAGTAATAGGAAACCTTACAGATGATTTGCTAGAAGATGAACTTCAAGAACAATATACGGCTATTATAAATACAGATACATCTAACGCTGGAGTTAATTTTATAACAATTATAGCCGAGGCAGAAGACCATAAAACAAGTATAATAAATTCAATAATAACAGTAAAAAAATTTAGCACTAAAGACTTACAAGTTATATTAAATAATCAAAATGTAACTCAAGATCCATATATTGAGCTAATTGTAAGTGATTTTCTGAACGTAACGGTGAAATATACTGAACTTATGGGAACCCATATTTCAGGTGCGAATGTACTATTAACATCTGAAACATTCACATCATATTTGAATGAAAGTGTTAATTTTAAACAATATTCAATCCTTATAGATACCAATAAAAGTTTAAAAATAGGATTCAACTATTTGACAGTTAAGGCCCAAACAGAAACATATCAAACTAAAATTGTAGATATAACAGTTTCTATTAGAAAAATTAATATAAAGATTGAACCTGTATCCGGATCAAATACTATAACCAGCAGAACTGGAGCTGATGTTCAGTTACAGATAAGATTGAATAACACAGATTTTGGCGGATTTATTAGAGGTGCAGTTGTTACATACACTTGGGAGCGCGGAGGTGGAATTCTTAATGACGATGACAATGATGGTATATATGAAACAACTATTCGAAATATACCTGAAGGATCATATACAATCGAAATATCTGCTTTTACTGGTGATGACTATTACATAGAAAATTATGAAATTTATATATCTGCAACAAGTGAAGAAGCACCAGAAAATATAATTTTTCCAATCTTATTCACAATTTCTGTGATAATAATCTCTGGTTTAACTTCTTATCTCTATGCTTATCAAACTTACTTAAAATATCCTAAACAAGTGAGGAAAGTAAGAAAATACAGAAAATCTTTAAGAAAGAAAGATGCACCTTCTATACCTATAATGGGGAGTGAATATGCCTTCAAATCCATTTATAATACAAATTTAGGTATGTTGTCTAGTGTTTTAAGATTAAAACGTCGTTCAACAACAAAAAAATCTTCAGAAAAAGATTTACCTCCAAATAAGATAGAAGGTAAATCAATCGAACAAAAAATGGAACCAGATCAATTAATTGATAAATCTATAGAAAAAAAAAAAGAATTAGATGATATAGTAGAAAAACCATTTAACGAAAAAAAGTAATCTAGAAATTAATATTATCTCAAATTTATTTATTTTTTATAAGACCCATTATAAGAGCATCATGAAATTTTCCTTGAAAATTTAAATACTGTCTTAAAACACCTTCTTTCTTAAAACCACATCTTTCAAAGAGAGAAATCGATCTTTCATTTTCGATTGCCATATATGCTTCAAGACGATTTAATTTTAAATGATTAAAAGCTACGGTTTTAATAAGATTTATGGATCTTTCCCCAAAACCCTTACTCCAAAAAGATGGAATCAGCCAGACTCCGATTTGGGCTCGAAAATGCTGCCAGTTGACATTCCAAAGACTAATAGATCCAATTTGTATTTTATTCGTTTCATTTAATTCAATTATATAATTGAATTGAACATAGGTATCCCAATATTTCAAGTAATTTCTAATTAACCTTTTGGCATTTTCTATTGAGTTTAAAGGTCTTAAAGACAAATATGTTGTCAAATTTTTCTCATTTAAGCTTTTAAATATAAATTGTGCATCATCTTTTGAGATTTTTCTTAGATAAAGATTCTCATCATTTATTTTTTCAACAATTTCAGAGTTTTTTGCCATATTAGAAAAATTAAACGTTCTTTTATCTCTTATAATAAAAAAAGAAATATTATAAATTTTTCAGAAAATAGGAAAAGAGAGTTAAAAAAAAAGAAAAAAAAGAAAATATAATAAAAGAATTCAATTATATTCCTTTAAAGTGTGGTGTATCCTTCACTTTTCTACTGCCACCACAATTCTTACAGGTACTTCCATCTTCCATCTTACCCTTTCCACCACATACAGGACATTTAATTCTTCTATTGAAAGCTAAAATTCCTTCCTTAGCATCCTGACTTCCTGCAAATGTAATCCCAAAGCCCATTTGTTCCATCATTATTCCTAATTGAGGATATCTAGTACCAAATTTAACACATTTCTTAATAACAAATAAGGCAGTTGTTGGGGCATCCGCTAACCATTTAGCTTTCTCATGTACCAATTTTTCGAATTCTTCTCCAGCAGGAGCTGTCCAAGATACATACCCCCAATCAAACATTGTTTTGGCATCAAAATGTTCGCCAAACATAGCCATTCTCATTGCTCTATTGAGGCCAATTCTAGCTGCCAACCGTGTAACTCCTCCGTTAGCTGAAAATATCCCTCTATTTATTTCTGGAATGCCAAATATAGACCTATCAGAAGCAATAATAATATCACAGCATAGAGTTAATTCAAAACCTCCACCTAAAGCAAAGCCATCAACAGCAGCAATTAAAGGTTTAGTAAATTGTTCCATTTCGTCATAATCTCGATGTCTTATTCTCATTGCTTGGCTCATGTGCATAGGGATATTTGGTTTTAGTCTTTTATCAAACATTGCTGCTAAATCCGCACCAACCGAAAACGAGGGTTTTTTTGTAATTTCTTTTGTTCCTCGCAGTACTACAGCTCTTATTGAACCATCCCATTCCATTAATCTTAGTGCTCGGGCGATTTCAGCGACTACATCGTCAGTTAAAGCATTCAACTTGTTAGGGCGATTTATTGAAATTACAGCATAATTTCCATCTATTGTTCCTTCTCTTATAACATTTCCTTCCTCATCTACTGCTTTTGGCCAACTAATTTTTATATGCTCAAATTTAGGACCTTCTACCACTTTATTTTCCACCTCTCGTCTACAAATTATTTTTAAAATTTTGTATTAGATAATAAAAAAAATTATAGAGTTTATTACTATTTTCGCATTTTAACAAATTCACCAGATTTCATCAATTCACATGGCCTTAAATATTCCTTTCCTGTTTCATCTGCGAGTTTTTCTAGTAATTTCGACCATTCAGCATAATTTTTCTTACCCGCTCCAAATGGGCCAGGAGTATTCATTCCTGCCATATTTGCGTCATCGATCACTTTAAAACCACTCGCAACTCCTTCTTCTAAAATACGGCAACCTTCATTTAAAGCAACAGCAAATAAAGCATTTAAATTGAATAATCCAGACTTAACAGAAAAATCAGGTTGTGGTCGACCCTTGCTCCAATCATAGAAACCTTTACCAGTTTTTCTTCCTAAGTTACCTTTTTCATACATTTCGGTTATTACCTTTCCTGGTTTGAAATCAGGATGTAATACTTCTGCATTATAATTCATTATATGGAAAAGAGTATCAATACCCACATAATCCATTAAAACACATGGTGGCATAGCTGCAAGTTTACCTACATCGGCATCAATTTGATCCCAAGGAATTCCTTTTTCTACAGCCTTATCAAGAACCCAACTTATATAAATATTTCCTGGAGCGTTTAATCTATTGACTATAAATCCAGGTCTGTCCTTTAATACGGGAGCAATATATCTTTTACCTCTTAGGACTGGAAGTTTACTAGCAACTGCCATTGCTGCATTAAATGTATCTTCAGAAGTATTATCGCCTTTAATTACTTCAATGCATGCCATTAAAGGAACTGGATTGAAGAAATGCATTCCACATACTCTATCAGGAGCTCCGCAATCTTTACCGATTTCAGTTATACTCATAGTAGAAGTATTAGAAGCAAATATGATGTGAGAAGGTCCGTTATCCATAACTGTTTTACAAACTTGCTTTTTAATATCCATTTTTTCGATTACTGCCTCAATAACCATATCAGCATCTCTTACAGCGGACACTAAATCAGTAGTTTTTTTACATTTTGCTAATACATTAGCTGCAGTAACATCTTCACCTAACTGACCTTTCTCTTCAGACTTTTTGAGACCTGCCTCTATACCCGCATAAGCCTTATTAATTAGTTCATCTTTGATATCAACTAATGTAACATTGTAACCTGCCATTAAGGCAACTTGAGCAATACCCTCACCCATAAGCCCCACACCTAATGCTACAATATTTTTTATTTCAGTCATTTTTATATTTCAACCTCATAAAATTATTTTTAAAATAGAATTTTGTAATGTTAAATTTAACATATATTATATTTTTTTTTCAAAAGTGAAAATAGTATGTTTTTTTTTAATCGATATAATATTCAAAATTAATCTTCTTGTAGTATTAAAATTTAAAAATCATTATTTTTACTCATTAAAACTAAATTACATTTATTTTTGAAATATAATTTATAATTAGAATATAGTTTATATTGATAATCAATGAAATTTTAAGGGTAAAATGGTATTAACTACTTAGAAATCATTAATCTGAGCATTAATTATGATTAATGTTTTGATTATAATGAAAAATTAAAATGAGGTTTAAAATATTAAAATAGCTAAAATTTATGGAATAGAAATAAAGCTCCATTTATCAACTCTATTAATTATAGGTCTAGTTGGCTTTTATTCGATCAATTTTTATCTTTCTATTGTTTCAAATGCGCCCGTAATAGACTTAATAATTGTTGGTTTAATGAATGGAATAATTTTATTGATATCTATATTGGTTCATGAATTAAGTCATTCAATAGTGGCACAGAGATATGGTCTTAAAGTAACGGAGATTGAGCTATATTTATTTGGTGGTGTTTCAAAAATTGAGGAAGAACCAAGAACTCCTAAATCTGAAATGGTTATTTCTATAGTTGGCCCATTATCAAGCTTTCTTATAGGGGTGGGATTATTATATTTATTATTTTTACCAATAAATCTTCCAATAATTATTTCAGTAACCCTATTATATTCTGGTATTTCAAATATAGTGTTAAGTGTTTTTAATTTATTACCAGCCTTCCCAATTGATGGAGGGAGAATATTACGCGCATTCTTATGGAAACGTAAAAAAGATTTATTATCTGCAACTAAATCTGCCTCAAAGGTAGGATTATTTATTGGATATGGATTAATAATATACGGATTTTTTCAATCCTTCGTTTTTAGTTTATTTAGCGGAATATGGTTAATAATGATGGGTATATTTTTGAATTCTTCAACAAGACAATCATATACTCAAACAAAAAATGACGTGATTTTATCTAATGTTAACATTAAAGAGATGCTTACTATATCAAACTTAGAAATCCCTTTCGATCTACCATTAGATATTGCTTTTATAGAATATTTTATTCGTTATAGGAAATCTTATTTCCCCGTCATTAAAGGAGATGAAATTATAGGAATAATACATATTGATGATATTAAAAGAACACCTATGTTACAAAGACCTAACTATATAGTAGGAGATATAATGAGAAATATTACTGATTTTCCGTCAATAGATGATCATAAATCAGGAAAAGAAGCGTTGAAAAATCTAAGATTAATGGGTAATATTCCTCATATTATTGCAGTAAAGAACAAAAATACTCAAGAATTAATTGGTTTTCTTGGAGAAGAAGAATTAATATCTTTTTTAAATTTCTGGAGTCTAAAAACTCATAATTCTTAGCTAAATAAGAATAATTAAAAATTATTGTTTTTCTCTTAATTTACATGAACTTTAAGATGATAAATTGAATTGTTTATAAAAATTAAGTTCCTCAACACATACATCTTTCTCAGCATCGTTTTCAAGAAAATTGATCTCAATTTTTCTTATTTTTTTTCCTAATAATTTTTGAAATGCTGTTTCAAAATATCCTTTATTGATTCTACAAAAAGCCTTTCCATATTTTAATTTTTCTCGATGACTAATTGGTTTGCGTAAAAAACAGTGATTTTCAATAACTATTCGTATTTTGTCTTCATACTGTTCAATGTTTCTTATCTTAATCGAATAAAATTCTTTTAATTCATCCATTAAGATTACTAAGGCTTCCATTATTTCAAATTCTTCTTGACCGTATTCCCTTTTTATCCTCTCCGCAATGATTGTTCCTGGAAAAACTCCAGTTTGATATAAAATAGAAAGTAAACTATTCCGGCCAAAAACATCAAAAACTTTATAGACTAATGATTCAGATATAATTTCAAAACCTTTAATAGAATTAATATTTTCAACTGGGTTTTCTATTCTTTTATTTATTTCCTTTATATAATCTTCCACTATAAAATACCCCTAATTTCAAAAATTAAATCGAAAATTCATAGTTTTTAATAAATAAATATAGCTCTTGATCTATTTAAAAAGTTAATTTAAAAAAAAAGTTAGGTATTAAATAACAAATATTATAGAATTGCTGTTTTTCTTTGGAATAGTATAATCCCCAGAAGAATTAAACCTACGCCCCATAGAACAACATATATCATTCTTAATCCAACCAGATCAAATGCGATACTTCCATCAATCATTACAGCACGCATTGCATCTGCTGCTAAAGATGTAGGTATAAAATTTATAATTGGAGCTGTAAGTAATCCACCTAAAAATTGGAGTGGTAGAATGATAAACCATGCCAAGCCTCCAGCGGAACTTGCAGTTCTTACAACAGATGCAAGTATTAACCCAAATCCTAAAGATGTAAATGCCACTAAAAATGGAATAAAGAATAATAAGAATATATTAGCATTAGGACTGATGGACACTCCAAACAATATAGTCAGAAGGAGCATAACTACAATTTGTATTGCTGCTACTATTAATTGCGAAAATAATCCGGATAATAATACAGTTGAACGTGAGACAGGAGTAGTTATTAAACGTTGTAATGTTCCTGATTCCTTTTCCTCAGCAAAATGCCCTGCTAATTGTGAAATTAATACAATTGGAGCTAGAATTATAATGCCTGGAGCAAATATGTCATAAACTTCTAATCCATATCCAAACCTCATTAAAAGAATAAAGACTAAGGGGTATCCAAAAATCCAAACTAATTGACTTACCTCTCTAATCATCGATTTGAAGTTTTTTATAGTTAAAAACCATAGCTGTGAAATATTATTAGGTTCCATTTTACTATCCATTAATCTCTCAACCTCCTACCAGTAATATCAATAAATACATCCTCTAATGTGTTTTTACGAACAGAAATATCCTCCATTTTTACCTTTACGACATCCATGATTTCAGAAACCCGTCTTAATCCATCAAGAGCATTAAGAACTATTCTGTGTTTTCCAACTGATTTTCCCCATTTAACAAAATCTAACGATTTTGCCCGTTCAATAATTTCATCTCTTTGTTCTACTTCTTTGATCTTAAATTCTAATATATCTCCTTCTCCTAATTTTCCTTTTAATTCATCTGGTGTGCCTTTGGTAATAATTTTTCCATGATCTATTATAACAAGCTCATCCGAAAGATCATCCGCTTCTTCCATACTATGTGTTGTTAAAATGATAGTGCATTCTTTTTCTTGAAAATCTCGAATAAAATCCCATACTACCCGACGCGACTGTGGGTCTAGACCGGCTGTAGGTTCATCAAAAAATAATACCTCGGGTTCATGGATTACTGACATTAATACATTTATTCGCCGTTTCATGCCACCTGAAAAACTTTTAACTAAAGAACTTGCCCTATCTAATAAATTCATTTTCCCTAGCAAATCATCAGTTCTTTCTTTATAATCTTTTTTTGCCATTCCATGCATTTGGGCAATTAAATAAATATTTTCTCTTGCTGTTAAACGTGGATAAAGAACGAGTTCTTGAGGACAAACTCCAATTTTTTTCTTAATCTCACGAGCTTCTCTTTTCACATCAAATCCTAAAACTGTAGCATTTCCATCAGTTGGATGCAAAATAGTAGATAACATTCTAATTGTTGTTGTTTTTCCCGCACCGTTAGGACCAAGAACTCCATATAATGAACCTTTTGGTATCTTTAGATCTATTCCATCGACAGCGTGAATGTTGCCAAAATATTTTTTTAAATTATGAGTTTCAATTGCTAATTCCATAAATTTCACTCTATTAAAATTTAAAATAGATATTGTTAGTTTTAGTTTATTCTAATATAAATCTTACTAACTTAATTTATATATGAGAAGGGAATTTTTCTAAAAAGGTAGTTATATTAATTTGAGGTGTTAAGAAACATAATTTTTTTAATTGCTTTCCTAACATTCTCATCTATTATCTTTAAAACCTTTTTATAAATACTACTTAAAGTATAATAAGGATCAATTATATCTAAATTATTAGTCTCTCCGTTAAATTCTTTTAATGTAAAGGTTTTTTTATCAATATCTTTAACGTTATTAAATGTATCCTTAATTTCTTTCGAATGGTTATACTCCATTGTAAGGATTAAATCTTGTTTTTCTAATAATTTACGATTAATTATTTTTGGTGCAAAATCTGAATGGTTAATTCCTTTAGAATCTAAGTAAATACGAGATTCTGGTTGCATATAACCAAAAGCGTTGATAAAACCACAAGAATCAAATTGTAAATCAGCATTAAGTTTTTTAGCATAATAACGACCTAAGTATTCTGCTGCTGGAGATCTTGCTGTATTACCTAGACATACAAAGAGAACATTCTTAATTTTAATCACAGTTAATCATATATTAATAAAAATATATTTAAAATAAAATTTATGGGAAACTCTTAAATAAAAGAGAGACATAATGAATATTACAGAAACCAATATGATCTATTCTTATGAGAAAAGAATCAATAAGAAACTGGTTTATAAGGGTATTTACAAGAGATATAAACTTACCTAAGACCACAATAATTTATTTGTTTTTCTCATTACTCTCTATTACAGTTGTAGCTGAAGCATTTCTATTTAAGTACGCCTCTATAACTAAGGGTGTTTTATTTGTAGATGCTGAGATTTATATTTTGCTATCTGTACTTGCAATTAGTTTTCTTATATCTGGTATAATTGTTGATATTATAAAGAATAGAACGAGATATTTTAATATAACACTATTAATCTGTATTATTGGACTAATCACAAGTGCGATTCCAATCAATATTATATATTATTTAGGTTTATTTGTTGTTCTATTAACAGTTCCTCAATTAGTTATATTATGGTTTACCATATTAGTACACGAGACTAATATTTTAAATCGGGGCAGAATTACAGCGTATCTATTGATTTCCTGTTTTTCCTTAGGATTTATTTCTGTTGTTTTCATAATTTTTGAGTTCTTATACATCTTATTGGGTATTTTAGAATTAGGAATCTTTTTAATTATTTTTTTATACTCTCGAAAATACAAA
This sequence comes from Promethearchaeota archaeon, assembly GCA_048940765.1. Lineage (GTDB taxonomy): Archaea > Asgardarchaeota > Lokiarchaeia > Sigyniarchaeales > SOKP01 > Loki-b32. Next base: position 23,451 of record JBHLOG010000031.1, on the reverse strand, counting down.
TATATAGAATCTAAGGAACGATTGAAATCTGAAAGAAAATATTTTAATATAATTTTTGAGAAGCATTTTTTCAGATATTCTTCTAGTTTTGCAGTATTAAGTTTCATTTTAGGAGATTTGTTGGCGAGATTTAGTTTTGAAGTAGATTTAATGATATATGCCATAGCCTCTTTTGGATATCTTATAGCTGCTGGTTATTGTTTAGATAATATTGGTCGCAAAGTTTCAATAGTTTTAGGTATTTACGTTCTTTCTTTTTTTCTTATTTCTTCTGGCTTATTTATTACAGCAGACTATATTTTTGGTATGCCAAGAAAAACACTACTCTCTATTCATTATGGTTTTTCAATATTACCTCTTTTACTGGCGATATTTACAATATCTGGTGATTTTTCAACAGAACAAGGAAACTTAAAATTTAGAGGTCGTATAAATGGTCTTTTTATGTCTTTATTATTTTTTGGAGCGATATTAGGATTTATATTTAGTCGTTGGATTAACGATGTGTGGATTACTTTTCCTGTGTTAGACGAGTATTTACCCAATATTCCAGTTCTTCTAGATGGATTTCTTTTAGTCTCTCTATTAGTTTGGATGATGGCAATGAAAGAATTTTTAGTATCTAAAGATAAAAAATGGGCTGATTCTCTAAAACAAATTCTTGTTTTTAGTAAAAATGGTATTTGTCTTTATACTTATAATTTCGAACGAAGAGATTTACTTCAAGAAGGAGAAAAAGAAAAAATTGATTACGATGAAGATTTAATCTCAGGAGCTCTTTCAGGAATAATTTCCCTAATATCTGAGATAACACATACTAAAAAGCAATTAAGACAAATTAAGAAAGATGAAGCAACTCTATTATTTACCTATGGTAAATATCATTATGCTGCATTAATAGTCTCAATGGACTTACCTGTTTTATTCAAGAAACTCGATGAGTTCTCCCGAGAATTTGAAGCAAAATTTTCTAAGGAACTCAAAAATTTTCAAGGAAATGTTGGGCGTTTTGAACCTGCCAAATTCCTTATGATTAAGTATTTTAGTTTGAAATATGATGAATTTATGGAATAATTGGTAAAAATTCCTTTTTAATTGTTTCTTCATAGGATTGTAACTTTTTAAGAGGTTTATCAAAATTATTAAATAATAAGTTTAGCTAAAGAATAGTACTACACTATATAAATGAATTTAAAATCTAAGTTAAACAAAACAAATATTGATAGACGAAATATTTTTCATAAGATTAGAGATTTCCAATGAAAAGGATTAAAATGAAAAGAAACATTAAATATTGGTTAGGTAAAGTATTTGCTAGAGATGTAGATTTAAAAAAAAATTCATTTTTATATCTATTTTTCTCTTTTCTTTCTATTACATTTATAGTTGAATATTTTGTATTTAAATTTTTTATTTTTATGGAGATTGGATTAGAAATAGAAATTCCTGTAGTTCTGACGTTATTTGGTCTTTCTATCCTCCTATTGGCTTCTGGTTTTTTTATAGATATACTTAAAAATAAAACAAAGTCTTTTAATATAATTTTATTAATTTGTATTATCGGTTTATTTATAACCATTCAAACAAACCTCTTTTTTGATTTATTTGGTCTATTGATTGTTCTGATTACAATCCCTCAATTAATTATAATTTGGTGTTCAACATTAGTCCATGAAACTAACATTCTGAATAGAGGCAGAGTAACAGCTATAATTTTAATAATCAGTTTCCTATTTGGTTTACTAAACCTCTTTTTAATATTTTTTGAGAAATTGTTTTTCTTTCTCATTATTATTGAGATTATCCTTTTAATTATAATAGCCAGGTTTTCAAGGTTTTATGAATATATCGAGACAGAAGAAAGGCTCAGTTCTGATAGGAAATATTTAGAAATAATTTTTGAGAAACATTTTTCTAGATATACAATTGGTTTTGCTTTTTTAAGTGGTCTTTTAGGAGGTTTATTAAATGATTCTTTGAATTATTTTGGATGTTATAAAGTCGATATTTTTACATTTTCAATAGTATCCTTCTTTTACATTCTTGCAGCAGGTTGGTTTTTCGATAATGTTGGAAGAAAGAATACATTAGTTATCGGCATTTTAATTGTTTCAATCTTTTATATAACATATGGTTCTTATTATGATATTCCTTCAGATCTACCTATATTTGGGATTCAAAAAGAAATTCATATAACTCTTCATTATGTTTTTGCTATTCTTCCACTTATTCTAGCAATAATTACCATCGCTGGAGACTTTTCAACGGAAAGAGGCAACTTGAAATATAGAGGGCGTATTAATGGAATTTTTTTATCCTTAATGTTTTTTGGGATTGGTTTAGGATACTTATTTTATAAAATGATTCATCTTCTTTATGAAACATATGAAAATATGAGAATTTGGGTACCAAACTTGCCTAATATGCTAAATTCTTTTGCTTTAGTAATTGTATTGGTTTGGATGATGGCAGGTAAGGATATTTTAGTATCTAAAGAGAAAAGTTGGGCTAAGTCATTAAAGAGCCTTTTTGTTTTGAGTAAAAGCGGTATATGCTTATATAATCATAATTTTATATTAAAATATCAACCTAAAGATGAAGAAAAAAATGTAGATTTTGACGAAGACTTAGTGAGCGGTGCATTGACCGGAATCGTGACTATCTTATCGGAAATAACCAAAAGTCCAAAATATATAAAGAAAATTGATAAAGAAGGGAATCATATTTATTTTGCTTTTGGAAGTCACCACATCGCTGCATTAATTGCAAATATGGACTTACCAATTTTATATAAAAAGTTAGAAGCGTTTTCAAAAGCATTTGAACAAATTTTTTCTAAAGAACTCAAAGACTTTAAAGGGAATGTTCAACACTTTTCTAAAGCAAAATATATGATAGCTAGGTATTTTAGTCAAAAATATGTTAAGTATAATTTATAATCAAAAACGCAACGTATTACATTCCTAAAACAAATTACCCCTTAATATTAAGTTAAAAATTTATGCCTTTTTCTAAAGCATTAATTTTAATGATTTTATTAATAACTTTCAAAACACCATCTTCAATTCTTTTAAGAATTTTATTATATTCTTCTTGCTTGAGATAAAAAGGATCTTGAATCTCTAAGTCTTCCTTTTCACCAGCAAACTCTAATAATAGAAAGACTCTTTTATCTAAATCTAAATTTTTAAATCTTCTTTTTAACTTGTTAATATGTCGTTTTTGCTCAAATGTTAAGATTAAATCTTGCTTATTAACTAAATTCTCATCTACTCTTTTAGTTTTAAAACTGCTAATATCAATTCCTTTTGATTTTAAGTAATTTACTGTACCTTCTTGAGCAGTCTCATAATAATGGTAAAGTCCTGCAGAATCAAAGTTCACATTTCGTAATTCATTTTTATATTTTACATTTTTCAACCATTTTGCATATTCAGCAGCAAATGGTGATCTACATGTATTACCGGCACAAAGAAATAATACATTTCGTATTTTTGGCATAGCTTTTTAATAGAAATTTAGTCTAATTAGAATATTTTATTTAGAACAAGAATCTCATAAAAAAATTCTTTTTACAACTTAATTAATTAAAAATATTTCTTCTCAAAAAATATTATGATTAATTTCAAAAGGATTAATGTTGTATATTACATTATACGTATTTAAAATGTTAGTTTCTAAAGAAACGCATTATGCTTAATGATATTCAGTTTAAACAGTATAAGCAAAACATTGAATCATTATTTACTCTAAAACGAAGATATACATTGGTAAAATTTTTGAAATACTAAAAAATTATTATGAGTCATTCAGGAAATTTGAAGAAGCACTTCAAATTGATCAACAAATAAATGATTTAATGGGAATAGCGAGTGATCTATATAATATTGGCAGAATTTGGACTATACGTGGAGAGTATAGAAAAGCGCTGCAAAATTTTAAAGATAGTTTAAAAATTTTAAATCAGCTTAACCAAGAACAATATATTGAAGTCATTCAAAAAAAGATTAATGAACTGAGAGAAAAAATCAATATTTAATTATTAAAAAACAAATAGAATCTTCTTAATTTATAAGAAATTCTCATAAAATTATTCCAGAAAGGAATAAAATTTTAATTTAATTATTGGTATTTAATTATAATTTGTCAAAAAAAAAGAGGAAAAACGTAAAAATCTATTGAAGTTAAAAACAGATTTCTTAATTATTGGTAGTGGAATTTCCGGTCTTTCTCTTGCGAGTTATCTATCTAAATTACTTCCAGAAGAAAGTATTTTATTGATCACTAAAGAACGTTTACATGAGAGTAGTACATTCCATGCTCAAGGAGGAATCGCATGCGTGTGGAATAATAATGATAATTTTGAGAAACATGTTCAAGATACTCTTATTGCTGGGGATGAATTATGCGATGAAAATGTTGTACGAAAAATAATAAATCAAGCCCCAGATAGGATAAAGGATTTAATAGAATTAGGAATTAATTTTACTCGCAATGAAAATGGGGAATATGATTTAGGACAAGAAGGAGGGCACTCGGAAAGAAGAATACTTCATGTAAATGATCAAACGGGTCAAAATGTTGAACAAATATTAATAAACACAGCAAAAAAGCTCAAAAATCTTGAAATTAGAGAAAAATGGTGTGGTGTTAATCTTTATGTAAAAAATTTGAAATGCTATGGGGCATATGTTTTAGAGCAAGAAACCGAAGAAATTCACAATATTGCTTCAAAGGCTACAATTTTAGCGACTGGTGGTGCAGGTAAATGTTATTTATATACCACAAATCCAGATACAATTTCTGGAGATGGTATAGCTATGGCTTATAGAGCAGGTGCCATGATATCTAATTTGGAATTTTATCAATTTCACCCAACATGCTTGTATCATCCATATGCTAAATCTTTCTTGATTACAGAAGCAATGAGAGGAGAAGGAGCAATTTTGAAAGATATGAGAGGCAATAAATTTATGGAAAAATATCATCCTATGAAAGATTTAGCTCCTCGAGACATTGTTTCAAGAGCTATTGATGCAGAATTAAAGAAATCTGGTGAGGATTATGTTTACTTGGACATTGCCTCGTACAAAGATGCGGATTTTATTAGAAACCATTTTCCTGGAATATATGAGAAATGTATGGAGTTTAATATCGATATTACTGAAGAACCCATTCCTGTAGTTCCTGCAGCTCATTATTGTTGCGGAGGTGTATTGGCAGGAATCGAGGGCACTACTGAGATAAAAAATTTATATGTTATTGGAGAAGCTGCTTGTACAGGTTTTCATGGAGCAAATAGGTTAGCTAGTAATTCTTTACTTGAAGGCTTGGCTGGAGCATATGAATGCGCCAATTATTTATTTAAAAATATCCACAATTTGAAAATCAAAGAATTTCCAGAATGGGAAGTCGGGGATGCTGTTCCTTCCAGTGAAGCAGTAGTTATAACGCAAAACTGGGATGAAATTAGAATGATTATGCAAAATTTTGTAGGGATTGTGAGATCAGACATGCGATTAAAACGAGCACTTAAAAGGATGAATATTTTTTCGGAAGAAATAGATTATTATTATTGGAATTATAAGATTGAAAAGAATTTAATTGAATTAAGAAATTTATCGATGGTTGCAGAGCTCTTAGTTAGATGTGCATTATCTAGAAAAGAGAGTAGAGGAACTCACTTTAATGAAGACCATCCAGAAAAATTAGAATTAGCTAGAAAATCACACATTAAAAGACCTTGGTAAGGAAGAATAAGTAATATTTTATCACTATAATTTTAAATTTTGCAAGTCATTTATATTGATAAGTTTAAGGACGATGAAAATATGAATATATATCCTCCTTTTAGAGAAAAAATTGAAAATAATTCTAAGGATCACCAATTTAGGGTAATTTTTTCATTTGAGGATCTCTCTAATCGAGACGATTTTATTAAAAAAAATGATAATTTGAAAATTTTGAATAAGTTCGATTTTATTCCATCAATTGTTGTAAATTTAGAGAAGAAGCAAATCATAAATTATGAAAAAGAAAAGCTAAAAATTAAAATTGAAGAAGACCAAAAACTTTTCCAATCAATGTTAGATGTGATTGATAATTTGGATCTTAATGATTATAAAAAATCTCAGATAGTATATACTGGAAATAATGTAACCGTCGGGATTATTGATGATGGAATTATGAAAGATATTCCCTCGATAACCAAGAATAGTAGAAAGGAAAGAATTAGTAAATATTCATATAAAAAAGATGATCTGTCTCATGGAACAATAATGGCAAGTATAATTAAAAATCAATTCAAAGATATTGATGATAATTATATAGGAATTGCTCCGAATGTTAATCTTATTGATTTTAACATTTCAAATTCTAATCAAGAATATCATTTTTCAGATATTTTGAGAATTTTTGATAGAATTGAAAAAGAAAATATTAAAATTGATATTTTATTAATTTCGCTAACTTCAAAAAGTCCTTCTGACGGTAAAGACATTTTATCTTTAGCATGTAATCATATTAGTGATAAAGGTTTTATTTTGGTATGCCCTGCAGGGAATTTTGGACCAAATTCACAAACAATTGGGAGTCCTGGTGCAACTGATAAAGTTTTTACTATTGGGTCATTAACAAAAGAACTTAATATATGTAATTTTAGTGGAAGAGGTCCAACACTAGATGGAAGAGTAAAACCAGATTTATGTTTATATGGTTCAAATGTTATAGTCCCCATATATCCTAACTTAAGAGTAATTGTATCTGGAACTAGTGTTTCAGCTTCAATATTCGTAGGATTAATTGCTTTACTTAAAGAATTTGACTCAACATTGACTTACAATGAAATTAATGAATTATTGAAAAAATCTTGCATTGATTTAAGCTATGAACCTAATGTTCAAGGTTTGGGAACATTAAGAATAACAGATCTCTTTAAGAAATTAGATCTATATCATAAAAAATTATATTCTTATAATTATTTAATCGAAAAAGCTCTTAAATTTTCAGTTGAAATTTTAATATTATTAATAATTTTGTTTTATTTTTTTTATTTTTTTAGAATTCCCTAATTAGAATTTGAAATTGAGGGGAGATATGAAATTTTTCCGATATTCCATGCTGCCTTACCGCTGATATTAACTGAAATTCCACAAATCAAGAAATTCAAGACAAATAAATTTTCACTATTAATTGGTTCGCTATTTCCTGATATAGTTGACAAACCTATTTTTCTTTTTGGTTTGGGAAATGGACGTTTTTTTTCGCATAATCTATTATTTATAATAATAAGTTTTTTGATCGTTCACCTATTATCTAAAAGAAATGTAAATGTTTCTTTCCCATTTTTAGTGGGCTTAATATTTCATATGTTATTAGATTTACCTTATGTCCCCCTCTTTTATCCTTTTATTACCTATGAGTTTATTTCCATTGAAGAACCCTTAAAATACTGGTTTGAGGCATTATTAACAAATCCATTTATAATCATTACCGAAATAATGGGACTTTTAGGTTTTATTTTTATTTTAATAAGAAATAAATTATATCATATAAAAGATATCGTGAAGTATTTAAAAGGAATTAATTATAAGGTAATTCAGAATCCTAGTGAGAAGAGCCTTCTAGAATAACTATAAAATTTTTTAATTTTAAAACTTAAAATTAATAGTTTAATAACTTAGATGTGAAATATTTAATACATTACTCATTAATTTTTAAATAGTAGGATGAGTCAAAATAAACTACTCCATGTCATTATTGATAATAGAGAACAAAAGTTAATGGCTCTATTAGATAATAAAAAAGATACAATAACCTATGAATCAAAACAATTAGATATAGCTGATGTTGTTATTTCTAATGAAGTTGCTATTGAAAGAAAAGAAGGTTTCGATTTTATTTCTTCAATAATGGATAATAGGTTATTTGAACAATTATTACGTTTAAAAGATACGTATGAATATCCAATCTTAATTTTGGAAGGTTTGAATGATGAGGTTTTTGAAAATACAGGTATGAAGATCTCATCAATCTATGGTGCACTCTCTTTTATTTCATATAAATTAGGAATTTCTGTAATTCCAACTAGGAATTTAGAAGATACAGTAATAGTTATAGAACGAATTGCTTATAGAGAACAAGTAAAAGATAGTTCACCAATATTTTTAAGAAAAGCCCCAAAACAGATGTCTAAAAAAGAAAGAAGATCTTTTATTATAGAGGGTTTAGCAGATATTGGTCCTAAAAAAGCGAATGCATTAATTGATAAATTTAAAAATCCATATCAAGTGTTTAAAGCAATAAAAAGAACAGAAATAATTTATACGAGGACGGGAAATCCAAAAGGTATTAGAGGACCTCTGGAGGACCTTACGGGATTTGGTTGGAAATTTGTTGAAAAAAATCAAAGACTTCTTTTTGGGAAAAAGAAAAAAAGCCCTCAAAAAAAAATTAATGATCAATATTAATAATTTATTCTAAACTTCAAAAATTTTAATTTAATTAATTCCCTCTTATCCTATATCTTTATTAGTTATTTACTTACTAAGCTAATTTAGAGTATAAATAATTAAAAAGGAAATTATGGGATTTGATTGTTTATATTACTTTAATTGCAATTTTTTTCTCTAGTATGGTTTATGGGATCATTGGATTTGGAGATGCTTTAATTTTAATACCTATTATCACCCCAATTATAGGGATTAGAAATGCAGTGATTCTAGTTAATATTTGGGGAATGTTTCCTGCATTACTCAACTTTATCAAATATAGAAAATTTTTAGATAAAGGATATTTTTTCCGATTTCTCTCTTTAGGGATACCAGCTACGATTTTTGGAACATATCTTATTATAATTATTCAGGTTGAATGGATTGAATTAATCTTAGGAATCTTTATTTTATGTTATTCTTCTTTAAAGCTAATTAAATATTATCAGAGTCCTGATACTATTGAATTAAAGAGTGAAATTAACACAACTTCTCCTATCATTTTTGTAGGTGGTTTTTCTTATGGTTTATTAACTGGATTGATTAGTGCTGCTGGACCTATCAATGTAGCGTTATTAGAAAAGACTGACCACTATCGCGAAAGTTTTATAGAAAACTTCGCGGCAATTGGGACAATATTGTCGATCTCAAGAATCCCACTTTATTTGATCGGAAATCTTTTTCCAAATGAACTAATTTTAATATTTGTTTTTGCCTTCCCGATAATATTCCTTGGTACAAAACTTGGTCATCAGATCACACCCAAAATTTCAGTAAAGAAATTTCAGATTATAATCTTCTGCTTTCTTATAGTAATTAGCTTAAGATCTATTGCTACGTCAACATTGAGTTTGATTGATATAGAATAGAATTAATAAATAGAAATATTACTCGAAGATTTTCCATAACCTCATCAAAAGTTAACTTCAATTAGCTATAAGAATTATCAAAACATATAAATTGTCTAATAACATAATAACCAATATAAATAATCTAAGTGAAAAAAATGAAAAAATCAAACTTAGAGATTGGTTCATGGTTTATACTTTTTTTAGGAATATATACCACAGTAATAGCCATTCTTTGGATATTTGTAACGGAAATCATGTTTGTAAGTGATTTTAAATGGTATACAGGACTAGCATTTCCTGATTATTTAGAAAGTAATCCTGATTTCGCTAAAATATATATTATCAATAAGAAATTAATTGGGTTTATGCTACTCGTTATAGGTCTTTTAATTCTTTTAATAAATCAATTTGCTTATCGAAAAGGTGAAAAATGGTCTTGGTTTGCAATCCTTATAACAGGAACTATAGCGTGGGGAACTTTTATAGTTTATAAGATTGTAATTGGATATATTGGAGTCAGTATGATAACTTTTGCTCTTGGTGCTGCACTTGTATTAATAGGAATAATATTCCCAGCTAAGGAAATTTTAGGTAAAAAAACAGAATAATTTTCAATTTTTTTTTATTATTGAAAGAAATTTCTAATAATAATTTTCTATATAAGAAATTAATCGTATAATAATTAAAAGAATAATTGAAATAGAATCATTTGGTAAATAAAAAATGCTTGATATTAACAATGTCAGAAATATTTGTGTGGTTGGAGCAGGTATAATGGGGCATGGAATTGCTCAAGTGTCACTAATGGCAGGCTATAATGTCACTTTAATCGATTTAAATGAAGAAATCGTAGATAATGGGATAAAGAAAATTGAGGAAGGCTTAGAAAAAATTAAAACTAAGGGCAAGCTAGGAGAAAGTATCTCCATTGATGATCTTATGAGAAAATGTAAAAAATCAATAGATCTGGTTTCAGCAGTTAAGGATTCTGATTTTGTATTTGAAGCGGTTATAGAGAAGATGGAAATTAAAAAAAAAGTGTGTAACACAGTAATGCAAAATTCACCCTCTCATTGTATTTTTGCCTCAAATACATCAACATTTAGAATAACTGAAATTGCAGACGATTCAAAAAGACCCGAACTGGTTATTGGAATGCATTTTTTTCCACCAGTAGCTACTCAATGCTGTGTTGAAGTAATGAAAGGTGAAAAAACTCTTGATGAAGTCTTAGATATAGGCATAACTCTTGGTGAAAAATTACCTTGTACTAAAGGAAAAAGGCTTTCAGTACGAATTGAAAAGGAAAGTCCAGGATTTATTGCTAATAGATTATTAATTCCTTCACTTTTATATACCAATTGGATTTTTGATCAAGCGTATGAAAAGAATATTCCATGGGAACAGATTGATGCTGATGCTGGAGCAGGACAACTAATCCCAATGGGCCCATGTCAATTAGCTGATTATCTTGGGATAGATGCTAGTTATAATAGTATGAAGAGTTATGAAAAATATATATCACCTGAATTTACTCCAGGTAAAGTGCTTACTAAACTCATAAATGAAGAAAATTTAGGAAAGAAGACAGGAAAAGGCTTTTATGATTGGACAAAAGGGACTCCAAAAATAAATTTAAGTAAAAAGGCTGGTTTATTTAATTCTGAAATTTTATTAGCAATTCAACTAAATGAAGGTTGTAAACTTTTGGAAGAGGAAATTGTTTCTGGTTATAAAATTATTGATGAGATTATGTTAAAAGGAACAAACATGCCTGGTCCATTTAATGCTGGTAGACATAATTTCGAAAGTTGGTCTAAATTGCTTGAAGATATCGCAGAAAAGATAGGAAAAGATTATCTTAAACCCTGTAAACTAATGAAATCTGGAGATTTTGTAAAAATGAGAAAATAATTTTAGGGTATCAAATTTATCTAAAAAAAAAAAGGATTATATTAATCCCATATATCTTTGAATTTGTGATTGAATGAGAAGTAGTTGAATATTACGTGCACCACCAATAACTTCCTCTATTTTACTTACGTCACATAGTTCATCTACCGGGGTATTATCTGTAACCGAGACTCCACCCATATGTTGTTGTACTTCATAACATACTTCGTGGGTAAGTTTAGCTAAATAATATTTACCCTGAGAGGAAATTGATGCAACCCATTTTTCTGCTTCTCTAGAAGCTTTTTCTGCAAATAGAATTTTTTCATCATATACAGTCGCTGCTTGCAGAGCCAGAGCAGTTGCTGCATTAGATTTTGTTAGTAGATCTGCTAAGCCATAGCCAACTCCTTGATATCTAATTACTGGCATACCAAATTGTTTCCTTAAGTTTGTATAGATTATACCATAAATTAATCCAGCCCAACAAATTCCGACTCCACTACCCATAATAGAAAGTCTTTCAGGAACTAAACCTTCAAACAATCTTTTATATCCAAGACCATCGTCTGCAAGTACATAATCTTTAGGTACTAAGACATTGTCTAATATTGTATGTGATATTTGGACTCTTGGAACAGAATTAATTTTTAATCTCTCTGTCTTTACACCAAATTCACGGGCAATAATTGCTTGAACCATAGTATCTCTTGGATTTTTTTCATCATATACACCATAACACGCAAAATAATCAGCTACTGCTCCATTGGTAGTATAGACTTTTTCTCCATTATAAATAACCCCATCATCAGTTTTTGTGCATTTAGTTGTTAAATTAACTGCATCAGAACCTCGTTCAGGCTCAGTAATACCAATACAACCAACTTTTTCTCCAGATAAAAGCTCATCTTGAACTTTTTGTGGTATATTAGATTCTCCGCCATGAGTATAATAATGAAAAGTAGGATTGCCGCATAAAATTCCGGTTGCTACACGGGCTAATTCTAATTGTGGATCTAAAAGCGAAATGTGTGTGCCTAATAGTATCTCTTTTTTCATTCCATATGAATTAAAGTCTTTCCAAGGATTAATTCGTTGTATATAACCATGTTTTCCAAGCTCCGGAAGAAGACCATATACATCTTTTGATTTGTCGATCTTAGGGTGTAAATCTAAACAAAATGCTTGAAGTTGGTTACAGTACTCCTGTTCTTCTTTATTTAGCATTGGAAAAACATTGTCATTAAAGATTTTGAAGACATTTTCCAACGACATTTTTTCAAGAATTTGATCATCTATAATTTTCTCTTGAAACATTTTTTCATCAATTTAATTAATATTGTTAAAAATTTGAATGAATTTATATTAATTAGTCTAAATTTTTTATTCCAATTAAATCTTTAAGATTAAATATTGCTAAACACTAAGGTATTAATCTCAAAAGAATATAAAATATGTTTTTAAACTAAATATATATGAATAGAATATTAAAAAAAGATAATTTTTAGTTGTACTACCTTAGCTATTTTTACCATCTCTCATTTTTGACATTCCAGAATCTCATAAATAGAAATATTTTTCTTTAAATGATTGATAATAACTTAACTGACATTCTTATTCAGATAATTAAAAAGTCTTTAGTTTGTTGAAATGTCATGGTAATTTGACAAAATTGATATTTTATAGGATTCTTTATAAAGGATCGCAATAGCAATTGTTATAATTTATTATAAGATATTATGGAACTTAACAAATATATGCTAAGGAAGCTGGAGAAAAATCATTATTTTTATCATAAATTTTATTCCAGTCAAAAATGTTTTTATTATTATAATTTTAGATATTGAGGTCTTGTATGGAATTATTAACCATGAATGCGGTATTAATGGATAATTAGAATATATAAAATGTGATATGTGAAAAATTTATGAAACAAACAAAAGAACAAGAATATGAAGTAGAATTAGAACTAGAAGAAAGAAAAGAAGTAAGCATTACAAAGAGTATTCTCTCATGGATTTTACATAATCTGAAATTTCTTCTTATACCAGGTTATCGGCTAGAAGAATTATCTATTCGGGAATTTGAATATGAAAAAACGATAAGTAAAAGAAAATTTATACAAAGATTAAAATCCCCATTAACAATGTTAGGAATTTTAATCGTTTTTACGATTTCAACTTTTGCCATTTTCCCAGAATGGCTTTCTCAATATACATTTGAAGAAGCTAATGGTGCATTTTATGGTGCTTGGCAACCTGCATCTCTAAGACATCCCCTTGGCACCAGAGATTTTGGACGTGATATTTTAGCAAGGCTAATTTATGGGGCAAGAACTTCTTTAACAATTGCTCTACCTTCTATTGGTTTTAGTGTTGTTGTTGGTGTAGTATTTGGGGTTATTGCTGGATATTACGGAGGATGGGTTGATTCTGTAATAATGAGAATAATGGATGTCTTCCTTGCTTTTCCAAGTTTGATTTTTGCTCTTGTATTTGTTTCAATTTGGGGTCCAAGAATGGAACTTATAATGTTAGCTTTTGGAATTCTTGGTGTGCCTTGTTATTCACGTTTAATTCGAGGAGTAGTATTACAGGCTCGGCAATTACCTTATATTGAAGCAGCAAGAACATCGGGATCAGGAAATTGGAGAATAATGTTTAGACATATCCTTCCAAATACGATTCAATCAATCATTATTTCTCTTACATTCAATAGTGGTGGAGTCATTTTGGCTTTAGCAGGTCTTGCCTTTTTGGGTTTTAGTGACTTCAGATTAATTGAATGGGGAAATGATGTAAATGATGCACGACTTCACTTATATGATGCTCCTTGGGCAGCATTTTGGCCTGGCTTTATGATCTTTATTACTGTATTTGGTTTTATGTTAGTTGGTGATGGGTTGAGAGATGCTTTAGATCCGAGATTGAAGAATTTATAAAATTCTTTTTTTTATTATTTTTTTATGTGTAGGAAGTATTTCTTGTTTATTTTAATAGTTTTGATAATTTAAAAGATGCGAAGAAAATATTAAAAACTAATTTTAAGTGGTTAAGTAAAAAGAGGAATTATGGTTAATGAAAATAAGATATTCTTTTATCATATAATTATTTAAAATTTTTATTTACAAATTCCATTACATCATATATCTCTCCTAAATGAGTTTCTACTTTGCCAAAAATATAGAATCTAACTTCTGGACCTGTTCCACTTGGTCTGAAATAAAGAATCGAATTAGTGCTTTTTAATTGATAAATATCTATCATATTATTATTGTCTGATAAAGCCTGGACCTCGTAATTCTTTTCTCCGATTTGGACTTTTTTACGATTGTTAAGCTCGAAATTTTTCATTATTTTAATCTTCTCTTCATCACTCGCTGAAATTGTACGATTAATTCCTTTTAAAGACCAATCGATTGATTCAGAGATGATAAAACCCCTACATATAAGTTCTGTAATTAATACTAAAGCAGGAACGGGGTATTTATCAGCAATGATGGCAAAATCAGTTTTGAAATTGTATTCTCCTGTTTGCTGATTTTTAGAGATCTCTAGTATATTGATTGTATGGCCTCCACTTTCTTCCCAATACACCATTAAGAAAGATTCCTTCTCAATTTTTTGGTTTTCCATTAATTTTATTATTTGTGCTTTAAGAGGAGCCGAACTTTTTATTTTGATTAGATTCTTATTCTCATCTTCAAAATAAAGAATGGCAGTATCGATTTTTGATTGATCTACTTCTATACCTAAAAGAAAATACATAATTACTCCAAGGTGCTTATATCCCACCCCGGTTAATATATTTATGAAACTCTGGTTATCACTGCGCAGATCAGTAGGGATTGTTCTAACGTTGATAATTCTTTTTCCATACTCCTTGGCTAAAATATTATGCATAGCAGAATAAATTTCATTTGGTATATAAGTGTAATATTTTCCATTTTGTTTTACATACAAGGCAATTCGATCTCTATCTGCATCGAGTAATATTGCTATGTATGAATTAACTTGTTTCATGATGTTCTGTAATTTTTCTTCTTTGATTACTTTTATAGGATTTGGGGGATTGATTTCCTCATCAATTAGAGTTACTTCAGCACCATATTCTTTAAAAAGATTAACAATTCCCCTAGCTTTTCCTAAATATGGCCATATAACAATACTTTTACCTTTTAAACTCTTGATCTCTAGTACTTTTGATAATAAGTTCTTTACATAATCATTGTTTTTTTTCTCAACATCAATAAAAATTGGATTAACAGATTTTAGATGAATTTCTTTAAATTTCAATGCTTTTTTTGATATTTCTTTTGATAAATTTCCCGATAAGGGTATAGGAAAATCAAAATAAACCTTAATTCCATTCCAAGACAAGTCATTATGACTAGCTGTTAAGATAATAACAAGTTTAATATCATCATATAATGCCACTGATGCTGCTCCATAAGGAGATGATATTCGCGATTTACCAATCTCATCCTTTTGATAAAATATCTCAAATCCATCAAAAGCAAAAATCTCAGAACAGTATTTTAATAAAATGTCATTTGTCGGTCGATCATCAGTAACTATTAAAACTCTAAGGTTTTGATTATTCTTCAATTCTTTAAATTGTTGACTAATAGCTTTTAATACTCTAAGAAATAGAAAGAGTTTTCTCTTTGTTAAAAAATATTTATCTGATTTTTCCTCTTTTTTAATGTCAAGAATTTGAATCCTCAGACCTGAAGTAGGTGCTACAATTGGATCAATAATATTTATTTCTTCCTCTGTTAATTTGGGTAACTTTATAAACTTACTTCCATCCTCAAACTGTTCTACTTCAATATCTTCAATATCAAATTCAATCAGATGATCCACCTAAACTAGATTACAATTAATTCTTAATATTTTTTATATTTTTAAGAAATTTACTTTATAGCTTCTTTTAAAATTGCTAACATTTTTTCTCTATACATAGGTTCAATAGCAATCATTCCATGAGTTTTGATAATACGTTTTTCACTGGATAAAATTCTTTCACAGAATTCTGGTGTTAATCTATTTGGCAAATCCTGTTTATTTGCAATACCTATTACCAGTTTATCTTGATAAAATTTATCCAAAATATCATGGATTATTTCTTTAGAATTATTAATGTTTTCATAAGTAGAATCTGTTACTAAAATACAGAGATCACTTCCTTGTAAAAGACTCTTCCATAATGATCTGAATTGAGCTTGTCCTGCAAAATCCCATAATGTTATTGATCTTTCAAACTCATCACCATCATACGAAGCAATATCGGCTGTGATTGTAGGAACATATTCCAAGTCAACATCTTTTCCACATATTAACTTAGTTAAAGTAGTTTTTCCTACCCCACCAAATCCAATAATTGAAATTTTTATCGCTCCTAAAATAATATCATCTAACTCTTTTTCAAATTCTCTAAAAATTGAACGGTTACCGGCCCAACTACCATCTTCTAGAATTTTTCCGTATTTCTCTAAAAATTTTGTTCTAATACTTAGAATTTTCGAATTGATTGTCGCATCATCATCCTCTAAATCTGTACAGGCTACGATAATAATTGTGTCAATAATTGTGTAAAAATATTTAAAATCCTCTGTCTGTGTACTTTTGATATCACTCTGGCTAATTTCTTTCATGAAACCTGAAAATGCACTTAAAAATCCTGCTAATAAATCTCTGTCTACGTCCACATCACTATAATTCCTAAATAAAAGTGATTTACCATCTTTAGTTAACACATTTACATATTTAATTATTTTAACCACAGCTAAAATTTTGAGTTCTTTAATCAAATAGATTTTTTAAGGCAATTAAACGAATAAAAACTTTGTAAAAGTGATTTATTATAGAAAAATAAATTTGTAGTTTTTAATAATCTTTGCTTTAATTAACATTTAGCCACATTTTTAGTACATTTATATTTAATTCTTAATTTTTCATTATTAAGAAGGAATTTACATAAATATTTTATTTATCTCTATAAATTTAGGATTCTGAGAGAATTCCTATAAAATTTTGGCTTTTTTAAGTCAAAATCTTCAAACTTTTAGATATAATATATAAATAGAGTTATAAATGTAAATGAAAGTTTAATCCTGAGAAAATAATATTTCACAGTTTTTATAGATGGATTTAAATATAGTGTAAAAAATTCCATACTAAAATAAATATAGGGTCAAGGTGAACATTTATTTCAATTTTTGATATGAAGCAAGTAACTAACTTTAATATTAAAATTATATTGGTTGATTTAGGGGAAAATGAGAAAATGCAAAAGGATATCAAAAATAAATTTGGGACAAAATATAAACTATCGGTAGGCATAGATATTTTGAAAAAAAAAATTAATCTTGGAGATGGAATAGATGGTAATCTTTTAATATGGAATCTTAGTGGAGAGAATATATTTCAATTAGTTAAAGATCTTTTTCGCAAAGAATATGGGATCGCATTTATTGTATTTAATCTAACAAAATTAAAAACTTCTGAACAAATGAACAGATATCTTTCAATGATTCGTCAATTCAATTTAGATAAATATCCTTATGTATTAATAGGGAATAAATCTTCATACCTTAAGAAAGATGGTTTATATATTTACTCAAATGATGTTAAAAAGTTTGCAGAAAGTGAAGGTTGCATTTTTTTAGAAGTTTCATCTGAAACGAACTCTGAAGTCGATAAAGCGTTTAATCAATTGACTAAAAAAATTCTGAACTCTAAAGTGCAAATATAATTTAATAATATTTAAGCCCAAATAATTAATTTTCAACACCAAATACGCCAAAGCAGTGCAGGTTTTAGAATAATATAAGTCTCAAAAAAGTGATTGTGCAAATATGTAATAGATAAATATAAATAAGAATTGGAGAACTATTCAATCATGGAGTATGATTCAATTATATCTAATTGTCTTGATATTCGTGAATTTAGAATAAATTTGAAAAAAGTGATTATATCTTTTGAAACATTCTTTAGGAATAATAGAGAATATACTAATGACAACCAGTCTATTGAAATACTTAATTCTGAATTAATCACTTAAAATATTATATACAAATAAGGAGTTGGGGTTTTGAAGAGAAGTATGAATCATAATATAAGTAATTTCATCAAATATAAAAGATTGCTGATAATATTATTAATTTTTTTTATAATAGCATCTAACCTAACTCCATTATATTTTAGTGCTATGAAATTTTCTCAAAATTTTAAATCAGAAGATGCAAAAGAATTTCCTACAACATCGACCTCAAACGGTGGAGGTTATTTCATGAATTATAGTGCTTCCTATTCATGGATTGAGATTTCAACATCAGGCACTCTTATGAATATATCAAATAAAAATGATGGTTATGAAGCAATTTCTCTTAGTACTGAAGGTTGGAATTTTACATATTATGAAAAAGAATATAATACAGTTTTTGTTAGTACTAATGGGTGGATTAGTTTTACTAATTTAGGCTATACACAATCAATGTGTTCACCGATACCAAATTTAAGCAATGAAAATATAGATTGTGTTGCTATTCTTTGTACTGATTTGAATCCTATTTATGGAGGAGAGATTTACTATGAATTTATTGGGGAAGCGCCTTATAATTGTTTAATTATAGAATATCATAATATTTTCAGTAACGATAATAATTATATTGGGACTTTTCAAGTTATATTTAATCAATCTGGGATGATTAAATTCCAGTATCAAAATGTTAATTATTTAAGCCAGTTTGATGCTGTTGTAGGGTTAGATCATGGAGATCTAACAAATTACAATTATTTTTCAGGTATTGATAAAAATCACTTACCCTATATGACTAAGGCAATTGAATTCACTTTTAATGAGATTTTAGAAATAAACTATTCTCTTCATGTAAAAGTAGACAATGAATATACTTGGATTGTGACAGAAATAGATAATTATATGATGGATGAGATCTTTGGTCCAAATTGGGAAATTCTATACGGAATTTTTCCCGATCCTGAAAAATTCAGCAAAGTTAAAATAAATATTACCACAATTATAGAAAATTCAACTCATTGGGAGATAAATTATTCCATTTGGGATTGGATAAGTAAAGAAAGTAAT
>JBHLOG010000031.1:0-4009 GCA_048940765.1 Promethearchaeota archaeon | reverse complement strand
GTAATTATGCTGTATTTTATAGTGAACGAAATGCTCCAATAATTCCCTTAAGAAATTATAGTAAGATTCCAAATAAACTCAGCTTAGAAATAGATTTTATTGGAGGTTTTGACCCATACTTCAATCGTACTTTAATAAGTATCAACAATTCTGAAGCTGCTTTAGCAATAAATCCTATATCCATTGAAAGACACCTTGACAAATATTATTTACCAGAAATTTTAACTAGATATACTATATTAAATAGATTTGTATTACCAACAGAAGTAAATTGGTCTTATCTAAATTTTATTCGTTCGGATATAGTTTCTATATCAAATGGATTTATTATTAGTGCAAATATTATGAACAATACTTTAGAATTTGAATATCAATATACTTCAAATGGATTATTAAATATTTATTCTGAGTATAATAACGGAAAAGAATATTTCACTATGCGACTGAATGATTTTAATTATCAAATTGATGATTCTGATCCGATAATTAATATTTTAAATCCTCAAAATTACCAAACTTTTGGAAAAAATGCTCCTTCTTATAATCTTTCCATTATTGAACCAAATTTAGATAAAATATGGTATAGTTTAGATGGTGGTTTGAATAATATTACTGTAACAAGCTTGAATGGCACAATTGATCAAACCTTATGGAATGCTGTACCTGAAGGTTTTTTGACTATAAGATTCTATGCTAATGATACCATAGGATATTATAGTTATAAAGATGTTATCATAAATAAAAAGCTACCATCTGAACATAATAAAGAATTAATAATAATATTTATCTTTATAGGAATGATTGGCTCAGTAATTGCTATATCCACAATAACTTTTAATTATTATCAGAAAGTATATAAGGGAAAAAAAAGAGAAATACCTTCCTTTTTTGATGGGGATGAAGAAATTTATGAAACCCCCATTAGACGTACAGCTAAAGAAATTCTAAATGAAATATCTAATAAAAAGTTACTATTTAACTTATTGGGTTATGAAAGACTTATTTATAAAAAATCTATAATAGGAAAAGTTAAGCTAACTACAATAACTGATGAATTTCTAAGAAAAATTGATATGTTAAGATTTAATGAATTTGATAAAAAAGAATTTTTACGAGAAATGCTTGGATTATCTCCAAAAGAAAGGGAAGAAATTTTATTAAATATTATATCAAGAGGAACCGATTATATAGAACAGTCGTCGAAGGATATTTTAAAGAATTTAATTGATAAAGATTTATTACTCCAGATTTTTGATGAGAAAATCCCCTTAAAAAAGAGAACTCAATTAGAAAAAATAGAATTAACAACAGTTTCAGAAAAATTTTTAAAGAAGGTTGATGCATTAGGTTTGAAAGGAGATATGAAAACTAATTTTATTAAAGAAATGCTAGGTTTATCTCCAAAAGAAAGGGAAGAAATTATAAACAATATCTTGGATAAAAAAGAAAAATACATAAGTTAAAAAATATAAGTGAGTTATTAAAAATGGCAGATTTTATTGCCAATAATGAACAAGTTGTCTTAGAAACAATTAATGAATACCTAGATAAGAATAGATATTTCTCTTTAAATGATATTCTTCCCTTCATAAGTTCCAGATTTGCTAAATCTGGTATTAATGTCAATATAGACGGTATAAAAACCATTTTAAAATCATTAATTGAGAAAAACATTATAGTAGAGGGATCAAAACTTACTAAAACTGATATTTTGTTGAATTATAATAGAAATAAAATATATAATTATATTTATAAAAATCCTGGAGTTCATTTTAATAAAATCGTATCTACTTTAAATCTTAATATACCCGTAGTAGAGTGGCATTTGAATATGTTAATTAAATTTATGTTTATAACTAAAGAAAAAATTGATAATTTAGATACATATTTTGATATCAATATAAAATCTGAAGATAGAATGTTAATTTATTTGATATCAAGTAATAAGTATAAGCAAATAATAGAATATATTAAAGAAAATCAAGAGGGCATATCAAAACATCAAATATCAGGACAATTAAATATGCACTCAACCACAGTAAATAAATATACTGATAGACTTCTTGAATATGGGATTTTAACTAAAAAAGCTCTTCCAAATAAAACTTTATTTTTTTTAAATCAGACCAATTATAACAGAATTAAACAAAATTTTAATGTTTGGTGACCAACTTAAAATGAAAATAAAAGATTATTACAAAATTCTTTATTTTCATGAGAAAAAAGTGAATTTATCTAAATTAACGGTTAAGAAAAGTAACTGGTCTACTTAACGATAAGTATAAAAATAGTATTAACAGGTTAATAAATAATAAAAAAAACCCCTAATTTTTAAAAGATTTCTAATAATATTCCGATTCTTTTGAATTTCCTTTATTTCAAGGGATAAAAAGGAAATTGGCTAATTTCCTTAACATTTAAATACCTAGCTATAATCCTTTAAATCGTTACTATTAATCTTTGACATAAATATCTACACTAGGGATGGACATAGTTTATGAATAAAGATAAAGCCAAACTAATTAAGATTTTAATCTTTTTATCTTTTCTCAGTATTGTTGTAGCATTAATTATAGATCACAGTAATTTTACTAGAAAGCAAAATATTAGTGAACAACCAGAGAAAGTTGGAAAAAATATTTTGCTGAGTGATGGCTTTCAAGAAGCTGATAACCTTTCGACTTACCAAAAATTCCAAGAATTTTGGAATGGTGTATATTTACAAAACGCATCCAATTGGAGTTATGTAAATTGGCGAGAATATATAATTATGCAAATTTATGGAAGTAGTGAGGAGGAATTAAATAATACTATTAAAACAGATCCTCTTTTTGAACACAATATTGATATCTTTACAGTTTATGTAATGGGAAAGTTTAATGGGTCTTTAAGCGAACAGGATATTATAAATTTAAAGGATCAGTTAATTCATAACACTGTTCGAATTGGAGATATTTCTTTTTTGAAAAGTAATGATGATCAATTAAAAATTAGTGTTAATATAGAAGTAGAATCATCTCCATCTATGTGGTATGTTGCTGACCGTTTAGAAATTTATTTAAAATCTGAAAATTCTACTGGAAAATGGTATAATGATTCAGGAAATCACTATGTTAAAGTAAGTAATATTTCTAATTTAGGATTATCTGATCCATTTTATGGTGACGGGAAATATAAAAATTACATTATCAGTCCTATAATAATTAATACTAATATTATCGAAGAAAATGTATCTTTGAGAGTTAAACTAGATTATTTTCTTAATTTCTTAATGGAGGATTATGTTGAAAAATTTGAATTATTTAATATTGCTGATGATGATAAATCACCACCTGAAATATTATATACATATATAGGGGATTATACCGATGGAAATCCTGGAGAACTTGTGATATCCGTTTTAGATGATTCTGATCTCTCTGTTGATCCTAGTGGAACTTATACTGTTCCAAACAGTTTAGGTTCTCATAAATTTTTCTTTTATGCTATAGATAATGATAATGATAGAGCTAATGATATGTTAAGTTCCAATAGAACGATTTGGATAAATATCACAGATGACGATATCTTAACTCCAGAAATTACTTATACTTATACAGGTGATGGAACTGACGGAAATCCCGGAGAACTTATTGTTAATGCTTTCGATATTTCTGGATTATCACTAGATCCCAGCGGAACGTATCAAATTCCTAACACACTAGGGAACCATAAATTCGTTTTCACTGCAAGTGACGCTGATGATGATAGACTAGGTGATATTTTAAATACCACTATTATTGTCTGGATAAATATCACAGATGACGATATCTTAACTCCAGAAATTACTTATAACTATACAGGTGATGGGACTGATGGAAATCCTGGAGAACTTATTGTTAATGCTTTCGATGTTTCCGGATTATCACTAGATCCCAGCGGAACGTATCAAATTCCTAACACACTAGGGAACCATAAATTCGTTTTCACTGCAAGTGACGCTGATGATGATAGACTAGGTGATATTTTA
>JBHLOG010000030.1:0-33627 GCA_048940765.1 Promethearchaeota archaeon | reverse complement strand
TCAACTCTTTTTCAATGTTCTTTAATTCATGGATTTTAAGATATCTAAAACATTCACAACAATGAAACTCTAAAATGGGTGTTTGCCACAATCTTAGAATATATTCGGGTGTGAAATTAACATTATCGCTAAGAAAATCATAAATATTTAAATCTTTCTTACAATTCCAACATACTCGTTTCTTAAAATGCTTTTCAGCTTTAATTAATTCCCTTAACTTTTGAATTTTATCCCATAAACCAGCATTATTTAATTTCTTAAAGAACATTACTAAACTGACATTATATCCTTATATCTAATTATGATATTATAGTATCATTTTGTACTTTTATAATAATCTCTTATAAGAGTTAAGAATTAAAGAATCTTTAAAATTTGTTTTGCGGCTTCTAAAAAATTATTACATATCATAGTTGACTTTATTCCAAGAGTTTCTAATTCATCTACGTGTTTATCGCCATGTCCGGTAGTAAGGAAAATAGTTTTACAACTTGCATTCATGCCAAATTCTATATCTGATGGATGATCACCAATCATCCATGATCTTTTAATATCAATATCAAATTCATCAATGATATCATCAACAAATTTAGTCTTAGGTTTTCTGCATTCACAATTATCCTCTTTTAAATGGGGACAAAAATAAATTTTTAAAATGTTAATTTTTTCACTTTTTAAAGTCTTTAATAAATGATTATTAAAACTATGAAAATCTTGAATGGTATAATAACCTCTTCCTATACCTGATTGATTGGTTACTATAAAAAAGAGAAACTGATTCCTAAGTAATCTTAACCCCTCTATAACTCCGGGTAATAATTCAAAATCTTCGATTTTATAAGCATAATCCTTATCTTCAATTAATGTTCCATCTCTATCCAAAATTATTGCTTTGTTTTTTACCAACTTTTAATACGTCTATTTCAAAATTAAAACAAATTTAGTAAAATAAGAAAGTGATTACAGCAAGATAACCAATTCCTAATATAATATGAAGTAAGGCAAATAAACCTCCGATTTTTAATAGTCTCTTATAGTTCATCCCCTCAACACAATATTTAGTAGAAAGTTCTAAAGTCATCATATCTGCTGCACTTCCTTGAGGTAAAAAATTACCTCCTAAATTAATACCTAATATAAAGGCAATTAAGAGAGGGGCTGCTAAAAATCCAGAAGAAACTAATAGATGTATTATTGGGATAAAAATTACTGTTATAGGGACATTGTCAAGAAATCCAGAAAGGATAGAAGTAAAGACTAAAATGAAGATAGACAATAAGAAAATATGTTCTGGTGCTATAAAATTTATAAATTCTTCAATTATCCCAATAATTCCAGTAACTTCAAAACAGTAGACCAAAACAAATAAACATATGAAGAAAAATACTAGCTTAAAATCTACTTCTTTGAGGTAATGGGATATATCTGGTTGCTTTCTTCCCGATTCTTTTAATCGGGGGTTAATAAAAACAAAAAGCAACATTCCAAAAAGACCTACAAATAAAATATTTGGAATAAGAATTAATAATGCAAAAAATGTTAACAAAGCAATTAAATTCTTATAAAATGCTTTAGAGTTAATGGAATTCTCCATGATTATTAATTCATGCTCTTCTATATATTTTTGAGATATTAGTACTCCTGATTCATCACAATATGGATCCCAAATTTCTTTTAAATGCTTTTTAAGAAAAAATTTATCTAGTAAAAATAATGTTATAAAAACTGTAAAAATAAAATATAATCCTAAATTAACAAAAAACCAGATTGGAGTTAAACCAAATTTATCAGCAATTAAAATATTTTGAGCAGATCCAAAAGGCGTCAATGTAGCAGCAAGATTGATGCAAATTGTCATTCCCATTAATATAGGAGTAGGATTAATTCGCATTTTTTGGCTAGTATTTATTATCATAGGAATGAAAATTACCGCAACAGAAACATCTTCGATAAAAGCAGCACTAATAGTCGAAATTAAACATATAACCCAGAAAAATTGTCGTGTATTAGTACTAAATTTTTTCGTTATTCGCAATGCAATTTCATTAAAAATATGTTTATCCTCTAATATTGCAACAATTGTGAACATTGAAATTAAGAAAAAAATGACAGTCCAATCTATTGCTTGAAAAAAGTCTTCAAGTTGTACTGAACTTGGTGAAAAAAGATACGTAGCTGTGCCTGCAGCTAGCATAGCCAATATACTATATGCTAAAAAATCAGTTTTTTCGCGGAAAAGAGCAATTATGACAATAATGAAACAGAAGATTATAAATAATTGTAAAAAAAAGATCATATTTTCCTCTTTAGCTATAATAGTTTAATTTATTTTGATATTACCAATTGTGTTTTAAACACTTAAAACTTCATTGTTATAAAATAAATAAAAAATAAAAAAAAGAAATTTAATTATTTCAAATTTAACTTTTCCATAGAAAGTGTATATTACAATATTCTCGAGCCCAGAGACCTTCTGGATTTGCAACAGTAAAAGTTGCTTTAGGTTCCATACCAGGCTTCAAGAATCTTCTTTCGTAGCATCCATCTTTACAAATTATTTCAATCCACATTATATAATGCTCATCAGTCATAGGATGAGGTGTACCCATTGAGATCCCTACATCAACAGTGACTTTATTTCCTTCAACAGTGATTTTGGGAACATGTTTTTCTGTTTTCCAATCTTTAGTTTGTTCCTCCATTAATTTCATTGGTTGACCACTACAAATGGTTTCTGGAGAAGCTGGATGTAAAATCTCAATTACTTTTCCACAAATGCTACATCTATATATTTCTTTTTGTTTCATGTTTTTTCACGTGTTCTATTTTTGATTTTTAAATCATTTAATTTAATATTTAATAATATTGGTTTTAGATTAAAAATTTAGTTAGTTTCTTAAAAATCCTCGCATTTTTTTCTATAATATTCTCTTGGATGGTCACAAGATGGACATTTAAAATCTTTTGGAAGTTCCTTCATTTCTACTTCATAGCCACATTCCATACAAACCCATATGACTTTCTCTCCCCGTTTAAAGAATGCATCATCACCAACTAACTTTAAAAGTTTACCATATCGCTCAGAATGATGCTTTTCGGCTTTTATAATAGCATTTACTCTTTTAGCAATGTCAGAATACCCTTCTTTTTCAGCGGTCTTGACAATATCTGGATATAATGTTTGCCATTCCATATTTTCTCCTGCTATGGCAGATTTTAAATTTTCGATTGTATTACCGAGGGTTGTAGGAAATTCTGCATCAGGTAGTACCTTCATTTCATCAAATTTTTCTTCTTTTTTGAACCCTTGTAACATTTTGTAGAACCAACTACCATGTTCTTTCTCTTGATCTGACGTTTCGTCAAAAATTTTTGAAACTAATACATATCCCTCTTTTTTCGCTACTTTAGAGAAGTAATTATATCTGTTCCTAGCTTGACTTTCACCGACATATGCCGTATATAATTTTTTAGGAGTTTCTTTCATAATTTTTTAACCTCCATTTTTTATATTGGAAATTCGTTATATATGAATATATTTGGGTTAATAACATTTAGCCTATTTTAAAACTTTTTTACTTATAATTTAAAGAAAATCTGAAAAAGGATTAAATTAATAATAAGTGCTTGTTATTTCCCCCTCTACTGGATAGCCTTTTCTATGCCAAATCATCATTCCACCAGTCAAATTTCGAATATCTTTAAATCCTACTTGCGCAAGAATTTGAGCAGCCATCAAAGATCGAGAACCAGAGTGACAAATTGCAATTATTTCCTCATCTTTATAATCCTTGATAACTTCTGGATTATTCATTAATTCTCCTAAAGGAATTAATTTTGTATTTTTTATATAACCATGTGGACCATGATATTCTTGGGGTGTTCGAACATCAATCATAAGAGGGGGTTCGTCTTCAGTACCAATTCGTTCGAATAATTCATCAGCATTAATATCTGAGACAGGAGGAGCGTCAGGAGGTCTTAATTCTTTTCTTGTTTTCTTCTTAATAGGAGTTATCACTTCAATAGGTTTAACCTTTTCTAATGTAGCAACTAACTTTCCCTTTTCTTTACCAAGGTATAATAAATTTACTGCTTCGTTTAATTTAGAATAAGCCTCAACACTAGATTTAAAACTAGGATCAGTAGCGTACACTTTTAACTTCTTATTTTCAGGTAATGATTCAAGTCCTTTAATTAACGCATTCAATGGCCCTGGGCACGATAATCCACATGCATCAACTTCAATGTACTCTTCACTCTCAATAGCTTTCTCATGGACAAATTCTTCTATAACATTTTCAGATCCTCCACACGCAGCCATTATTTCTTCTGTAGTGCCATTTGCCATCTCATAAATTTTAAAACCTCCAGTTAATTCATATACTTCGTTATATCCATTCTGTAATAGAATTCTTAATGCTAAATAACTTCGGTATCCTACTTCACAATAAACGTAGATAGGTTTTACCTTAGGTATTTCTATTAATCGATTTCTTAGTTCCTCAATTGGGATATTTATTGAACCATCAATATTCCTTGCTGAAAATTCTTCTTTAGTTCTAACATCTAATAAAATACCCCCATTATTAGCAATAGTAATAAAATCATGCCAATGCCAAATGGGCATATCTTCTCTAAGATAATTAGCGGCAACAAATCCAGCCATATTTACGGGATCTTTCGCAGAACCATAAGGTGGAGCATAAGTTAACTCTAATTCTTCTAAATCGAAAACAGACCCATTAAATTTTATCACAGTTGAGATGATATCAATTCTTTTTTCAGTCCCTGAACCTCCAACTGCTTGAGCACCAAGGATTTTACCATTTGGAACTTCAAAAATTAATTTTAAAGTTATAGGTTCAGATCCAGGATAATAACCTGCATGATTATTAGGATGAATATAAACTTTTTCGTAACTAAGATCAAGATTTTTTAATTGTTTTTCTGTTAATCCTACAGAAGCAACTGTCAGATCAAAAACTTTAACAACAGATGCTCCTAAAACGCCTTTATATTCAGAATTTCTTCCAGCAATATTATCTGCTGCTATTCTTCCCTGTTTATTTGCGGGACCTGCTAAGGCTATAGAAGTTGGCTCTTTAGTTTGAAAATGATCAACTTGAATAATATCACCCACAGCATAAATACTCGAATCAGATGTTTGCATTTTATTATTAACAATTACATATCCTTTTTCAGTCACTTTTAAATCGGCTTCTTTAGCCAGTTTACTTTCTGGCCTAATACCAATAGATAAAATAACTAAATCTGTTTCAATAATACGTCCACTCTTCGTTTTAACAAAAGGTATATTTTCATCATTTCTGCCAAAAGAATCAACAGGATCTTCTAAAACCAAACAAACTCCATTCAATATTAATTCTTGATGGATGAATTGCGCTATTTCCTTATCTATCGGTGGCATGACCTGATCTAACAATTCAATGATTTTGACTTTCACTCCTCTCTCCGCTAAATTTTCTGCCATTTCTAATCCGATAAATCCGCCTCCTACAATAACTGCCTTTTTTATATGAGCTTTTTCAACATATTCACGTATTCTTATGGCATCAGGAATTGTCCATATTGTAAAATAAGGAATCTCATCAAGCCCAATAAATGGAGGCTTTAATGGTTTTGAGCCGGTTGCTAGGATTAAATAGTCATAATCAAGAGTATATTCATTTGATTGTTTTAAATCTTTTATTTTAACATTTTTTTTATTTTTATTAATTGAAATGACTTCGTTATTAACTCGAACATCAATGTTAAATCGTCCGAGGAATCTTTCTGGAGTGACTAATTCTAAAGACTCACGATCTTTTATTACATTCCCTACATAGTAAGGTAATCCACAATTAGCAAATGATACATATGGACCGCGATCTAACATGATAATTTCGTAATCTTCTCTTAATCTTCTTAATCTAGCAGCAGCAGAAGCTCCTCCAGCAACACCACCAATTATAATTACACGTTTCATTTTTTTTTTCCTATGATATATTTCAAAATATTAATCTCAAAATTCTATTATTAAACACATTAGACTCGATTTAAAGATGTTCATTATGAATTAAATTAAATAATAAGAATAAATATATTTGATTTTAATTCTACCCATTAATTAATTTATAAACTATAATCTAAACACGAACAAATTGAAAACTTAGAGAATGTATAAATTAATTAATGATTTTGATTTTTTGGTTAAATTTATGACTTTTTATTAGAGATCCCTTTACTGGACAAATTTGTTCTATTTTATTTAGAATTCGTTCAACTTTTTTAAAATTTTCCTCTGTATTAAGATACCATGTAGTAGTTAAATCATAAAATCCTGGAAAAGGTTTTCTTGTAGGATTTAATGCACTTCTTTTATCATAATTGGCTTCTACTTTTACCTTAATTGAATTTATGTTTATGTTTGAATATGATAAATATAAAAGTGCTGTAATTTCTAAACAATTCGCTATAGAAGCTAATAACATAGGCATTGGTCCAGGAATCTTACCAAATCCACCTAAATCTTTTGGACCATCACTTTCTATTTCAAAATTATTAACTTTTGCTTTAACATGTAAATTATCAATTTGTTCTGAAAATGCTACCATGTTTACAACGAAAAGTTCATTACCTTTTTCAGTTTCCATTTCTCTCTGCATTTCTTCAAAACGGATTTTATAAGCTTGTAAAGACTCATCTGATATTAATTTATTTTTCATAAACATATTAAATTGAGGATTTGCTATATTGCTTTCGATGAACTTAAACAATAATGAATTATTATAAAATAATACATTTTCAAAAATTTTAACATCGCTATGAAGGAATTAAAAAAATGAATGTTGATGCATTAGTAGCAGAAATTCAAAGTTGCTTAGATTGTAAAAATTGTTTGGATGTTTGTGATACTTTTAAAGTCACAGGAGAGGAATTTAAATCTCCAAATGGAAGATTAAAGATCGCAGAAAAAATATTTACTAATCAAGAAATTTCTATTGAACAGCTCATTGGACTTTATACTTGTACTTTATGCTCTTTATGTGATGCGGCTTGTCAGCAAGAAATCAATATATCAGAAATAATACATTCAAGTAAAGTAAGACTAGTAGAAAAAAATAAAGCACCATTAGAAATTCATAAAAAAATAATAAATGGAATTATTGAAAAGGAAAATTCTGTTGGAGGAGAACCAGATAAGAGATTAGATTGGTTATCTGAAGAGTACAAGATTAAAGAAGAATTCGAGAACAAAAATTCGGATACCCTTTTATATTTTGGATGTATGTCATCATTTCGAGTCACAGAAAGCGCTTCGCGTTCTTATGAAATTTTAAAAACTGCTGGTTATAATTTTAAAATTTTAAAGAATGAACCCTGTTGTGGAGAATATGTTTATTCTGCAGGAAATCTTGAATTAGCGAAAAAGTTATTTAAAAAAAATATTAAACTCTTTAAAAAAATTGGGATAAAGAATTTAATAGTTACTTGTGGTGGCTGTTTATATGCTTTTGATAAAGTTTATAGAGAATATTTTAAAGATTTTGATTTTAATGTGAGACATATAATTGATGTAATATTTGAATTAGTAAAAAAAAGAAAAATCAGTTTAAAACCTTTAAATAGGATAATAACATATCACGATGCTTGCCGAGTAGGAAGAAAATATAAAAGTGGTCCTCTCTACTCTGAACCCAGAGAGCTTTTAAAAAAGTGTGGTTTAGAATTTAAAGAAATAACACCTAACCCAGAAGAATGTCCTTGTTGTGGGGCTGGATCAGGAATTAGAGGGGTTGATAGTAGTATTTGTATTAAAATTGGAAAAGAATTATTTAAAAATATTGAAACACGAGAAATCGCATCGTCTTGTCCTTTATGCGTATTTAATTTTAGATATGTAAACTATAAGAATCAATTGGATAAGGAAAGCAAGTATATTACAGATTACATTTTTGAATCCATTAAAAAAAATTAACCTCTGTAATCTAAATAAATTACTATATCAACGAATAATTCATAGTTTTCGTCTTCATCGTAATCATGGATTACCACTTTTTCTACTTCATCGAGTTCTCCCTTAATTTCTAATAGTTCAGATTGTTGTATAATCTTAACATCCGATATCTTCAAACTTTTAGCAATTTCTTCTCTTCCAGGTACTTCTTTTGATGATGTTACAACAATTACACGACCTGTATATTCTGTTAATTTTAAAGCAAGCTCTAAAGAATCATCACCAGAATCCACAATTAAAACTCTCTTGTCTCTTAATTCCTCTAAATCCTTTGGGATTTCTTTATAAACTCCTTTTCCAAGAAAATCTTCAAAACCAAGTATGACACTAATTTCTAGTTGACAAGAAGTTGGAACTTCAACTTCAGGTTCAGCTCCAGTTCTATAGTTATCAATTGCTGCCTTTAAAGCATCTGCTGCAAGATTTGAACAATGCATTTTTATTGGTGGAAGTCCTTCCAATTCATCAGCTACATCTTGTCTTGTTATTTTGTAGGCTTCATCTAACGTTAAACCTTTAGCCATTTCTGTGATCATAGAAGAAGTTGCTACAGCAGAACCACATCCAAATGTTTTAAATTTTATGTCTTCAATAATTTCCTCATCTTTATCATTTTTGGCGACTTTGATATA
The DNA here is from genome assembly GCA_048940765.1 of Promethearchaeota archaeon. Taxonomy (GTDB): domain Archaea; phylum Asgardarchaeota; class Lokiarchaeia; order Sigyniarchaeales; family SOKP01; genus Loki-b32. The sequence goes on along the minus strand of JBHLOG010000030.1, from coordinate 24,975 downwards.
CATGAACATTAAATCTCCACATACAGGATTTCCAACTTTACCGAAGCCGTCAGCATTTTCAATCTCTCCCATGTTTCTTGGATTCCTAAAATGTTCCATTACCTTTTCAGTATATTTATGTACACTCATTTAATTTTCCTCTTCTTTAAGTTGTTTTAACAAATCTGAAGGTGTGAGTGGCGATAAAATTCTCAATCTTCTTACTATTCCGGGTAATACTTCTATAATTTTATCAATATCCTTCTCCTCGGTAAACCTTCCTAAAGTTAATAATAAACTCCCATGCGCCTCCTCATGTAATAAACCACATGAAATAAGTGTATGAGAAGGTTCTAGGGTCTTAGATGAGCAAGCAGAACCTGTTGCTACTTCCACTTTTTCATCCTTTAATGATAAAAGCAATGATTCACCTTCAATATAATCAAACCGAAAATTAGCATTATCAGGGGTTCTTTTCTCAGGATGCCCATTTAGATGTGACTTAGGAATCTTTAAAATTTCCCTAATTAATTTATCCCTTAATACTTTTATTCTTGCAGCTTCTTTAATTATTTCTGTTTTCATTATTTCAGCCGCTTTTGCAAAACCTACTATACTAGGCATATTTTCAGACCCGGACCTCATTCCCTTTTCTTGACCACCTCCAATAATAATTGGATTAACTCTTACACCTTTCTTAAGATATAAAGCTCCAATACCACGTGGTCCGTAGATATCATTTGAAGATAAGGTCAGTAAATCAAAAGGAACCTCTTGTACATCAATAGGTATTGTACTTTCACTGGCTACGGCATCGGAGTGAAACCAAATTTTTTTCTTCTGAGCAAGTTCTGCAATTTCTTTTATGGGTTGAAGTGAACCAATTTCATTACTCGCAGTAGAAATCGAAATTAAAGTAGTCTCATTAGTTATTAAACGTTCTAACTTGTCGAGATTAATAATACCAAATCGATCTACAGGAACTCTATTAACTCGAAATCCTTCTTTTTCTAGATATTTACCAATATTCAATATAGAAATATGCTCAATTTCTGATATGATAATATGATTACCTTTTCTTTTATTACGTAATGCAGCGCCGATAATTCCTAAATTATTTGATTCTGTCGCACCAGCAGTAAAAATGATATCTTCGGCGCTCGGAGCATTTATAAACTCAGCAATCTTAAACCTGGATTCTTCTAAAACATTAGTAGCAGTATAACCATAATTATGTAATGAAGATGGATTACCAAATTCTTTACTGAAATAAGGCTTCATTGTCTCAAGTACTCGATTATCTACAGGTTTAGCTGCTTGGTAATCTAAATAAACACTCATATATACATACCCCTTTTTTCATTTCATTTTCTTAAAAATAAATATTAAATCATCACCGTCTTTACTAAACTCTACAACCTTCGTATTCGTTCTTTTAGCCCATCTTTTAAGATCCTCTTCCGCGGCAGGATCATCAGCAATAACCTTAAAACATTGTCCTACGTTTAAAGTTTCACTTAAATTTCTTACTTCAAATAAAGGTTCAGGACAATAAAGACCTCTCGTGTCTAGCGTTTCTTTAATTTCAATTCCTTCAGTTTGTTCATTATTCAAATTAAAAACCTCCTAGAAAGCATTTTTTTATTATTTTAATTCCTAAGATATAAACAATTTAAAAAGAGTATAAATGTTTTTATTATAATTTAATAAACATTAATCTCAAGTAAGAAATATCTATAAAATACATAGAAAAAGACGATTATAATTTATAAATAATAACAAATTAGGCAAAATAAATTTGAAAATTATCTAAAAATTAGCAGTTTAGAAAATTATTCTATACCTGCTAACTTTTTTATATGTCTCACACCTTCAACAGCATCATCAGCAAAATCATCAGCTCCAAGTTTCTTTGCGAGTTCCATGTTTAAGGGTGCTCCTCCTACTATCAGTTTTACTTTCTCACGAAGTCCCGCCTCTTTTAAAGCTTCGTGAACAACTTTTATTTGTTCTACTGTCATAGTAAGCAATGAACTTAATGCAATTATTGTTGCGCCTGTTTCCTTTACTTTTTCTACTATTACATTCTCATCTACATCCATTCCCAAATCATGAAGCTCAAAACCAGAACTTAAGAGTAAAGAGCCTAATATATTTTTCCCGATATCATGATTATCCCCTTTTACGGTGCCCAGAATTATTTTTACCTTGTCTTCAGTTTTATCTGCAGCTGCTAAAGCAGGTTTTAAAATGTTAAAAGCTTCTTTCATTGTTTCCCCAGCTAAGACAAGTTCTGTTAAATAATATTCCTTCTCTTCATATCGACGTCCAACCTCATCCATACCTTTTGTTAAAGAATTCAGTATATCAAAAGCATCTTTTCCTTCATCCAAAGCTTCTTTTACTGCATCAGCAATATCATCTACTTCTAATTCAATAACTAACTCAGTTAGTTTTTCAAAATCCATAAGAATCTACTTCTTTTCATCTATTTATATGCAAATTGTTATTAAGGTAAAATTAAAGTTATCCTATAAATCTTATTTTAATAAAAAAATATAAAATTTGAATTTAACAAGGCTTAAAACTAAAAAAAGAGAGGAGGGAGAATGAGAAAAAAGTAAAATCTTAAAGTCAAAGATTTCACAAAAATTTAGTTACCATTTTAATTAGGAAATTAGGGGATATTATTTGTATTTTCTCAATCTTCCCTCTAGAGTATAAATATGATACTTTAATATTTAAACTTATTTTTAGTCCTATTTTGAAGACAAATTATCCTAAATAGAACTAATTCTTATTTACAAGTAAAGTAACCAAAAGTTTAATTAAAAGTATTAAATATTAAAACTAATTTTTTAGATATCCATACAATTTATTTAATTTTAAACTAAAAATTTAAAATAAGGACAATTATTTAAAATGTGTTAGAAAAAGAAAATTCTTCTGAAGAATTAAATGAAAATTCAAAGGAAGAAGTTGAAAATACTATTGATACTAACCTTTTTTTAGAGAAATCTAAAAATCAAGCAATTATTGCTAAAAATTTAGTCAAAGATTATGAAATTGGAAATTTCATTGTACGGGCTGTTGATGATGTTTCTTTAACAATATATCGTGGTGAATTTTTAGTTATAAAAGGACCTAGTGGAGCAGGTAAAACATCATTATTAAATTTAATAGGCGGGTTAGATTCTCCTAATAATGGAACAATTTATAGTTTTGGTGTTAAAATCTCAGATATGAAAGCCGAATCATTAACCACTTGGCGTTTATTAAATTCAGGATTCGTTTTTCAAAATTATAATCTTATTAGTACTCTTACAGCAGAGGAAAATGTTATGTTTCCCATGAATCTTTCAGGTTTAGATTTTAAAGAACAGCGAAAACATGCTAAGAAGCTATTAACAGAAATGGGTCTTGGTGATAGAAAGGAACATCTTCCATTTCAATTATCTGCAGGAGAACAACAGAGAGTAGCGATAGCAAGAGCTCTTGCCAATGATCCCACAATTATTATCGCCGATGAACCAACTGCTAATTTGGACAAAAAAACTAGCCAATTTATTAGAGATCTCTTTAAAAAGTTAAAAAATAGAGTTAGGACAATAATAGTTGTTACTCATGACGATTATTTAATAAACTTAGCTGATAAAATTATTTCTTTTGATAATGGAAAAATAACTCAAGAAGAGATTATAACAGAATTTAAGAAGTTAGAATAGAATAAATAACATGACATCATTTGATTTTGCTTTAAAAGATTTATACAGGAAGAGACATTCAAATTACCCCTTTTTATTGATTATAATATTAATTATTGCATTTACAGAGTTTTTAATTTACTTTACGTCATCTTTTGGTATTAATATATTTATCCAAACTTCATATGCAAATAAGTATTTCTTTTCGGGTGGAATTAATTTAATGTTTAAACAATTTAGTGCTTTAATTCAGACTTTATTAGTAATTTTAACCGTTGTTATAGTTATTACTGTTACGACTTCACTTGTTATTTCTAAAAAAAAAGATATTGCTATAATGAAATCCTTAGGAACACTTCCCCAAAAATTATATAGTTTTTATTTATACGAAGCATATATGTTATATTTCATTGGATTTATATTTGGATGGATTTTTGGCTTAATAGGTTTTGGTTTATTTGCTTTAATCATGTATTTTTTAGATTTTTCTATAATTTTTCAAATTGATTTCTTTTTTACCCCAATTATATTTGTAACTTGTATATTAGGAATTTTTATTATTACGGGCTATACAATAAGGAAAATTGGAAGGCAGGAAATAGTCAAAACCTTCTCGAAAGATATTCCTTATAACTATGATGCTTCTAAACCAATTAAGTTTATACCAAAATGGTTAACATCAATAGGGATTAATGTAAAAATAGCGGTTGTTAATACACTAAGGAGAAAAGGTGAATTTAGGAGATATGTAATTGTTTTTTCAATGATAGGATTAATAATTTTCACATTAGGTTTGGGAGTAATTGTTATAAATATATCCTCTAAAGAATGGATTTTTAAATCTCAAAATGAAAATATTGTAATAATTGGCCATAAAGACGTTGTTTATAATTATTCTTTAATGTATAAGATGTTTTCTGATTCTTCAGTATTAGTAGATGATAATAACATTAATTTTACAAAATCAGATTATTTATTTAATCTAACTGACTTAAATGAGTTAAATTATATTGAAGAAATCGAAAAAATAGATGACCGTTTAATTAATTTTTATAATGTAGAAGAAAATCCAGGACTTTATATTACTGAAGATGGTGTATATACAGTTATTGGACAAAATCGAGATGCTATTATTCCTATTATTGGTGTTAATCCTGATGATGTAATTCAAAATTTTGAGACTGAAGGAAATTTTTTTAATGAGGAAGATGCTTATGATAATATAACTATTGGAGATAGCTTAGCTAATAATCTTTTTGATAATGCCATTTATCAAAGTTTAGAATTAATTAATATTGGTAGGACTTTTCATATATCTGGTATCGTATTTGATAGTTTTTATTCTGGATGGGCCGCTTATATTGACTTAAATATAATTCAACAGGAACTTGATTTAACAACAGAGATCAATCTTTTAATGTTAAAGTTAAAGAATGGAGCATATAATGAGATTGCTCCTCAATTAACTACTATCACGAATACAGTAGGTCAAAATTTTATACATCTAAATTTAAATAATATTTTTAAAGCAAATTTAGATTTCTTATCAATTATTTCTCTTTATCCATTATTCTTGATAATTATTCTCGCAATAATTAGCATTTTATCATTATATAACTATCAGAAAAACGGAATAATGGAAAAAGCAAGAGATTTTTTAATTATGCGAGCTATTGGCTCAAAAACGAGATCATTGAAGAAAATTCTCTTCTTAGAGTCATTCTTTGTTTTAATCCCTTCTTTATTTATAAGTTTGGCAATAGGAATGATTATTAATTCTTTGTTTTTGTTGGAAAGAACCTATTTACCCCCCTTATATGTACCATTTGTCTTATCTTTAATTCTTTTCATTATATTAGTAATTTTTAATTTTTTAAGCCTATTCCCTATAATAAAAAAAATCAATAACTTCTCTATTAAAGATTTTAATATCTACTAATTCTTTCTTTTTTTTTCTAATAATGATAAGATAGAATCAAATTAATGGGATAAATTTTAATTTCTAAATTTGTATTAATAAATTAATTTCTAATAAAAAGGTGATTTTTCATTATGACTGAAGATGCATTAAAAGCGCGAATAAAAGTATTAGAGGAAGAACTTGAGAGAAAAAACAAAGAAATCAATGATCTTCTTGATAAAATTGAAGAACGTGAAGAAACTATGATGAGATTAGAAGCTCTTATTCCAGAAGAGGATAATAAAAAAAAAAGTAAAAAGAAACAAGTTTTTGATTCAAAATTGGCAATTGAACTCGATGAAAAAGACAAACAAATTAGAGAATTGAAGAATAACATGGGTTTTTTAAGAAAAGAAAAAGTTCAACTCCAACAAGAATTACAAAGAATAAAGTCCAATTTGAGTGAATCATCTGTTATTAGAGTTGAGGACCTAAGAAGTCCACCACCACTTAATGCCTTAGTAAAAGAACTTCAGGACAAAATAAACAAACAACAATCATTAATCAATAAATTGAAATCTGAGAATGTTAATAGTGGAGACATCATAGAAAAATTAAAAGATAAAGATGAAGAAATTGAGATTTTAAAATCTGAAATCTCAGAATTAAATCAAAAATTAAAAGATCTAAGTTCTGTATCTGGAGATAAAAGTGGTGAATCGATTACTAAGAAATTAATTGAAGATCTCCAAAAAGAATTACATAAATCTAAACTACATGTTAATGATTTAAAGCAAAAGTTAACAAAATTCGAAAAAAAAAGTATAAAAGAATTAAAAAATGTAGAATCATCAAAGATTAAAGATTTGACAGAAGAATTAAGCGATCTTAGAAAACAAATTGAAAAGAAGGACACTGAAATTAAAAAATTAAAAGATGATGTTATTTTTTTTCAAAAAAATGAAATTGCAGCAGAATTTGAACAAGGATCTGCCCAATCTGGTCAAATAATAAAAGGATTAAAGGAAGATCTCCAAAATAAATTAAATAGAGCAAAATTGCAAATTAAATCGCTTCAAGAAGAACTTAAAAAATATCAAGGAGAGAGTATACCCACATCAAGTAAAACCCAAAAAGACTTAGAAGGTAATTTGAAGATGCAGAGAGAAATGGCAATGTTTCTTCAAAAACAACTTGAAACAAAGGAAGCAGAAGTTGAAACAATTAAAAATGAGGCAGTACAAATAAAAACAAGATACAGACAATTAGAGAATCAATTAAGATTAAAAGATCGAAAAATTGAAGATATGCAACGCCAGTTTGATAGTTTTGATGTTCAGAAACAAGTCCAACCAAGAAAAGTAGATTTAAGCTTAAAACTTAGATTAGGAGAGCTTAAAAATATGGTCGATGAATTAAAAAAAGAAAATATTGAACAACGGATAGAGATTTCTCAGTTAAGAAAAAAAAGCTAAACTTATCATGCAATTAATTATTTTAGGAAGTGCTGCGGCAACTCCTGTTAAAAATCGCAATCTCTCTTCAATTGCAATTAAATATAAAAATCAAATTATTTTATTTGATTGCGGTGAAGATTTTCAGCGAAATTTTGCTGAAGCAGGCTTAAAATTTAATAAATCAACGATGATATTTATAACTCATTTTCATGGCGACCACATCATAGGTTTACCAGGTTTTCTATTTAGGTTAAGTTTAAATGATAGAACTGCCCCAATGATGATATTTGGACCTCCAAATCTTTTTCTTTATTTATATCTTCACAAAAAAATTCTTGGTTTAAAAGCTAATTATCCTATAAAAATTATTGAAATAGATCATCAACAAAAAGAATTAATTGAGTACAAAGGACTAGACACAGAAGTACCAAAAAGAACTCTCAAGATAAATGATAACACTGTATTTGAATCAAAATATTATTCAATAGAATATACTTTAGTAGAACATTCTGTAATTACTTATGCTTATAGTTTTGTTGAAAAACCTCGTTATGGGAAATTTAATCCCCAAAATGCAAGAAAATTAGGTATCCCTGAAAGTAATCTTTGGAAAAAACTTCAAGAAGGACAAGTTGTTAAAATTGATGGAAAAATTATAGATCCATTTAAAGAAGGTATCGTTGGTCCAACACGACCCGGACGAAAAATTACATATTCTGCTGATTTAGCTCCAAGTGAATCTTTGATTAAATTAGGAAAAGATTCAGATATACTAATTCATGAGGCAACCTATGCAAAAAATCTCTCAGAAATCGCAGCAGAAAAGAAACATTCCACATCTGTCGATGCTGCCATTGAGGCAAAAAAAATGAATGCAAAACAATTGATATTAACCCATATCTCAGCAAGATATCAGGATGATGCCTTGAAATTACTAGACGAAGCTAAAGCAATTTTTCCTAATACAATATTAGCAGAAGACTTGCTCAAAATTGATCTTAAGTAATTGAAATTCTATAAATAGACTTATAAGAAGTAGTAAATAAAAAAATTAATGCATTGTTTGTTAAAATCCACCTGCTATATGCGGTAGTATTATAATTTCATCTTCTTTGCCAATCTTTGTTTCTGGTGTCGCTTTCTTACCATTTACTAAGATTCCAAAATATTTATCTTCAAGATTGAGTTCATGTAATAAATCAGCAACTGTCATTGTTTTATCCGGAATAAATGTTTCATATTCTCCAATATCTAACAATTCTGAAGTTTGCTTCATATTTATTATATGATCATTATTATATTTAATGTTATTTCTTTAGATTTATTCGTTTATCTAAGCATGAATTCTTCTTTTTGAGAAGGTTTTTGAATATATTACAGTTATTCTGTCTAAAATTTTCTAATAGATAGAAGTAAACTAATTTTTTTTACTTCAATAAAAATGCAATTTTTTTTATTTTTAATTTAATTTCAATATATAGGCTTCACGTTTAGAGGAGATATAAAAATTATTGAAGAAGATGAATTCATTGATTATACTGAATTTTTAGACAAGATAAGGAAATATGAATCTAAAATTAGTTTAATTAAAGATCCAATAGAAAGAAATGAAACTATAAAAGAAATGGTTTTAATTTCAATTAATTTTTCTGATGAAATTGCTCAATCTGGAGAATTTTTTGAAGCGGGTGAATTTCTTTTTTCTGTAGCAGATATTGTTGAAAATTTCGATTTCTCGGAAGCATTAAATATATATAAGAAAATAATTGAACTTTATAAAAAATTAATAGTTGATTATAAACTTCAAGCAAAGTTACATGAAATTGCTGAGTTATACTTGAGAATTGCGGACATTTATCGAGATAAATTTGGACTCTTTCAATCTGAGAGAAAAAATATCTTAAATAGTATAAAATTCTTAAAGCAGGAATGTGAACTTTTAAAAGAATTCAATGAAACTCGAAAACTAGCTCAAAATTATCAAAATATTGCAGAATTGTTTTTAAAATTGTCCGATTTCAAGTATGCTATAAAATTTTATGAAAAAGTCATTAAAATATCTAAAACTCATGATTATTATGACATGCTCTCATTCTCTTATCAACAAATTGGATCTAGTTATGAAGAAATCTATGAATATGACAAATCACAAGATAAAATTTTAGATGGAATAGATTTCTTCTCTAATCTAGCAACTAAATATGAAGAAAAGAATGATAATTTGACTTTAGCTCAAATCTATCAGATTCTAAAAAATCTATACAAGATATTAGATAAAGAAGATCAATTTACAAATTTTTCTAAAAAAGAAGCTGGAGCATATATTGATCTAGCAGAAACGGTCGAAAGGAAAAAAGAAAACTATCAAAAAATTGCTCGATATTATCGGGGTGCTGCATTATGCTACCAAGAGATTCAAAATAATCTAATTGAATGTGCTTCGTGTTTTATTTTAGGAGGTAATTTCTCAGAAAGAACTGAGGATTTTAATGAAGCCGCAATTAATTTTTTTGATGGAGCAAATATTTTTAAAGAATTAGGTAACCATGAAATGGCCTACAAACATTTTGTAAAAGCAGGTGATAATTTTTGGAAAGTTGAGATTATAAACGAATCTACAGAGAGCTATTTAAATGCTTATGATGTTGCTATCGAAGGAGGTTTAGAATTTAATAGATTTGGCATTTTTAATCAAATTATTAGGGGTTTACATAAAATTGCAGAAGAAGGGTTAAAGAACAAACAATTCTATACTGCAGCTACTCTTATTTTAGAGAGTATAAAATTTTATGAACAACTTGATACAGCAAAAGATTTTCTTCTAAGAGAAATGGTTAATAATCTTTATCGATATTATTATAGAGCAGCAAATCTAAAGAAGATAGGTTATTCTCACATAGTACTTAGTTATGTTTTAGCCTCAATTTCTTGCATTTTAAATGGTAAACTAGATAAAGCTTGGAAGGTTATCTCTGAAATAGAATCTGAAGGAAATACAGTTAAAAAGTATATAGAAATTATTAAAATCATGATTGAAAGAGTGTTTGAAGGAAAAGAAGTTGAATTAGTTAATTTCCCTATTGATTTAAGAAGATTGATTGAATCTTCTGAAGAAATAATGTTTCTGCTAAAATTATTTAAAGGATTTAAAATTAAATAGGACTACATTTTTGTATACTATTAAATGGGCGTTATATAAAGCTTAAGTATTTAATATAATACCCCATGTTAATATTAAAAATTTATTTTTGAATTATCTTACATCATATAAAAAGTAAAAAATCTATAATTAAAAGCTTGAAAGGAGATTAACTATGAAAAAGATTAACAAAATTCTCATTATAATCGCTATATGCGTTATATTCGTCGGAATAACAATTCCATTTACTTTAATCGATTTTGGAGGTAGAGATACTGATAATGGATCAATTCAAATACATATTTATGTTAACTCCACAATTTATAGTAGTTTATCTTCTAACATCAATCAATATGAACAAGATATTATTGCCCAAGGATATACAGTAGCTGTGTTTAATTGGTCTCTTAATAATGTAACTGAACTGAAAAATCACTTAATAGAAGCTTATTCTAATGGCTTAGAAGGAGCTGTCTTAATAGGGATGCTCCCATACGCAAAAGCAAGTTATAATGATACAGCATGGAATATGCGTCGATATTTCTCATGTGACTATTATTTGATGGATTTAGATGGAAATTGGAATGATGTAAATGGAAATGGTTATTATGATGTTGGAGCTACGGATAATAATATTGAACATAATAATGGTACAGCTGATGCACTCCCAGAGATTTGGATAGCCCGAATAAGCCCATATACTATTTCTGAAACTGGGTTTAATCCAATTACGGCAGTAAATAATTTTTTTAATAGAACTCATAATTTAAGAGTTGGTCTTACGTATCGACCCCATAAAGCATTACTTTACATTGATGATGAGTGGGCATCTTTGAGTAGTGAATGGATTAGTGCTTTCACTGCTTATACTGGAAGTAATCTTACTTGCGAATCAGATTATAGTTATCTATATTATGATTTAACAAATTCTTTAAGCTTTCTTTCAAATATATCAGATATTACACATCCAGCTTTTGCTAATTTTGAACTTGTACATGTATTGGCTCATTCTAATGGCACTGAACAACAATTTGGGCTCAATGCGTATCAATATCCTAATTATAACGCTACCGATGGTATTTTAACATATAATGATATCTATATGAATGGACCTCAACCTTTATTCTTTAATTTATACTCCTGTTTCTCAGCTAATCTTATGATAAAAAATAATATAGCAACCCATTACCTTTTTAGTGGTCAAGCATTAAATGTAATCGGTTGTGCGAGATCAGGAGGGATGTGCTTATATGAACCCTTTTATGATTCATTAAATGAGGGAAAAATTTTCGGAGAAGCATTTAAGGATTGGTTTTATGGACCCGAGATAATCCTCTATGATCATTGGGAAGAAGTATATGGAATGAAAATGTTTGGGGACCCACTATTAACGATTTATATGACTTAATACATATAAATAAATTCTTATTTTGTAAATTTTAATAAAACATTTTTTCTTTAATTTTTTCATTTTATTATTAATTAGGATTAATAAAATTAACTTTATGAAGAAAAGAGAAAAAATTGTTTTGAGTTTCGATTTAGATAATACTTTAATTAATAATAGAGAGGGTATTGTAGATTCATTTAATTACGCTTTAGATAAGTTTAATTTACCTAAGTTACAGAGATCTGAAATTGAGAGTATGATTGGAACTCCTTTAAATGACATGTTCGCTAAAATTTCCAATCAAGATCCTTTAGATCTGACTTCTGCCTTTAGGGAATATTATGGAATAAAGGGAATTTATCAAGCACATATATTATCAGGGATTAAATCTAAGCTAAAGGAATTAAGGAAATTATCTTTTATTATGGGTATTATCACCTCAAAAAAACAAGAAATGGCAGAAAAAATATTAGCAATATTAAACATTCAGAAATATTTTGATTTTATTATAGGAGAAACTGAAGATACGAAAGAATTAGGTAAACTGGATCCAAAATTAAAGAAAATCCTGAATGAAAAATATCCTGGTTATCAAATAATCGTTATAGGGGATCATCCTAAAGATGTTATGCTTTCAAATAATTTAAAGTGTCCATTTATTGGAGTATTAACAGGACACCATACAATTGAGCAATTAATTGAAATAAAAGTAGGAAAAGCTCGAATTATAAATTCAGTTAGGGATTTAACTATAGATATAATATATTCCTTATTTTAATAATAGAATTTAATTTTTAAAAAAAGAGAAAAAAGTAAAATTTTATTCCTTTTTCCAAGATTCATATTCTTTCATAAAATCTTCTGGTTTCCATTGAATTTCCATAAATTTGGGGATACCAGAGCTGTCTCGTGGACCAACTACGACAAATGCATCTGCTTCATCCTCTAAAGCTCCACTTAAACGAGCCGCCATACCTGGAATAACTAAAATTCGATGTTTAACTTTATCAAAAGCTCCAAATTCTTTTACTGCTTCTGCAATTCCACCAGCATTAAATTGACCGCCTGCAACTGCACTTTCTATTCCTATTCCCTCTGTATTAACAACTAAAAGCCAACAATTCAAATTTGCACCTTGTAGATCTTGCTCAACAGGGATTTTAGTCATTCGATAATTACTAGTGACGAATATCGGAGCCATTTCGTCAGGCTCTCCAATTTTATAAAGTCCAGGATCAACAGCAGGATAGATTCTAGGATCTGAAAATATACTTTGTCTTAACGTCATTAAAGCCAAAAGAGCCCAAATCTCTTCCTTTTTCTGTCCTGTGTGCAATACTATTAAATTTGTATCTATAGATTCCATTATGGCTCCCATTATCATTTCTTGATATTGGTGCTCCCACAGCTCCTTATCGTTCCCTATCTTAACTTGGCTCCAATAAGCCGCAGGAACGCCCATAACAGGCCAACAAGTATTCGGATCTTGCTTATTTATTGCTGCTGTTCTTAATTGAAAAATATTATCATATGTAATCGAAAGATTACCAGGTCCAAAATAAGTTCCTAGATCTAAGACTATTTCTTTTACACCAAATTTCTGTAAAGTTGCGCTTAAAGATACTAATTCATCTAAATTGCTAGAAAGAATAACAATAGGTAAATTATTTTGTATTGCAAATTTTCCAATCTGTTCCCATGTATCTTTTGTAACTGCGTAGAGTAATGGTTTTTTAGCTTTAATTTCTTCAGCAGTAGCCAATAAAGTTTCATCATTTAGACTACATAGCATTATTGGAAGATCTGAAAGTTCAACTATTTTCTTTGCAGCTAATTTAAATTGATTTACATCTCCTGATACATTTCTTAGAGCAATCCCATCCAGCTTAAGAACATCTCCGATTCTTTCAATTTTAAGATTTGTTAAATATTTTACAATTTCCTCTAAATCTGCATCATCATCAGCAATTTCCATAAAAATTGCTGTTTGATTATAGAAAGTGAGTTGATGTCGCATTAAAACTTCCTCTCCTCCAATTGTTACAGCTCGATCTCCAGTTCCAATAACAACAGATTTTTGGGGAGGGGTTATAAGTTTAATTAGTTTCTCTCGATTTTTTATTTGTTTAGAATCTTTCATTAAATGAGTACAATCTTGCACTTTCACTTTTCTTTCCAAAATGTCAGTAGCGAATGCCATACATGTATCATAGCCGCAATCTTTACAATTGCTCTTATCTAAAAGGGCATAAACTTCTAAAGGACTTGGACGTACCATTTTTAACAATTATGTAAGTTTTATTTTTTTCTATATAGACAAATGAATATAATTATGGATAGTCTAATTTTAAATTGAATTAAAAATTTGGTTTTTTCCAAGGCTATAATAATTCCAATTCAATTTATTGAGTTTCAATTGCTGAGATTAATTTTCAGAAAATTATTAAAAAATCTTTAAATTAAATTAGTTAATGTTCAAAGATCAAAAAGATATTGAAGATCTTAGCTCTTTATTTTATCCTAAACATATTGCATTTATAGGTGCTTCAGAGAACTCAACTCTAGGGTCAATGATGTACTTAACTGCTTTCAAAGAGTCTAAGTGGTCAGATACTTTTTATCCAATAAATCCTAAATATGATAAAATTCTAAATTGGGTGTGCTTTCCTTCAGTATTAGATGTTCCTTTTCCAATAGATACTGCTTATATCTCTCTAAAAACAAAACTTATCCCTAAAGTTTTAAAGGAATGTGTGGAGAAAGGAGTTAAGTGGGTTAATATTTTTGCGTCAGGATTTTCTGAAACGGGTGATCCGAATGGACTCTATTTAGAACAAAAATTAAAAGAAATAATAAAAAATTCGAAAACAAGAATAATTGGACCTAATTGTTTAGGACCATTTAATGCTGAAACTGGCATGGCTTTTACATATACTTCTCAAAAAGGAAATCCTGGATCAATCTCTTTTATGTCTCAATCGGGAGGGCACCTTACACAATTAATTCATGTGGGATATAAGCGTGATATCAGATTTCGTTACGGAGTTAGTTTTGGTAATCAAATTGATTTAAATTGTGTGGATTTTATTAGATTTTATGGCCAAGATTCAAAAACTTCTCTTATTGCGGCCTATTTAGAATCATCTGGTTCAGCATCTCTCTATGAATTATTCTTAGAATTAAAAAATATTGCAAAAATCAAACCTATAATTATATGGAAAGGTGGTTATACCCAAGATGGTTCACGAGCAGCTTTCTCACACACTGGAGCAATTGCTTCGAATATTAAATTATGGAACTCAATAGCTAAACAAACAGGAACTATTCTAGTTAAAGATAATGAAGAATTTTGGAATACTATTAAAGCATTTGAATTATTATATCCAAATAATATTCCAAAAGGACGTAATGTCGGGATTATCACTCCTGGTGGAGGAGCTTCTGTTAATATGACAGATTTATTTGCTTCTAAGAATCTTTCCATATCAAAACTTACTTCCGAATCACAATCCAAAATTGCTGAAATTTTACCAAAAGTAAATGTAAATATAAAAAATCCTATTGATTTGGGAGCATCAGGTTTCATTTTAGATATCTTTACTAAATGTCTAAACATTGTAGCTACTGATCCAAATATTGATATAATTATGATTCCATTGTGGCCAGATCATGTTTATCGATATTTTTTTAATAGAATGATTAAAATTCTTAGTTCAATATCAAAACCATTCGCATTTTGTTTACCAAATATTGCCGATGATGCTAATCTCGCAAAGAGATTTAATTCTGCCAAGAAGCTTCTACATAAAAAAAGAGTTTTATATTTCTTCTCATTAAGAGACGCAGCAAGAAGTATCTCTTATTTATGTGATTATTTAGATTATTTAAAATCTCGTAAAATCCCTTTTTAAAATCTAATTCTTTATAGTTTCTTTTCAATAATGAATTTTCTTTGTAATTTTTCGTAAATATAATTTCATATAAAATCTTTGGCTATTACAATAAGCAATTTTCTGTTTTTGAGTAAGATTTTGAGAGTTGAGTAGAATATAGTGTAATTTTTCTATGATAAGTAAATCTTTATCAAGATTATTATTATAAGGATGTGGTTTGTAATCCACATAATGCGAATTAATATTTCTTTGATATAATTTATGCGTAGTTAAAGTACTAAATTGTGAATTAATTTCATTGAAAATGGCAATTTCATCAAATTTAGAATCAATTTCATAATTTTTGAGATAATTCCGTTCTATTTTTCCAGAACTCATCCTAATAATGACTTATTAATTAAATTTTACTAATACTATTCTTTTACTTATATTAATTTCAGAGTTGGAGTTCTATTAAGCCATTAATATATCTCATAAGATTGAAAATTAATAAGAATAAGAGGTAGAGAAGAAGGATCACAAAATTCAAAATAATTATAAAAAAAGATTTTTAAAGGCGAAATCCAATGTAAGATTGAAAATTTTGTTTCCCTTCTTAATGTTTAATTCTGATTAAAATATAAAAATATAACATTTTTTTAGAAAACAATTCACAGAATAAGATAACTCATTAAGATCTATATTTAGTTTTATAGAAATTTATGAAAAAAATATTGGAATTTTAAATTAGTAATATTCTATTTTCGAAAAGAGCAAAGCAAAGAAGCCATAAAATACCAGATTTACGACACAACTAATTATTACAAAAATTAGAAGCTGGTCAAAGGATAATAATCCATATAAAGTCAATATTGTTATTTCAGTAAAATTACTTAAGAAAACAGCAATTATTATTGATGTGGTACTTATGATAGTTGTTAAAAGCCATCCTCCAAATGATTGACCTTTATTCTCTCCAAATCTCCCCGCAAGAATAGCTGCAATTATTGGAGCAATTAAGTATCCAATACCTAAAATTAAAAGATCCATGTTATTATTTAAAAAAGGTTCAGCTATTGCGTAATTTAAGTTTAAAGAAGGTAAACTAATTATTGAACCAAATAAATAATATATGATCATTAGTGGGTAATTTTGAATTGTTGTAAACAAATCATTAAATCCAGCTCCAATTGCATAATTTATTATAGTGAAAATAAAATTTAATCCAACAAAAGCAGCAATGCTTAATAAAAATGCTTTTCCAAATCCCATTTCATCCAAACTCCTTTTTATAAGTGTATAAATATATCTTATTATTTTCAAGGAAGAAAAAGATTTTAAACTTTAGGGTGTGATTAACCGATTTTACATACTATTTAGCACTTAGCTTTTCTATCATATGATATAAAGTTAAAGAAATTATAAGGAACTAAAGAATAGAATTATCTCTCAAAATTTTAATAAATCATGAAATCCTAAAAAGACTATAATAATGAACAGATTTAATGAAAAATTTACTCTTGGAAAGCTTAAACACAAATACTTAGCTCAATTAATCTCAAATTTAGATATACACGATAATAGAGTAATCATGGGTTCTAAAATTGGTGAAGATGCGGCAGTTATTGATATACCTGGAAAAAATTATTTAGTATTAAAAACAGATCCAGTAACTTTCGCAACACTTGAAATTGGTTATTACGCTGTTATAATTAATGTTAATGATCTCGTATGTACAGGAGCTAAGCCAAAATGGTTTCAATCTACAATATTATTACCTCATAAACTAACTTCAAATGAACTGATTGAAAATATCTTTAAAAGTATTCATAATACATGTAAATCTATGGGAATAACGGTAGTAGGGGGACATACTGAGATAACACCGGGATTAGATAGGCCAATTGTAATTGGATCTTTAGTAGGAGAAGTGGAAAAGAAAAATCTTGTACTTACTTCAGGTGCAAAAAAGGAAGATGCACTTATTCTAACAAAGGGTATTTTTATTGAAGGTACTTCTATTATAGGACGCGAGAAAGAAAAAGAATTAATAAAAAGGGATTTTAGCCATGATTTTGTAGAAAAATGCAAAAATTATCTTTATAATCCCGGAATAAGTGTTTTTAAAGAAGCCCTCTTGGCAAATGAGCATTTTAAATTAAATGCTATGCACGACCCTACAGAAGGCGGAATTTACACCGCTATAGCTGAAATGACAATAGCATCAAATACAGGAGTTCTAATTGAAGAGAAAAAAATTAAAATCTTAGAAGAAGCAAAAATCTTAAGCGAAATATTTGATTTAAATCCATATAATACTATCTCATCCGGATCTCTTTTGATTGCTATTAATCAGAAAGATTCGTCTGATTTGATCTCCATATTGAGAAAGAATAATATTCTTGCAGAAGAAATAGGTAATTTTGTTTCTAAAAGTAAAGGTTTGAGGGTAAAGAAAAATGATGGGAATATATATCCTCTTAATTACTCAGAAACCGATGAAATCACAAAACTCTTTTAATCTGCAACAAAGATAATTATATAGTTTTTAATTATGACAAAACTGACTTTCTTTATCCTATTTAACTAAGATTTTTATTCTCAAAATTTTTTTTCTATCATAAATAGTTTTAAATTCTTAGGCTTGTTTAAACAAAATAAATTGTTAGTTTAATTAAATAATTGATCAAAGTTGGCTTTTAGAGAATTAAGATATATCATAGAAGATCTTCAAGTAAGATTTGACAAGCAAGATTTAAGCTTTAAATCTTTTAATCGTGCTTTTTTTAAAATTTTAGAGAAAAATAGTTCTAAATTTGAAGAATTTAAAAATGAGATTAGATCGAAATGGGAAGCTTTTAAAAATCAAAATCAAAATCGTGTAATTAAAAGAACATTTACTTCCTTTTTTTATGAAAACTTTCATGAATTACTTAAATACTTTTTACACGTATTTTTTGGTTTTAATGAAAATTCTTTGAATTTATTTATTAAAGAGAAAATATCTGATAAAATTATTTTTTTTGAATATAATTATATTTTTAATCCTGAGGAAGAAGATCAATTTATAAAAATTGCTAATAAATATCAAGTCGAAATATTATACGGATTTTCAATTTTTCCTGCTTATCTTTACTTTCTCGTTCGATTTCTTGGAATAATTATTCGAAGCACTATTCGAGAAAATATTTTTATTTTACTTGATGGTGTTAACTTTGAAGATGGAGTTCCAAATAAAAATTTGAATTTCATGATAATCTGTAAGGATAGTAAGGATGAGATATTCGTTTCATATTATAAAATGGTTTTATATTATTTTCTTAAGCAATTTAAAGGTATCCCAGAAGAATATTTTGAGGATCTATTAAAAGGAAGGGAAAAATTATATCAATTTGCCCTAAATGAATATTCTTCTTCAAAAGAAAGATTAGTTGATTTATTGTACTATTTTTATAAAAAATGTAATTTATTGCAAAGCTTTTCTCCTTTATTAGATTTTTTCAATTTTGTAGGTGCTAGAGTAGAAGATTCAGTATTCTCCAAGCTCGACATTATTAGAAAGGAATTTTTAGCAAATCTTTCTGAATATACAACAGAGAAAAAAAATTCAATTATAAGATTTTTTGAATACCTTGATAGAAAATCAACACTATATTCGACATTTCAAGCAAATAACCTCCCCTCCCCAAAATCTCAATTTAATTTATTCTTATTATATATGAAATATTATTTTGGGAGTGGTCTTGAAGCCTTAGAAGTTGGAGATTTGCTATTTTTACCAAAAATTTTTAAAACTACATTAAATCAATACAATAAGGGGATTGATAATGTAATAGGAGCAAATTCCATAAAAAATATTAAAGAATTTCTTAATTTCATCTCTACATTATCAAATATTAAACCTATTGATCTTTTCTTTCAAAAACTATTTCAAAAAAATGTTTCTCAATTGAATTATGGTTTTTTTACAACATTCTTAAAAAGTTTTAATTCAAGCTTTTCTAATAAAATCGCCCAAGAGAATGACATTCTGAAAGAAGATCCAAAAAATACACCGTTTACATTTAGTATCATTGTTGATCATATATGTAGAATTCTCTATGTGTTAATTAATAAAATATTTATGAGAGCTTCTCCTGCTGATGCTTCAAAAAATTTTATTGATCCGAGGAGTCGTTATATTGGTAAAAACATTGCTTTAAGAGTTTTAGAACTTTTTGTTTTTCAAGATGTTAATTATTCTGATGATGTGTGGCCTGATTATATAATTAGTTTAAATAGAGAACAACTTAAAGATGAATTAAGTAAGTTCAATATAACTATACCCGAAAAATATTTTTATTCTCTTGAAGAACTAATACAAATTATGATTACTTATAATATTCAATCATTTTCTAGTCAACTTTTCTTCGAAGAATGGTTAATCTTCGAAATTATTGTTCCAATTAATAAATTAATTCAAGATATTCGAAATTCTGCAAAAGATCCTTCAAATGAAATTGATATATATGAAAAATTAAGTGAATATCTAATATTTGATATAAAAGATCAACAAACTATTAAAGATTTTAAACTTCTAAGCCAACAGCTTGCTCCGTTTTGGAAGCTTGTAAAGTAGGTTTGAATTAATTCTTCAAATTAAATTAAATATTTTTAAAAATCTTGGAAATGTATACTCTAAATCTATTATAGGCAGATTTATTATTCTTTTTTCATTGAAATCTTTTGAACATATTACTCCAGAAATAATTTTAACATTTTCTGTCAGTTGTTCTTCAATTTCATTTAAATTTGATACACATAATACTGTTGGATGATTCAAATTCCTAAAACCTTCAGTCAACAATAAATCTATTTTGTATGGTCCCGATTTTAACCAATTTTGAATTGACTCTAATTTTTTATCCTCCTCTTTGAAAAAAATAGCAGTTTCGTTATCAACATTGCGAATTACTGAATAACTTGCCCCAGCTTCAGTAAATTTATAAGAATCCTTTCCTTCCTCATCGATTGGATGATGTTTTACGTTTTTAATTACTGCAACGTTATAATTTAAATTTTTTTTAAGTAATTTTATCGCAAGTGTAATGAAATTTGTTTTTCCGGAGCCAGAATATCCTATAACAGAGATGACTTTAATAACCATACTTTAAATCATTTCCAATTCTTTTTCTATTTTCATTTATTTTAATGAAAAAAAAATATATTACTTTTCTAATTAATATTTATTTAAATAAGATTTTTATATGAAAAAATCAAAAAAAATTTCGTTTATGTAATGCGCAAGCCTGAAACTTTCATTTTCGATGCTAATTTCTTTATTTGTATGCTACAGATCAAAGCACGCAAGATTCTGGGTAATCTAGAGAGTGCTGCAAATGATTTAGGATATTTGTTTTATATCTCTCAAGTTGTATTTGAAGAAATAAAAGCACCACATACATATAAAGATAAATTAAAAAGCATCATAAAAGTTGAAAAAGTATTACCTAATGAAATTGAGTCTATAAAAGATGATCTGAGCCGGTTTAATGTAAGATTTCCTGCCCAAGATCCAGATCTAACTCTTGTTTGTATTGGAAAGAGACTTTTAGATAATAATAACACCTTACCTGTTCATCTCGTAACTGATGATTTTAAATTAGCAAAAAATACTAAGTTATTATATAAAGGAAAAATCAATATTTTATCTCTTTCAAGCTTTCTATTAAAAATTCAAAAATCCATAACAAATTCTCAGTTGAGAAAATATTTTAAAGAAATTTGGAAGAGGAGTTTAAACTATACTTTATCTTATATGATAGAACGGTCGAAAATCTATCCGGCCGAACAAAAGATAACTTGGTTAATAGAAAAAGCGATAGCTGTCACAGAAACCTCGATAATAACCAAAGATGTTGAAATAGAAAATCCAAATACTGGTGTAAAGTTTGAAATTGGAACTTCCAAATATATGGAAGAAATTGAAATTGCTGAGCAATATATTTCAAATCAGCCTCTTTCAAAAACTAAGGAGGAAAAAATATTTGGAATTACTAAATTTCTTGAAAATTTAAAAATTGCACGAGAATATATTGTTCGGGCACGTGAAGCTATAATAAAAAGTGAACAAAAAGATGCAGTAAAACATTTAAAAACGGGTAATGGGTTTTTAGTCTCATTACTTCAAGTTGCTTCAGGACAATTAACAAATCTAAAAGATTATAATATTGTAGAGCAATTAATATGCTCTGAAATTAGTAAAATGGAATTTTTAAGAGCATTTTTATTAGTTTCTCTTGGGCGCGTTAACGCAGCAATCGATTCACTTGAAAGAGCAGCATTATTTTCTGTAATAATTCATAATTATAAAACTTGTTTAACTCTAAATTACATTAAAGCCTTGATATATCTATTCCATGGTCTTAATGAAAATGCTATTAAACAATACAATTTCACAGAAGAACTCGCTGATATTTATGAAGATGATAAATTACGACTCAAATGTTTAATTGGTAAAGCTATAGCCATTTATATACAAGGCGAGAATAAAAATGCTGCAATAAATATTATGGAAGAAATATCAAAGATTGATTTAGAAGAAAATTTTCTGGATGCTATAATAGTATTTAGTGAGTTAGGAGATTATTTTTTAGCACTTGGACATTCTCAAATTGCTACAAACCTTTACAATCAAGCATTAGAAATTTCAATAGATTATAAATTATCATTTAAAAGTGAGACTTTAATAGAAAAATTAAGAAGATCTTATATTGCAACAGTTCTAGACGGTTATTCAGCAGAGGATATGGTTGATAAATTAGACTTATTATTAGATAAATCTTACGAAATTAAAGATGTTGAAAAATATAATGACCAAATTAAAAAAATTTCAAGTTTCAATCTATTATTTTATACACCATTCCCATATATAACTGGTAAAAAGAAGACAATTACTTTCTCAAAATTACCAAAGGAGCTTAAAGATGATTACTTAGAAGTAGTATATTTTGAAAAATCAAAAGATTATCCAGACCAAATCTTATTTATTGTTTCCCATTATGAATTAGGATTGCTAGGCATTAAGTTGAAAACGAGTGAAAAGGTTTCTGGAATTGCTGAAAATTACACTCTTAGAATAAAACCAACTTCTAAGTTAAAAATTTATGAACCTGATGAAGATTTAAAAAATAAATTCCTAATTCGTGCTATTATTGAGGTTCTTGAAAAAGATCAAGTTCAAATAAATTATACTCTCCCATCCTTCTTTAAACAATTGAATTTATAATCTTTTTAGTTCTTGATATCCAAAGATATAAAACAGGATAAAAAAAATTATTTTTATCTATTCTTTTCTTAAACTCTTATCTCTTTGACTAATTTGGTGTCCATGAATTGCGCAACTAATACAATAATATTTAGTTTTGCTTGGAGCTTGAATAATTGTACCTGCTTTTTTTAATTCGGTATACATTCTACCATCAACTAAAGAAACTCTTCTTGTTACAGCTTTTGCTTTACTTCGCGCAACAAATCTTCCACACTTACTACATTGCACTCTGGCATATCTTCCTTTATTACTTCCGCTTCGTCCTCGACTCTTTCTTTTTTTAGGAATAAAAATCAGCTACTTTTGATTTATTTTAATGTTTTTAAAAAATTGAATACCCCAAAACTTAAAAAATTTATCCTTTCATTCATTTTATTAATAAAATAGTTAAATATTAAAATCTGCTTTACTTATAAAATCGGAATTAATCTTTCCGCACATCTATTTTACTTAAGGACTTAAAAGTATATATTAAACGTTGACAAACAGTAATTATTAATAATAGAATAAATCCAAGAATGAAAAATAGGAAAAACCAAGTAACTGGTATTGATGTTATAAGAGGAATAAAAATAATCCACCGCGTTCCTGTAATAATATATGAAAAATGATATATCCACGTTTCTACACTTAAAGCACTCATTAAAATAATTAGTCTTTCTGCTCTTTCCATGAAACCAACTCCTCTCATATCAATCCCTTCACTCTCTGCTCTCGCTCGGATATAGGAAATCATTATAATTAAAAACATTATAAAATAACCTAAAATATAATTGATAAAACCACCAAATATTAAACCAAAAATCAATAGAGCATCAGATAATCTATCTAAATTTGAATCTAAAAAAGCACCGGATTTAGTTATTTTACCTGTCCTTCTCGCCACTTCTCCATCAAAAACATCGAATGCTCCGGCCCAGAACATTAAAAAAGGTACAAGCCATGCAAACCAGAAGAGATCATATAATGTGTTTAATCCAATTAAAAAAGCTGCTCCTAGAGAGAATAAGAAACCTATAATTGAAAGAATGTTAGGTGTCAAATTATGTTTAATGAGAAATTTCACGGGACTATCTATAAATCTATCAAGTATTTCTTTTTGATTTGTCCTTTTTTTGTTAAGATGTTCAAGATCACTCAAATTCAGTAAAGTGTCCTTTAATATGAATACAAAGTTAAAAGTTCTTTTCAATAAAAAATTTATTATAATGCTAAAATATATAATTTCAATAATCGAATTACTGAAGAAGCTAAATACGATTGACTTCCAAGGCTTATAGTTGGAATTTGTAATGCTAATATTTCATTTGAATTAAGATATTCATCTTTTTGGCTCCCTATTATAAAAACTAGTTTCTCTTTTTTTTTAATACTATTTAGCGCATTGAAAAAATCTTTACCTTGTTCATGTAATAAATATATATCATATTTTAATTTTTGAAAGTACTTTATAGATTCTATTAAATCCATCTCGGAATAATTAACTGATTTTAAAGGATTTGAATGTAAATCCTCGGTATAATGACGTTTACGCAAGAATTCAACAAAATAATCTGTTAAAAGCAATTCATTTTTAGGAAAAGTTTCATAATTGAAAAACTCGGGATTAAAAATATATGTACCATAACGATCTAAAAACACCCATATCTGGCAAGTTTTTTCAAATCTATCCTTATTTAAAAGGGTTGCAAGAATACATCGCGAAATAACATCTAATCGACCAGAAGATCCAGGAATATCCTTAAGCGTGTAGTTATCAATATTTATCGTTGATGATTTGATAAAAAATGTAAGATCCATAATTATTTCGATCTTAATTATATATTATTTAAAACATAATTTCAATATGCTCTTAAATTTATAAGAATAAAAATCTTATATTTAAAAAAGAGATCTAACTAAAAAAAGTTCAATTTTGATGTATTATGGATGAAATTGATTTTATGATTTCAATGATCTTAATGGCGAATTCAAGAATTTCATATCGAGAACTAGCAGAAATGTTTAATATGAGTGTCAATTCCATCCATAAACGAGTAAAATCAATGGTAGAACTTGGAGTTATTCAAAATTTTAAATCCAGTTTAAACGTGACAAACTTTCCTAATATTGCGAATATTCTAGCATTTGGTGTTTCCAAGACAAAAGACCCAAAAGCTACAATTGAAATACTTGGCTCTCATGAATGTGTATATAACGTCACCCAAGCAAGTAGCAATTTATTT
>JBHLOG010000029.1:0-33644 GCA_048940765.1 Promethearchaeota archaeon | reverse complement strand
GGAAACTTAACCTATATATTTAAATTCTTTCGTTCCTTACTAATTAACATATTAAAAAGAAATTTAAACTGAGATTAAATTGGGGTTAAAATCAGAAGTAGAAAAACCTAATGAAACACGGGAAATTACCGACACACTGCAAGAGAGAGTGAATCATTCATTATGGCTAGAACAAAGATCTTTTCGAATTGCTTTAATAAGCACATTCACAGCATTAGCGATAGTTTTAGGTTATTTATTAGTATACATACCTAATATAGAATTATTTACTCTAATGATTTTTTTATCTGGTTTTATTTTAGGTAAAAGAGATGGGATGATAGTAGGGTTTTTAAGTTCTTTCATTTTTTGTTATTTTAATCCTTTTGGTTCTTCTCCTTTACCACTTTTGGCATTCCAATTGATACATTATTCTATAACTGGATTACTGGGAGCTTTAACGCGTAAGCTTATAGAAAAGAAAAAATTGTTTACATTAAATGGAGATTTCTACAATATTCCTGTTATGGCATTATTTGGAATAACTGGAGCATTAATTACTTCAAATTTCCAAATTATCTCTTCAATAATTCATGTTTTATCATTCTTAGGTACTTTAAACGAATTTATTCCTTATTTTCTCACAGGAATTGTTTTTACTGCGATACATATTATTGGAAATACACTTGGATTCGTCTTTATATTACCGGGATTAATCCAGTTAATAAACAAGATGCTCTATTGAAATAAAAATTTAAAAAATAGCCAAGAATGCTATTGTAGAAGGTATCATCATTACTAAAATTATAATTATACAAAGTAATAAACAAATATTTCTCTTTTTTCGCTCTCCATCGTTGAATTCATTTTCATTTAAGGATTCTTCTTCCATCTTATGAATTTTAATAATTATTTTCAATTTATCTATTTAAAATAAAATGAGGATCAAGAATCTATTTTTTGTTATTCTACTTGAGATAATAAAGTGATTTTACCACCAGCAGCTTCAATTTTTTCAATTGCTTTTTTAGAAGCTTTATTCACAGTAACATTAATTGCTTTATTAGCCTCTCCTCTACCTAATAATTTCTGAATGTTAAGTTCATTCAAATTAATGTTATATTTATTTCCAGATTTAGTTGCTCTTTTATTGACAACAAGTTTGTCGATTTTCTGATCTAAATCTTTAACATTTATAGCATTAACGTGATAAATTCTTTTAATATCTTGAGGTCTTTTAAAACCTTTTTTTCTCAGATCCCAATCAGGATCAGGAAATCCAAGTTCTTTTTGTTTTAAATAATAACTATACATACTTTTTTTCCATTGAGTAGTTTTTCCTCTTCCGGCTCTTTGTCCCGTTTTTCTATGCTGACCTACTCTACCATAGCCATGTGTACGAGTACCTCTCATTTTTCGGACTTTCTTAGGATATTTTCTTGTAATTATTACTCACCTTGTTATTATAACATTTTATGAATTAATTCATTTATATAAATCCCAACATGACCGAGTGTTCCTCCCTCATTGTAGTGTTTCTTTAATGTCCCTCGATGTCCTTTTCTGGGAGGATGTAATCGAAAAACTGGTTTAATTTTATAAAGATCTTTTTCACGATACTGAATTTTTCCGCTTAATAGTGCTTTAGCTAGTTCTCTAAAACTTTTATAATTAGTTACATTTTTAATGTGTTCTTCTGTTAAAGTATGATTACCTTCAACTTTTCCTCTTACTCTTAGTAATCTGATTAATGTTTTTTCATCAATTTCTCCATATGCAATATAATCTTTACATTTTACTAGCATACCTTTGTATGATGGAATACCCCATATAAGCACACCATGATTTACTTTATGCATTTTAAGCATCTTTAACGTATCCAATATTTTACCTTTCATCCCAGGAGCTCCCCTTATACGAACTGCAAAATAAAGCTTTGGTTGAAATTCTGACTCCTTTACTTTTGATTTTTTTTTTGCCATAGCCATTTAAACACCACTATCTTTCATAAATTAAAATTATATTTATGTGCATGTTTGAGAGCATCAACAGTTGCCTTAACAAGATTTTCACTTGTTCTTGTATCACCATATGTTTTACTCCATATATCTTCAATACCACATAATTTTAAGACTTGTTTAACTTTGTCTGCACATGCTAATCCGACACCGGCAGGAGCAGGAATTAATTTAATTTTCACTGAACCGCATTTTCCTTGAACTTTAAAAGGAATACTATGAGTACCGCCACATCCACATTCTTTACTTCCACATCCTCTGAGAATTGGGATAACAGAAAGTTTAGCTTTATCAATTGCTTTCCTAATAGCAGGTCCAACCTCCTTACTTTTAGATGCTCCTACGCCAAGAAAACCATCAGCACCCACAATTACTACTGCCTTGAATCTACTTCTTTGCCCGCTAGCACTCATTTTTTGGATCATTTTTATTGATATAACATCTTCACGTAATTGTGGTAAGAGAACATCTACAATTTCCTTTTCCTTAACTACTAAATTATTTTGAAATATTTTCTCCAATGTCATAAGTCCCTGTTGAACAAGTTCACCTAATTTTGTTTTTGGAACCCATTCTTCATCAATACTTCTTAAACGACTCATTTTATATCACGTTCTTAAGCTTTAGTCTCAATGATTTTTAATGAATTTGAAAATATTTGACTAAACTTTAATGGATTGATTTTTTTAACATTTAAATAGCCGGAGAACATTTGTTCATATTTTTCCGGTTCACTTGACTTTAAAGTTTTGGCGTAATCTTCGATATGAACACCTTTTATTCTCTCATCAAATCCTTCTGGAAAAAATTCTTTACGATAAGGAATATTGATACCGGCATCTATTAATCCTTTGCATCCAGCAAGCACTCGATTTCTGTGATAAAATATGCTTAAATCAAAAATAGCGTCATTGACATTTTTAGCTTTTGCCCTTAATCCAGCTAGATAACCAGTTAAATAAGCTGCTGGAATATTTCCAGTATTAGCATTCCAACCATATTTTGAGGTTAATTCCTTAGAGAAGGCAGAAGCTAAAACTTTGTCTCCTCGTAACTTAGATTGAATGACTTGAACTCTTATATGATTATTTGAAGCTCGCACCACTAATCTTAATTTTCTTGATTTTAGTAATTTTGATCTCTTATGATAATCGGTTTTACCATCATATCTTCTTCGAAAAGATCTTCTATATCTTGGACCTTTTGCCATTTTTATCGACCTCTCCCTCTCCTAATTAATTCTTTTTCTTTAATATACCTATTCAATTGAGCAACGCTATTAAACATTCCACCTTTAGCATTTTTATATAATTTCCGATAATTTGTTGGTGTAATTAACTTTCGATCCCTAAGTTTTTTCAATTCTTTTCTAATTGGGCGAATTCTTCTTATCCATGTTCTTTTTTTTGGCGTTCGAGCATATTTTGTTCCCTTTCTTTTTCCTAATCCTCTTGCTCTTCCCTTTTTCTTTCTTTCATGCCTTAGATTTTTTCTATATTTTGAGATTCCTTCTTTATATTTTTTCTGAATTGCCCCTTGCTTTATTAAATTGCGAACATCTTCTCTTGTTATTGCTAAAGAAATATCTTCAATTAAATATGGATCGAAATAAACCCGATTTTCTCCACATTTAAGAATTTCCGCTGCCATCCTTCTTTGTGGTTTTAAATTCATTTATTATCTCCTATTTTGATTTCTAATCCTCCATATCAAGAGAATCTTCTAAATTATCAACATCAACAAATTCCTCGCTTCCTTCATCAGAAATCGGTGCTTTTACCATCGCTTCTAGACGTTCAAGTTCTTTTTGTGAAATTCCAAGGTTCAATATCTTAAAACCTCTTTTTTGACAGTAATCAATAATCGCAATACGCTTTTTAGCACCCATTCTACCTGAAATTTTTATAGCATGCTTTTTTTTGTTTAGATTAGATAAATCTTGTAAATTAGTAATTCTCACTTCTTCATACCCAGATGGATGTAAACCCCTTACTTTTTTAGGACCTCTGTAACCAACTGTTGGGGATTTGACACCTGATTTCTCTTTCTTTCGAGTTGCTGAATCAATCCCAATAGGTTTTCTCCATGAATCTTTTACCCTTTTATATCTCCATGATTCTACTCTCCTAAATGAAGGTCTTTTCTTACTTATCTCCTTTCGTTTTTCTAACATTCTTTTTTTTTCCATAATAATTACCTCACTTTATTTCCCAGAGGATTTCTTCTCCAAGCATTCTCTTATATAAATAAACGCCGTCCTGAAAAACTCGTGGATCCTTTTTACGAATACGACAAGCTCTTTGAACATTAGCTGCTGCTTGTCCTAAAGCTTCTTTATCAGGTCCAATGAAATATAAATCATCTCCCTGTATCTCAACATTTACATTTTCTGGATAATTTGCTTTCCTTGGTGCTCTTTCTCCTAAGAAATTAACAATTTGAATCTCCTTTTTATCTGGTTTCACTTCACAATTACATGGAAAATGTGAATAACAGATTTTCGAGACATACTTATAATTAGTTTGGACACCAATGATTAAATTATTGATAATACTAACTACTGTTTTAATTAAAGCTAAAGTTGCTCCTTTAGGGAAATTAGTTGAAAAAATGATTTTATTACCCTCAACAGAGACTTTTATACCTCTTACATGAGAAAAATCTTTTACAATATCTCCTTTTGGGCCTTTTACCCTAATATGATGCCCACCTTCTAATTTAACTTCAACACCTTTAGGGATTTCCAATTCTTCCTTAAAGAATGCAATCTTTACCATTTTATATATACCTCATAATTAAATTAATAGATATAACACAGAGCATGCCCACCTATTCCCTTTTCTTCTGCTTCTCTCATTGTCATTACACCTTGGTTAGTTGTAAATATAATTATACCTAAACCAGGAGCAGGTAATAGTTTTCTTTCTAACATTTCAAATTGGGAAACCTTGTAATTCAGTTTTATTAAACCCGCACACTCATTTATTTTTCCTAATAAAGCTATTTTAAATTTTCCTTGACGTCCATCATCATATCTTTCGAATTCTCCAATATAGGCATTTTTTTGAAAGATTCGGAATATTTGTTGTAGAATTTTAGAAGCGGGAGTTATTATTACTTCTTTTTTACGTGCTCTTTCTGCATTTTTAAGAGCACAGCATGCATCTGCTATTGTATTTGTCGTATCTTTTCACCTTTTTCTGTTTTTTTATATAATACTTATTCAAACCTCTTAAATCCAATATCTTTACCAATTTCATAGAAACATCTTCTGCAAATATATAATCCATAACGACGAATTACACCTCTATGAGTATGGCAACGCCTACATTCGCGTACTCCTTTCCCATAATGTTTACCTTGTGGTATCTTATTTCACCTTAATCTTTAAAAGAACTCTAAATCTAATTTTTTTACAATCCCAACTCCAAATTTCCTTGTCAAAAAATATTGGGTTTCTTCACTTGAGACATAATGATGTTTTGGAATTTTTATGTGTTTATTCCTCCTAAATTTTACTCTCATTCCAGGTCTTATTACTCTTCCAATGCAATCTAAACCCCATATACCGATGGTATTATCATATTCAATACCTGGAATAGAGATATGTTCTCTTATTCCAAAACCAAAATTTCCATAATCATCAAAACTTCTACTTAATACTTTATTGTTATTTACAATTAATAATCTCTTTAGAAGTTTTTCAGCATTTTGACCTCTAATAGTCACTTTAGCCCCAATTGGACGCCCCTTTCTTAAATTAAATTCTTTAACATTTTTCTTAGATAATGTTTTAATTGCTTTTTGATTTGTTATTGTTTCTAAAACTGTAACTGCTTTTTCTAATTCTTCACCTCCTGTTCCAACTCCTATATTTAATGTTAATTTTTCTAAAAATGGATGTTTCATTGGATTATTCCATTTTTCTTCAAATTCCTTTATTAGGGTATCTGGTTTCTTTATTTTAGTTTTGGATGACATTTTTTAATCACATAATTTTTATTTTTTAATTATATACTTTCAATTTTAGGTATATCAATTTCAGAATTTTCTTCTCCTATGATAAATGTATAGTCATAAAGAGTCTCTGTATGATCCCCATCATGTTGAATAGAGACTGTGCTTGCTTTGGGACCAAATCTTTTCAAAATGTTAATAATCTTACCGATTTGCCCTATATTTTTACCGGAAATAATGATTGCAGTATTATTTTCTTTAAATTTTAATATTTTATTAATTTCTTGTTCTGGAATTGAAATCTTTAATACATCCATTCGTTTGTATATATCTTCTTTTGGATTTTTTGGATCTTGAACTCGAATTAAAATATTTCGTCCATCATGTAGGTTTAATTGAATATGACCCCCTTTTATAGTTCTTTTATTATTTATCCTACACAATTTAAATGTACTTTCTACTTCGGAAATTTCATGTAAAATTAAACCATGATGAGAATCTGGAAGAATTCTATAATGCTTATTCATTTTTTCTATTGAAACTACGTCCATTAATCCTACTGGAAATGATTCATCAGTAATAGTTTTACCATCAACCTTGATATAACCGAGACCAATTAATTTTTTTGCTTCTCTATGATTATCAACGATCTTGAGTAGATCTCTTATAATGTGCAGAAGTGGTAAACAAAATCTATTGGGATGTGGCCCAGGAGATGGTTTTAAAAAAAATCTCCCATGTTTCCTTTTAATCTGTAAAAAGGCAGGTGTATTGAGCCTTTTTAACCTTTTTTGAGCTCCATGTCGCGTCATTTCTTACTTTTCCTCCTCTTTTTCCTTTTTTGGAGCTTTTAGTTCTTCTTCATAAAATCCAAATAAAGCCTTTCTCTCAATCATATTTGCTCGCCATGGATCCATCTTCTTTTCTTTTGCGAATTTTGTAATTACTAAATTAGAGATATGAATTGCTGGATGAAATTGTGTTCCATCTGTTTTATCAAATTGGGCTTCCTTAATTTTAGCTCGTTGATTTTTGGTAATTTCAATAACTTCCCCTTCGAAATCAGAAAATTCTCCGCGTATTATTCTTGCATGATCACCTACTCTAAGAGGAAGTCTTTTAATTCCATATTCATCACGTAGAAAATCAGCTACCCGTGTACTAAGCAATTTTGAACGTTGATGGTTTCTATAATTAGAGAGAGCTTTCCTTTGTTTACTTGGTTGTTTTGATTTAATTTTCATTTTGGATCCCTCTCTTATATTATTAATGATGATATTGAGGCGAGTCTTGGAAACATTTCAGCTGCTTCTCGTGCGATTGGACCTCTTATTTCTGTCGCTTTTGGGTCACCTTCTTTTGTTACAATAACACCAGCATTATCTTCAAAACAAAGCCTTGTTCCATCTAATCTTCTGAAAATCATTTTTTGTCTAACAATCACTGCTTTTACTATATTGCCTCGCAATTCTGGTTTACCTTTTTTTACTGTAACTGTACACACACTTCCAACAGTTGCTTTAGGTAATCTTCTTAATCTTGTCTTAAAACCGTCTACATTTATGATTTTAGCAATTTTAGCTCCCGAATTATCAGTAATATTTATTCTAGAGCCATTAGATAATCCATAACTAGTGCGTGGTTTAATATATGTTTTTCTCCCTAATTTTCTTCTTGTTCCCATCTATGTCACCCCACTAGCAATTTTTTCTAATACTATAAATGCTTTCATTTTGGATATTTTTCGTGATTCACCAACTCTTACTAAATCTCCGACAAGAATCTCGTTGCTCAAACAATCAGGTAAGTGACATGCAAGTCGTGTATTTCGACGCTCATATCTTTGATATTTTTTAACAAATTGAACATAATCTCGTCTTATTATAATAGTATTTTTTGATTTTTTACTTACAACAATCCCTTTAGTGACTTTTCCTCTAATTTTTGTATTTCCATGAAAGGGACAAGACTGATCTTGACATTCTTCAGGCTTTATCTTTGGAGGAATTACTCCAGGGATTCCAATATTTCTACTCATTTTTTCAACCATCTCTTCTTTTTTAAACTTCTCAATCTATTTATAGGAAGTCCTATAATCCTAGTCCCGTTAACTTCTAAATAATAATCCTCTTCATTACCCTTATAATTCGGTATTTTAAATCTAAAAATAT
The DNA here is from genome assembly GCA_048940765.1 of Promethearchaeota archaeon. Lineage (GTDB taxonomy): Archaea > Asgardarchaeota > Lokiarchaeia > Sigyniarchaeales > SOKP01 > Loki-b32. The sequence goes on along the minus strand of JBHLOG010000029.1, from coordinate 25,519 downwards.
AATTCTTTTTAATATACTTCTTAATTTTATTATCTTTCTCAGTAATTAACATATTTCGTGTTTCATCAATCACAATGCCGATATTCGAGAATTTGGTATCTATTGATTTTGATATGGGTTTAGCGAGAGTATTAATACCTATGAGATCATGATATATTAAATATTTAGGATCAATCATCATTTTTCTTCATTTATCACAGTTAATATTCTTGCTATTTGTTTTCGTAATAATTTTGCCTTAGCAGGATTGTCAGAAAGCCCACCACCTGTTTGCATTGAGTAAAGCATCATTAATTCCTCTCTTAAACTAATTAAAACTCTTTGCCTTTCTCGTTCATCCATTTCTCGAATTTTTTCAGCTGTTATTATATCCATAACTTACCACAATTTTATTATAATTGAGTTATTTTTTCTTTTTTCCCTTTTTTTCATCTACAACTTCAGAACTTAATGATATTTCAGAAATTTCTTCTTCGTCTACTTCGTCAAGCAATAGTTTGTCTTCTTCACTTAGAACTCCTTCTTCTTCCTCAATTACATAATCTGCTCTTGTCTTTACCAATTTCGCTTCTGCTTGTGCTTGTGCCTTTGTCAGAAGGTCCTTCTTAATATTAATATCATCACCCATTTTAGTATTGGCTCGCATTATTTTTACTATTATTCCAAGAACTCCTGATTTTTGTATACATTGAGCAACACCCTTATCCACTCCTTCTTGGGCAGGTTGACCACTTTTAGACATAGTACCAGCACGAAAGATTTGTGTTCTAGCCCTTTGTGAAGTAACCTTTCCTGATATAATAATTTCAACTCCACGTGCTCCAGCGTCCATGACTTTCCTAAGAATATAATATCCTGCTCTTCTATAGTGTCTTCCTCGATCTAATGAATATGCCAATCTTTCTGCCATAATCTGTGCATCTAAATCTGGCTCTGCGACCTCTTCGACTTCGATCTGAGGCATTTCCAAACCAAATCGATCTTGAAGTACATCTGTTATCTCCTGAATTCTCTTTCCACCTTTTCCGATTACCAAACCCGGACGTGAAGTCTTTAGTGTGATTCTTACACCTAATGGGGTGCGTTGTAATTCCACACCGGCAAACCCCGCTCGGACTAGCTCAGAGCGCAAGTATTCATTTATTTGCATCAATTTAATTCCTTGTTCAATAAAATTTTTCACTAGAGGACTCATTTTTCTCAATTATTTTATATTAATTATCTTGATTTTATCACTTATTCACCTAACTTGGGAACTCATAAATTACAATTTCGATGTGTGAAAGATGTTTAAATTTTGCTGTGCTTCTACCTCTCGCTCGAGACATATACCTTTTTATTATTCTTCCCTTATGTGTTGCAGCATGAATAATTCTACAAAGGTCGATATCTAAACCTTTATATTCTGCATTTGATTCTACAGATGTGAGAATTTCATATATCCTAGCTGCTGCTTTTCGAGGATATCTTCCTGCATACCATTTAAATTGTTTTAGATCAGGTCTATGGGCTGTTTTCTTTTTGTATCGTCTGAAAGGTACTGATTGTTCTAGACTAATAACTTTTTCTAAAAATCCTTTTGCCTGATCAACTTTCATTCCCTTGATTACAGCACAAATTTCTCTTGCATGCTTTGGTTTAACCCTAATATCACGACCTGATGCTTTTGCTAACCTATCAGCATCATATTTCCCTTCTAAAAATGAATATCCCCAAGTAGGCACTTTTTTTCAACTTGTTTTATTTTTCTTTATTTCAATGGAACATATTTAGAACTTCTTGTGGCTCCAATTCCAGGAGAGCCATGTTGAACTCTTTTTCTTGTGAGAGAAAATTCTCCTAGATAGTGAGCTATCATATCTGGCTTTATTTCAACTGTAACATATTCCTTTCCATTGTATACTCCAATTTTTAAACCAACCATTTCAGGAAATATTATCATATCCCTTACATGGGTTCGAGTGAGTAAATCTTTTCCTCTTTTCTTTGCTCTATATGCTCTTCTTAACCTTTCGAGAAGCTTTTTTTGTCTCGGAGGTAATCCACGTTTTAGAGAGCGTCTTGCTCTTGCAGGTAATAGCTGTATAAATTGATCCATATTCATTTTTCTTAGTTCCTCTAGTGTGTAACCCCTATACTTGAATCTTAGTCGATCTAACTCTGATTCAGTATCTATATCTTTTTCTTCTAATTCTTCTTTCAATTCATCCTCTAAATCAGTTTCTGGTTCTTCATACGAATCTAGATCTTTTTCTGAATCATTATCAAATTCTTGATCTAATTCTTCTGACTCTTCTTTATCATCACGTTCATTTGGAGCCATTTTTTTACCAATCTACTTATTCCATTAATTTTATTCTATAGTTTTTTTTCTTATATAATATATCACGGTAAGGTTTGTAGTATTATATTAAATTTTAACTTTTAGGTTATTTTAGCAAAAATAATAAAACTTATAAGTGTTAGATGTAATTTTGAAGAGAAGCTCTCTCTTCATAATATTTTAAAAAAAAGCGGTGCTTTTTGTCTACTTTTTTCATGAATAAAAAACAATTAATTATAATGATTTGGGTTAAAAATCCGTTCTATATCATTTTCATCGAATTTTCCATCCCATTTTTCTTTTATAATTACAAACTTATTTACTATTTTATTAGGATTAATAATAGAATGGTAAGTATTAGTAGGATTTTTGAATATTGCTTTTTTCTCAACAAAATAATAAACTCTATCCTTACTGATTATTATAGGATTACCCTCTAAAACTTCCCAAGATTCGTTTCTATATTTATGGATTTGAATTGAAAGTCCAAATTCTGGACGGATAAATATTAAATTATAATCTGGATAAATATATTTAAAACTATACCATTTTGGAAGCGTATCAATATACCCTTGGGGAACTTGATACAAATTTTTAAACAATTCTGGTTTAAAGTTGATTTTTTTTGAAAATTCGTATTTATATGGATTATATATTATTTTATGGTTTGAAATATCCTGATTATAATAGACTTCTAATGATTCCTTTCCAAGGTTGATTATCATATAATAAGAATTAGGTTTAATTATTAAATCAGAATTAGAAATGTTTTTAGTGATAAATGATGTTCCATTGATAATGAAAATATCTTTAAAATTATTTTTATTTATTTGAATTCTTAATTCGTGAGAATTTGTTTTTCTTAAAGGAGTACTTCTTTTAGAGGGAATTTTTTCTTTTTTTATTTTAATCACTTCCTTTATTTATCGTAAAAATTTAATTCTTTTAATTTATTTTCAATTTCATGTAGATATGGCATTGATTCTTGAGCTCCTTTTCTTGTAACAGCAATTGAAGCTGCTACAGTAGCGAATTTAACAGCATTTAAAATATTTTCACCTTTACTTAACATACTTGCTAATACTCCAATAAAACAATCACCTGCACCTACAGTATCTATGGCCTTAACTTTAGGTGCAGATATTTCGAAAGATTTATCCTCTATCCTATCAAAAATTAAACAACCTTTACTTCCCAATGTAGTAATAATATATCTTATCCCTAATTTTGAAATATTTTTGGCGGCTTGAATAATTTTTTGAGTGCCTTCTTTAGGCAATTCCTTAAAATCGAAAAACGAATGCAATCTATAAAGTTCACCCTCATTTGGGATAATAATGTCAACCCTTTTTAAAATTTCAAGAGGAATGTTTTTCAATGGAGCTGGATTTAAAATTTTAATCACATTGCCTTCAGAAGCGATTCTAAAAATCTCCCTAATTGTTTCTATAGGAATTTCCATTTGTACAACTAAAGATTTGGCGTTTTTTATTATATTGCCAGCAGATTTTATTTCTTGAGGAGTTAATTCAAAATTTGCTCCAGGAGCTACACTTATCATATTTTCACCATTTTCATTAATCAAAATTAACGCTACTCCACTTGATTCCTCAGGGTCTCTTATAACATTATCCATGTTAATTCCTTCCTTAGTTAATTGAGAAATCATCTGATCGCCAAAAAGATCCATTCCAATCTTTCCTATAAAAACTGTCTTACCTCCAGACCTTACTGAAGCAACAGACTGATTAGCTCCTTTCCCACCTAAAAATTGCTTAAAGGTTCCTCCTGTGACAGTTTCACCTGGATTTGGGAAACGTTTGATATAAATATTCAAATCCATATTGCTTGATCCAATTATTAATACATAATCATTTTTCTTAGACATAAATATGGCACTTAATCTTGAGTCTTAATATTATATATATTATTTCTATATAGTTTATATGTTGATCATCATAATATTTTATTTACGATCGCATAGTCTTGATCGAATGGTTTTAATTGAATCATTTTTTAAAGATTATATTAAGTATAACTTTTGTATAAACTTAATCTGAATTTGTTAAACCCAAAATTAAAAAAATTAAGGAGTTGAACTACAATAGCAAAAGATAAGGTAATTGGGGCAATAGTTATGGTTGTAGGCATTTTAATCGCCGTAGTCTACACCATGGGCTCACTTCTTGATCTTTTATTTGATACAATATGGGATAACCCAGATTGGGATAATTGGATAAATTTATTTGGAATTGATTGGCTTGATTGGAGATTGTTTGTAGTAGCGCCTATGTGGCTTCTAGTTTTGCTAATATCAATTATCGCAATTTGGATTGGTTATAGTATGTTAACTACACCCGCACCAGTTCCACTCGAGGAACTTGAAGAGGAGTTAGCTGCTGAGGAAGCTGAAGAAAGTGAATAAAGAGCTAAAAAATAAATACTTTATTTTTTTTTAAATTTTAAGCATTGTTTTTGACTTTATTTAATTATATAGCTTTTTATTGTTATGATAAATTCAATTACGCTAAAAATTTTCTAGACGATAAGCAAAAATACTCCCATCATCATGGCAACTAATAATAATTCTTTGTTCCACAAGGAATTGAATCATATTTATACATGAATCATGTTGTATATTAAATAATATTTTTCCTGTTTCCTGATCAACAACAAGCAGTTCACCTTTAGTAGTTCCGAATAGGAGGAGGAATTTTTCTTGAATTTTAATAACCTTCAGAAACTCGCAATTATAGCCTGTTAATTCCCATTTAACGTCAAAAAAATCATCTAAGCATATTATTTTTGAAGTAAATTTTACTTTTTCAATAGGTATTGAATTTTCAAAATATTCAAATGAATAAGAACTTATAATTGCATTATTGAAAACGTTATTTGGATATGATATACATTTCCAAACGAAATCCTTGAATTCAATTGTTTTAAACTCTTTCTGTGTCGTTTTATCTATGATATGTAACATTTTATCATCCCCACCTATTAATAATACGACACCTTTAGCAGAATTTAGAAATGAAACACACCTAATTTTATTAGAAAATCTTTTAAACCATAACAAACCTCCATTTATTCCATCAAAGCTTCTAATTGTCCCGTCATTTCCACATGCAATTATTTCCTTTTTACCATTATTTTTTTTATCTGTAAAAATAATCGCATCTCCTATGCCATCTTCAAAAATTTGACCCCATATTAAATCACCCGTGAATGGATTTAATACTCTTAAAGTTTTATCAAGCGAAAATACGATTAATTCATCAATATTATTATTATTTATATCGGCTATAAGGATCCCACTAATAGAAGAATTAAATTTATGATTCCATAGAAACCTTAAATTATATTGCGAATCACATTTAAAAATTCTTAAAATTCCATCCATTCCACCTAAAATGATCTCATTTTTCCCATCATTATCAATATCGTATATCTTAGAATGCAAAATTGGTGAATTTTTAGAAATTATCTTTTGAAATAACAATTTACCATTTTGTGAAATGATAAATTGTACTCCTGTTTTAGAATACGCAATAATTTCTTTTTGACCATTCCCATTAATATCAGCTGACTCAATGCCATAGATTGATCCGCTGTATTTGTATTTCCAAAATTCTCTTATTTTCAAGGTGAAGATGATGATTTGCGCTTAAAAATTCTTTTTAGATTTAATAATTAATAAATTGTTGATAAGTTTTCTTAATAAAAACGAAATTTATATTTTTTATTTTATTATCAAAAATAAGATTATTATAAAATAATCAAAACTTGGAAATTAATAAATAACAGAAAGGAGTCAAAAAACTATGTCCTTTGATATAAAAATTGATCAAGATGCATGCACCGGTTGTGGTACATGCTATGAGGTATGCCCTTCTGAATGCTTTGGTGAACCTGAGGGAGGCAAAGTAAATGTTTTGGAAGAAAATAGAGAAGATTGTGTTGGTTGCAGGGCTTGTGAAACTCAATGTCCAGAAGAGGCAATAGAGATCATTGAAAATTAAATACAAAGAAATCTAAAGTATACTATTCTTTTTTTTATTTTTTAAATTTTTATAGTAGTTATATTACCATAATAATATTCTATTACAGTTTTTGCATATTCCTTCATTAATTTGTATATTTATACAGTGTTCATGGTAAGGAGTATTACAGGCTTCACAAACAAATAGTTTTCCCTTATATTCTGTGAAATCATTTTGACAATAAATGCATTTACTAGCAAATGAAAAATCAGGATCATTAACGTCGATTTCAATTATTTGAGAGGTTTCGGTTAATTTATTAGTCCCAATTGCTGGTGTTAAATATTCTGTCTGTTGATTTGGAGATATCCATTGGTCTTCTAATGGAGTTTGATAAGATTGATGTTGAGTTTGAGGTATTTGCCAATTGGAGACATATCCAGGAGCTGGTGTTTTTGAGATACCCATTTTTTGAGATACCTTTTCATCCAAAATGTTAGTTAGAATTAGAGCTGAAGCGTATTTGCCTTTAACTCCACCTTTTTGTAAATGTGTATGGCTTATCATATGGATCACTCTTCCACCCTTTTTTCCATAATCGAATTCTATAAGCACAGGGGATTCTCCCCACTTATTTTGAATTTCCCATGAACTAATTAATACTCTAACAGCTTGAGGATTTATAATTTGTATTGGAAAAGAACGTGTTTCTAACCACCAACGAAATTCACTTTTTTTCATGTTTTTAACCGTTTTTTTTTGCCATTTGTTTTGCTGAATTTCACTTATTACCCCTTCCAAAAAGGGGTGATTTGGTTCAATGATTTGACAAGCAACAACAGCATCAGCAGTTTTTGCTTGATTCCAACGGATAAAACCGGGAAAGATATTTTCAATAATACTTTTTAAAGCCCAATCAGTTGTGATTAACCATCCACCATTCATTACATAATCTCTAATTTTTGGATGAGAAGCATATGGAAGATCACTACCTGGACATCCAATAAGAACTACATCATATTGAGATATATCTTCTTTCATAATATCATTCTCTTTGATTACTTTTTTCAATGATGCGTACATATGCTCAATTACTTTCTTTGGTTTTTCATATCTTCCATTAATAGCTAAAATTTTTCCGTGTTTTTCGACAGCTTGCACTACATCTTTTTTATTCAATGCGTCCATTTTACGTTTCTTTACTTCTGAATAAAGATCTTTCCAACTCATTCGATTAGCCTTCAAATAAAGTTATAAGGTATTTTTTGTTATTTTATTATTATTATAAATGAATTAATATATATATTTTAACGAGAATAGATAACGTTGTTTAACTTAAAAGAATTAGGAGAACCTACTGAATTTTGGGAATATTTTGAAAAAATTTCTAAAATACCTCGATGTTCCGAACATGAAGAAAAGGTTAGAATCTTTATAAAGAAAGAAGCAGAGGATTTGGGTTATATTACTAAAGTTGATAAAGCTGGAAACCTTTTGATAAAAATTCCAGCGAAATCACATCCCTATTTAAAAGGAGTGTTACAGTGTCATATGGATATGGTTTGTGAAAAAAATGTGGGAGTAACTCACGACTTTTATAAAGATCCGCTAAAATTATTGATTAAGGATTTAAAGGGTGAGAAATGGCTTACTGCTGAGGGTACAACGCTCGGTGCTGACAACGGAGTTGGAATAAGTTATCTTTTAACTCTAATGAAAAAAATTCATAAGGGAGAATTAGATTTTGATCCTTTAAGTTTAGACTTACTTTTCACAGTAAATGAAGAACAAGGGTTAAGTGGAGCATTTGAAATCCAAGAAGATTTTACAGATGGAGATTTTCTTGTAAATATTGATTCTGAAGAAGATAATGCTGTAACTATTGGGTGTGCAGGTGGAATTGTGACATTTTATGAGGTTAAAATAGAGAAGACCAAGGTTGAGGAAACATTCATACCAATAAAAATATTTATATCGGGCTTATTAGGAGGTCATTCGGGAGTTGATATTAATTTAGGGAGAGGAAATGCTATTAAGATTATCGGTCAGATTCTATGGAAATTAAATAAAAACTTCAATATTCAAATTTGCTCAATAGAGGGTGGTAATAGAACTAATGCAATTCCTAGAGAAGCGAGTTCTATATTTTATATAAAAAAAGATAAATTTTCTGAAATTAAGAGCTTCATTGAAACTCAAAAAAGAAATATTAAAATAATTTTTGAAGAAATCGAGCCAAATTTAGAAATTTCAATAAAGAAGTTAGAAAATTACCCCGAGAAAAAAGCTCTTTTAAAAAAAGTACAAGATAAAATATTAAATATAATATATTTAATTCCTTTTGGACCTCTCTCGATGCACCCACAGATTAAAGGGCTAGTATTTACTTCGACAAATTTAGGTGCAATAAAGACAAGAGATTTTGATATCGAAATTAAATTAAGTCAAAGAAGTCTAAGTGAATATTTTAAGACTGTAATTTGGGAGAGAGTAAAAGCACTATTCGATTTGAGTAACTTAGATTTTAATTTCAAAATAGATAGTGATTATCCAGGGTGGATACCTAATTTTAAATCAAAACTTCTAGCGAAATGTAGTGAAACTTATAAAGATCTGTTTAATGAAAAAATGGTAATTAAAGCTATTCATGCGGGGTTAGAATGTGGAATTTTGAAAAAAAAGTTTCCTCAAATGGATATGATAGCAATTGGTCCTATAAATGAAGCTTCCCATTCGCCAGATGAGCGTTTGCTTATAAAATCTGTTGAAAAAGTTTGGAAATTTATAATCTCTTTATTAAAAAACTTAAGTAAAGATTAAAGAATTTGTTGAAAACTATTTGAAAAACTTAATAAATTTATTTTAATAATTATTTTATAGTTTACGCAAAAGCGAATAGTAATGAAAGAAAAATTAAATAAAGAGGAAGTTATCGGTTCTGAAACAATTATAGAAAAAATTAGAAGTAGAACCCCTTGGCTTTTTGGACGATCTCTAAGGAAACCTAAGATTAATTTTCCTAGATTAAAATTTCCAAGAATTTCCTTTCCAATGCCTTCAAGATCATTAAGTGTAATAGCTATTTTAGCCGTATTAATTGTTCTTCAAACAGGGGTAGTTTATTTTATTGTTAGAGACCCTCCTGCACTTGGGGCGACTTCTGAGGGAGAACCTGTATTTATTTTTGTTGATCTTCATGAAAGTTATATTATAGAGGGTATTGTAGCATCAATATTAATTTTTTTTTGTTCAATAGGGTTTATACTATTATATCAAGCATCTAAATATGTATATAATAAAAAAATGGCTATTTGGATTTTATTAATCGGAATTATAATGATTATTACCACTTTTTTCTTGCTTCAATCTATTTTAAATGTGAAACTACAACGATAAATATTTTTTAACGCAATTTTGTTATATTAATCCATTTTATATGTTTACTATAATTGAGATTAAAAATATTTAATTCTATTAGAATATTAAAAATAAATCTATTAAATCCCTATTATATGATTTGAATAGAATTATAAGAATAAAAAAATAAAAAGAGATTTAAAAAATATATTATGATCAGTATTTTGACCTATTACCCAACAAACGCATTATACGATGCTTCGTCTAATAAATTACCTTTTTCTGCATCCCAATTTGAAGGTTCAATTTTAAAAAGCCAGGCTGCGAAAGCATTTTCATTAATTTTTTCTGGTTCATCCATCAAATCTGAATTAATTTCAATTACTTTTCCACTTACTGGTGAATAAATGTCACCAACAGCTTTACTTGATTCAACGGTACAATCTATTGGATCACTCGATGGTTCATCCCCATCCATTTTTACTTGTGTAAGTTCAGCACCTTCAAGACCTTCGACATCAACAAAACTAATCTCTCCGAGTTGTTCTGCGGCGTATGGTGTAATTCCAACCATTTTTGTTGCATCATCAAACCATTGATGTGTTTTAGTAAACCATTTAGTCATTTTTATCTTACTCTTTTTTAATTAATTTATGAGTTATAATAATATTGAATTAAATAATATGTTTTTATTAATTAAGGTAAGAATTTAAAATTTTATTATTGATTTTTTAAACCAGATTTTTTGAAAGTATGGATTCTAAACTACGCGATAAAATAAATTTCTATTATGAATTTAAGGATTGGTATGCTCAAATAATAGAGGATTTTAAATTCGACTTTATAAAGGAGTGTGAAGCTCGTGATTATTTAACCCAAATTTTTTTAAAGAAAAGTCAAAAATGGAATCTAGAAACCGTTTTAAGTCTATTTAAAGAAACTATTACTTCAAAACCAATGATCTTAATTTATGGATGTGGTCCTTCTTTAGAAAAAACATTTAATACGATTTTAAAACGAAAAGGGCTGAATTTTTTTAAGAACTTTATTAATATAGCAGCTGATGGCGCATCAACCCTGTTAAGAAAAAATGGAGTTCAAATTGACGCTATATTTACAGATTTAGATGGAATTACTAAAAATGAATTTAATTATGCTAGTTTTAACGTAGTTCATGCTCATGGTGATAATATAGAGAAACTAAAAATTTTTAAAAATGACATAATAAAATTTGAAAATGTTATAGGAACAACCCAGATTGAACCGACTCAGAATTTATTAAACCCAGGAGGATTTACGGATGGAGATAGAATCCTTTATTTTTTACGCACTCTATTATCACCATTTCATACTTTATTTTATATAGGAATGGATTTTGGAAGTATTATTGGTAAATATTCAAAATTAGATTTAAAACATGATCAAAAGGCAAATCCTACCAAACTAAAAAAGCTTCAATATGCAATTAAACTAATGAAATGGTTAAGCGATAAGATAGAAAATAAAATATATTTAGTAAATTCTGAGTGTAGAACTCAAGATTTTACATATCTTTCAATAGGAGATTTTTTGAATTTCCTTAATATTTAAAATCTACTATTCCTGAGGAAGTTATTTTGTAGAGTAATCTTTTTTCAGGAAGAGAGTTTGAATTAACAAGGTGAATATACCTCTGATCTTGATTTTTATAATCAAAATAAATATATTCTGAAAAAAATTGATTTAGTAATTGATTACCTATTGGTGCATATGGCATTAATGTATCTTCATTAAAACTCGAAGATACTTGTGCTGTCGCTATGATAATTAAATTATAATCTTGTGCGAGATTATTAATTAATTTTAAAATTTTAAAAAATATTTCTTTAGTTCTATTAACAGAAATATTTTTATTAGCTAATTCGGAATAATAATAATTATTTATAGTGTCTATAATTAAAATATTAAGTTGATCTCTTTCTAAAACGGTTTCAAGTTTTTTTAAGGAAAGTAGAAAAGCAGAATTACTCATGATTTTTGATATTAAAATGTTTTTTAATATCAATTGAGATTTTAAATTAGATGTTCTCATTATTTCCTTTAATCTCTCGGGTCGGAAAGTATTTTCTGTGTCAAAATAATAGATTAAATAATTACTTTTTTTTGGTTTCTCAAAAAATTTAGAAAATTGAATGTAGGCTTGAACACATAATTGATGACATAACTGCGTTTTACCAGTATTGTTCGCTCCAAAAATCAAATATTTCTTCCCTCTATAAAACCCTCCTCCTAGAACTTCATCAAAATTTTTTGCTCCTGAAGTTAATATAGAGGGAGAACTTTCTAGGGGCTCTAATTTCTTTAAAATTTTTTCGATTTTGACTATTTGACCTTTATCAATTTCTAGTATTTCACTAACTTTCATTATTAATTAATAATGATTTTTCCGTTTAAATATCATTTAAAATTATAAATATAATTATAGCTATTAGAGATAATAATTCTTTAAAAAGCGAAAATTTAATTTTAAACTATTCATAAAGAATATATCATAACTCCTATGATTGTTTAATTTTAGATTATAGCTATTAAAATAAATTCATAAATCTAATAAAATGGCAAAAAAAAAAAAAGAAGTTTGTCCTTACTGTGGCAAAAGCTTTGCCTATTTATCTCGACATAAATGTAAAATAAAAGAACGTGTGGAAGGACCTACTGAAGAAAAATCTACTATTGAAAGAAGAATTGAAAGAATAGAAGAAAAGAAGAAAGAATTCAACCGAACATTGCGAAAAGATGAAAAAATCATTCTCAATATTATAAATCGTGAAAAAGATATGTTTTTTAATGAACTTATAGAAAAAAGTAATAAAAAACGAAATGAATTAGAAGAAATACTAGAATTATTAGCATTACAATCGAAAATAAAAATGAAACGAGAATTAGTTGATGCATCATGGACAAAACATATTTTTGCCATTGATGAAATTGATAGTAAAGTAAAAGAGCTTAAGATCGATGAAAGCAGAAAAGACTTCATTTGGAATATGTTTTCTCGACAACCTTGCTTTATTTGTCCATTTCGAGACAAATGTAATGATACTAATTTAGATCAATTTAATCCCCAACATTGTCCATGGTTAACAGAATGGATTGAAGTTTCTTCAAAAGGAGAAGAGTATTATATAAATTTTGACGAGATTGAGGCACGTTTACAGGATATTTAATTATCTTTTTTGTAAACCAACTAGATAAATTTCATTACTCCTTTTTTTAGATGATTTTGGTTTATATGATTTCACAATCCGAAATAATGAAGATAATGCATTCTTGAATTTATTAAAATCAACCCCTTGGAAGATTTTAATAACTAAAATCCCATTATGTTTTAAATTTTTTTTAGATATTTCAAGTATTAAATAACAAAGATTTAATTGGTTTAAATGATCAGCAAATTTGTTTCCAATTTTATTGATTGATGCATCTGACAAGATTAAATCTAATTCACTATTAAAATATTCATTAAGTTCTTTTTGTAACTCTGGATTTGTAATATCTAACTTTATAACATTAACATTCTCAATAGGACTGACTTTTTTCATATCAATACCCATTATCTTATAGTGATTCCGGTGATAATACTGATCTTTATATCTTTCTAAATTTTCTTCTGCATATTTTTTTGCTACTTGTAACCAAGAACCAGGCGCACATCCCAAATCTAAGATATAAAAAGCTCTCTTAAAAATATTAAATTTATTTTGAATGTCTAATAATTTATATGCAGATCTTGCTCGATATCCTTCTTTCTTTGCTTTTTTATAAAAAGGATCTCTTTTATGTATTTCATTTTTTTTTGGCATTTTTCTTAAAATAACTATTATTTAGTATCAATTAAAATATTTCTTAGAGTTTCTAAATCCATATCAGTTTTTATGGCTAAAAAATCAAAATGAGTTCTTGAAGATTGATATCCTTTTTCTTTAATTAAACTAATGAGATCTAAAATTTTTGGCACTGATGTAAGCTTCAGGTTTTGACTGAGTTTATGAATATTATAATATGAAATGGGCATCTCAATTTCTTGACTGGCGAAAGTTAAGATTTTTTTTATTCTATTTTTATTTGAATATTTATAATTTTCATTTATTAGAAGTATTTCATTAATAAAATTAATATCGTGGATTTTATCAATCCATAGAGGGCCAGCATAATCAAGAGATTCCTTATTTTCACATAGAGGACATTCTTGGGGTAAAGATAAAATATTTTCTCCATGTGATAAGCGATAACCACAGTTATTACAGTGGATAATGTATCCATTTTTTTTTAAAAATTCTGAAATCCTTTCCTTATTCTTAAATGTCAAACAGAAGACCCTAATAAAATGCCCCGAATAAAATGTTAATAATGGAATTATACCTATTTTATTTATAGCTGCTATTCGAGAAATGAATTGTATTAAAATTCTTGCACCAATTTCTTTGCTATACTCATTATATAGTGGTTTGGAAAGATATTTCCTGACACACGCTTTTGATCGTACTCCAAATAAAACTGCTGTATCTGTAGCGGTAATACAAATCAGACCATTCCTTTTCTGGATCGCTTTAAAAGCAGAATCTATATAAAGATTTGGGGTTCCAAATGGATCAATTGATATAACATTTGGTCTTTTTCTTTTTCCAGATGAAAGTATAAACGTATTATTCGCAATTTCAGAAAAAAGAGTATTTGCATCTTTATTTGTAATCTTTATTTGATTTGGAGCTTTATTGAAATTATTTAATTTTAGATTCCGTTTAATAAGTATAACTGCTTCGGGATTAATATCATTTATAACAATTTTTTTAATTCTCTGACACTCATTTAACATTCTAATAGAGCTTATTCCTGATGCAGCCATTGAATCAATAATTAGTAGATCATCAGGTTTATATAGATTCAAATAAGCATTAATAGCTAAATTTGAAATATCGCGGTTAAGTTCCATTCTTTTATTATAAAATACATTCATAGCTTTTGAAGGAGTTAATCCCTTGTCATTCGCATGAATAAAGATTTTTGATGAACTCTCCTCGATTATTGTTAGATCCTTTTTTTTCATTATTCTAAATTAAATAAGTGTAGAGAAAAGAAATAAATTTGGAAAATAAATTCTTAAGCGAATATTACTTATTCAAATCCTTTCTTTTTTATAAAAGACATAAAATTATATTCATTTTCTTCAGGATATTTGGTTAAAATTAACTTTCTTTCATTTAACTTTTTAGTTCTAGCTATTTTTAATTGATAATTTACCCAATATTCCATAACTTTTCCCCCAGTTTGAAGCTCAATTATTTGGTTATTAATATTTTTTCTACTAATTTCATTAATTATCAAGATCTCAATATCATAAGTTTCATTTAAATAGGTCAAATTGGCTAACATTTGATTTAATTTATAGTTTAACTCATAATTCTTCTCTTTATTAATTTTATTTAATTCTAATCGATATAAATTAGTAATTGAATCAATAACAATCAAACTATAATTAATTTTTTTTTTATTTATATGATTTAAAATTAAAAATTCAAAATTAAAAATAATTTTATTTAATTCATCAAAATTTATTGTCTGAATAAATAGGATATTATCCAAAATCTCCTTGGAGTTACTACTAATTATTAGAATTTTTTCAGAGGGGAGATTATGTTTAGTATAAACATATATAACATTTTTACCTATTTTTGCGGATCCAGTGGCTATTTGTAACGCAAATGTAGTTTTACCAACTCCAAAATCACCAAATACCGAAAAGATTCCCTGTATTGTATTTATTGAATCAAAATGTTTATTTATTTCTAAGATTGGAAATTTCATTCAATTAAAAATTATTAATTTTATCTAATATTTATAATTATAATTTGAGAAATAAAACTTTATATATTAGTACAGAGAATTTAAATTTCTTTTATAGATTAAATAAAGAACTAATTCGATTAAATATTAAGTTTGAAATTTTAAATATAAGAGAAAAATTCCCTAAACTAAGTTCTTTAATATTGACAACTTCAGAAGAGGTTCTCAATTTTACAAATTCTTATGAAAAATTAAGAATTCTTTCATATTCTTATGAGGAGAATTTTGAACACTACATTTTAAAAGTGTTAGCTGCGTATAAAATCGATTATAAGCAATTTTTTTCAAAATTACTATTTTCTATAGATCCTGGCACTAAACAGATAGGAATCGTAATTTTTTTAGACGATTTTTTCTTACTTTCGCATACTATATATGACAAAAGAGAATTCATCAAATATGTAAAAGATAAAGTAGAATGTTTTCAAAAGAATAATCCAAATTTAATACTGTTGGAATTTAAATTCGGAAGTGGGGTTTTACAAATAATAAAAGAATTGATCGAGGAATTATATGAAACTTATAAAAATAGAGGTAATCTAGATATTAGTTTAATAGATGAATCAAAATCATCAAAAATGAAAAACCTAACAAAAAAGAAAAGGTTTAAAACGAAACACGAAACAGCTGCATTAATTCTAGCATTAAGAAATGGAGTAAAAATTAACCAAAATAATTACTATGAAATATTAAAACAAACTAAATTCCAGAATTCAAAGATTTTTAGGAAAAACGGAGAATATCCTGAAGAAGTTAATGATTTGAAAATCAAATTAAGAGAAACTATTGATAAATTAATAAATGATGAAATTTCTCTAACAAAGTCTAGTCAATTAATAAGGCAGTTCAAAAAAAATAACGTCATATAGGTTTTAAAAAAAAATAGATTAACTAATTTGTATAACACTTTTCATAAAAGATTTTAATTATAAATTAGGAGAATTTAATATACAGAAACAAATTAGTATTTACAATGAAAAACCAAAGATTAAAAAGTATTGATATTTTTCGTGGTTTATGCATGAGTTGGATGGTTTTAAATCATGTAATTGCATGGTGGGTGAAAAATGAATTTAATTTTATACATGGTATCACTGTAAAGATAATAGATCCAATCGGAGCTTCTGGTTTTTTATTTATTGCTGGTATAAGCGTTATGTTATCTCATAGGAGGAATCTCATAAAAGCAAAAATTTCTGAAGAATATAATTCCAGAATGATAAAGAATGCATATTTTTTTCGTGCATTTTTCATTTTTATTATTGCAATATTTTACAATATTCCAACAGCAATAGCATTATTCAACCCTTCATACATTTGGACTTGGTTTGTCTTATTAACTGCCGCAGTATCCTTATTTATTACTTGGCCTCTTTTAAGAACTTCAAAAAGTTTTAGAATATTTTTTGGGATAGGTATTATAATACTACATGAATTCCTAGTAGTAATTTTAACACCTTTTAAGGGAGATATGAATATTTTAGGAATTATATATCATTTTATATATCATGATATTAATCAAGATCCCATATTGGTGTTTTTTCCATTTTTTTTATTTGGAACAGTTATTGGAGATCTTTTATTCGATTCATATATACGAGAGAATCATATAAATAATAAAAAAATCTTAAAAAATAAATTCATTATTCCTACCGTAATATCAGGAATAATTTTAATTATTATGGGGATTATACTTAAATTTCCTGACTTTACAGATAGAATAAGTCTCTCGTGGATAATTTATTCCCTAGGAATAGATATTCTTTTATTTTCAATTTTATTAATATTTGAAGAATTTATAATATCTGATACTAAAAAAAGCTATAAATTTTTGTTTTATTATTCTTATTATTCTCTCACTATTTATCTTGCTCACAATATTTTATATTTCTTTTTTTTAAAACAATTAAATTTAATAACAATTTGGTTCTCTGCTATTGGTACATTTATCTTTTTAGGTTTATTATTTAGATCTATTTATAAAAAATGGGGTACTAAAGCATCAGTAAAAGTACAAATTAGCAGATTAAGTTTAGGTTTAACAAGGAAACTTGAAGAGAGGTTAAAAAATAGAGAAAAGTTAAGATTAAATGAAAGTAAGGATTGACGTTCTATTAGTAGAAAGAGGATTGGCTGAGAGTAGAACTAAAGCACAATGGCTTATAAGAAACGGTTATGTATCTGCCAATAATAAAAAAGTTTGGAAACCGAGCAAGAAAGTTGAAAATTTCATTGAAATCCACTTATTAAAAGAGTTTCCTTATGTTGGTCGTGGAGGGATAAAGTTAGAAAAAGCATTAGAGGATTTTTTAATTGACGTTAACAAGAAGGTATGTGTTGATATTGGAGCATCTGTAGGCGGATTTACAGATTGTTTAATAAAGAAAGGAGCTTTAAAAGTATATTCTGTTGACACAGCCACTAATTTACTCCATCCTTCATTAATGAATGAAACATTCCAAGATAAAATTATAGCAATATTTGGTGTGGATGCTCGTAATTTAATACCTATCGATGAGTTAGTTGACATATGTACTATAGATGTAACATTTGCATCGTTAAGAGAAATCTTACCAAATATAAAGAATATATTGAGAAAAAAAGGTGATATCATTGCATTAGTAAAACCTATTTTCGAAATAGATTTTTATAATAAGAAAAAATTTAAAAATATAAATAATGCTAAACAGCTTTTTAAAATTCTTAATGAACTAGTTCAATGGCTTATAAATAATGATTTTTTTTTACACGGAATAATAAAATCACCTCAATTAGAAAAAGAAGGATCGAAAGAATTTTTTCTTCATCTAAAATTGAAAAAATCTAGTTTGGATCTGAATTATAAAAAATTAATTAGAGATATGTTAACTTAAAGATTTTTATTTAGATTTAATTGAATTAGAAGTATTAATTTTTAGGGTAACTTAAGAACAATTTGCCCCATTCGGTTTGAAAAAATTTTTTAATTCTTAGTCGACCAAGAGTAGGGTACCATATCATATCATGATAAATCATGGAAGCGAAGGTTGGTCCTAAAAAGAAGAGTTCATTTCTAAACAGAGGATACATAAATTGTAGAAAACCTTTTCGTACCATTTGGTCTCCCCAAATTACTATACTTCGCTTAACTTTAAAATTCCAATTAATATTAGTAATATCTTCGCCCAGGATTTCAATCTGGTTGAGATCTCCACATCCCAAACCTTCATCGTGAGCCATTTTTATTGAAGGTAATTTTAAAGGCTCAAAGCCCATGATTTTAGCAACAACCGTATCAACAGCAACTTGGTCGTAACCCGCAAGAATATAATTTTTAATACGAGGTATCATTGTTCTTGGTCCAGCACCATCACCACATACAGTACCATCTACAATTGCTAATATACTTGGGTGAATTTGTTTTTGTATAATTAGTAAATCAACCAATACTTCAGACATATATTGATGTGAGAAATGTCTTCTTTTAGTTAAAAGCCCTCCAAAAGCGTTTTTCATAGCACAAGTGATACCTCCATGTTTCATTTCTCCAGTAGTCTTTTTTAGTGAGCCTCCAACAGCTCCAGTATGACCATGAGTTTTAATTGTAGGGAGATGTATGATCGGTTTTCCAACATAAAATTTCGGGATAGAAAAACCTTCTGGAAATATTTTAGAATCTAACACAAATAATTTTTTATTTTTTAATGTAAGAAATTTAGATCTCAAAGATTCGTAAGGGATAAACGGGATCTTAGTTAAAGGGATAAACCATACTTTATATTTGTTGAGGATTGGTCCCCATTTATTCCCTCTTAATCCTTTTTCTATATTAGTAACCACAGTTCTATTTTCAGCTGTAAAAAGTTTTTTAGGGTTAAAACCATCTTCAACCATAGTTTTTAGCACTCCTTCCACTTGCCATGGAGGGCTAGAGCATGCAGGAAAGAACTTTGACCAACTTAAATTTAATTTTATAATAATTTTTTTTTCTTTTTTGTAAAATTTCTCATAATCTGCTAAATGCATTAATCTTTTGTAGTCATCAAAGATTGTTTTAGGCGAGGTTTTAATTGCATATACTTGAGAATTTTTTAGCGTCATCGCATAATAAAAGCAATAATCCTTTAACTTTTTTATTTTAATTTCTTGAATCTAGAAGATAACCTTTTCTTTAAAATTTTTTTCTCAACCAAAATTGAAATAATTAACCATTTAACAATAGAAATTATGGAACTAATTGTTAAAATTACCGAAATATTAGAAAATTTCATGAAAGATGGATTTATTTCATATTAAACCAGTGATCTGCGAATTTTGATTGTGATTTTATCCTCGTTAGTTATGCCAACTACAATTAAATCAATGTTAAATAAAAATCAAATAATCCTATATCCAAAAAAGATAAATTAATTCCTAAATGAAATCTGGTATAAATCTTAGTGATAATAATGAATCTCGTTAGATAGATATAGTCATCATCTATGATTTTTTGTTATTTATTTTTCTTACTAAAGGGTGTTTTAAAATTATCATATAAATATCTGTCCAATGCTATAAAACAGTAAATTTTTTTAATTTTTTAAATTCAAGTTATATCGAAAGTTAGGATTTTTACTGATTAACTTTTTATTCTTTAAAATAAAAAAATAAATAATTAAATGAAAAATTAATTAATATAAATCGTTTAAAAATCAAAATTTCAGAAAATGTTTAATCATATACCTATACCGAATAAGGAAGATGTAAAATGCTTTCTCTTTATTGGCGTAATGATTTTTTTAATTGCTTTGGCTACTTTTTATTATTATTATGTAATTCGTTTCGCATTGTTCGTAGTTTTTTATTGGTATATATCCATACCTGTTATAGTTATGTTTTTTTCAAGTATTGATTTTGTCAATAATAAAATGTTGACAAAGAAGGCGTATAATGCTGTAAATACTGTTGAAATTCAAGAATATTTTAAAAAATCCTCGGGTGAAAATCCATTAAAGAACGGTAAACCAACAAAATCTTATAAAAAGTGGTTAATTCAAAAAATAGCAACACCTAAATACAAAGTTAGAACAAGAGTTCGATTTTCTCCAAGCGATTTTAAAGGATTTATAATCCTTATCATAATATTAATAGTGATAATAATAGCTTTTTTAGCAATTTACCAAGCAATCTTTCCAGATTATCGTATCCCTATGTTATGGTAAATTATATTATTTACAGTTTTTTTGCAATTAAGAAAATAACAATGAATTAGATCTCTTCAAATATTTACCCAATTTAAGCTATTGTATAACTATATTTTAAAGTTGATGAATATTCTCTTTTCTCGATTAAGATTTGCAATGAGTTTAAATTAAGATAATAGACTGTAAAATGCATGAATTTAATAGAAGATTATAACTTAGAAAATCTAATTAACAATCCTAAAATTAAACAATACAGATTATGTGAACTTTTTTTAATTAGGACTGCAAATCCAGACTTTTAACCGCGTTATAACAAATAGCCACGCACCCATTAAGATTTTTGGATGAGCATTTATTTGGAGTGTCTCGTGAGGTATGAATGAATTTTGTATCTTTATTTGATAAAAAGCAACATACCTGCATGTTTTTTTTTGCTTTTTTAGCAAATGATCGAAACGAATTTTGGTCGCTTCTTGGTTCGATAGTTAGATTGTATTTATCTATATGTATATTTAATTTTTTTGCTGAGGTTTCTAAAATATTAATTAATTGTATATTCTCTTTTTTTTTCTTAAATAGACCTGTTTTATTTATAAGTCCAATATTTGTCCCTACCATATCAATATTAATGTTATAAGATTTATCAAGGTCATATTCCTCATTCAATTCGTCAAAATGACTTATACAGAATTGTTTTGAACCCCATAAACCCCATTCTTCAGCCCCGCACCATAAAAATAAAATATCGATGTGTTTCGGAGGATCTTTATTTAAAATTTTTGCAAGCTCAATCAAGATTGAAATTCCACTAGCATTATCAATTGAGCCAAGTGATTGGCTTCTTTCTCTATTGTATAGAAGTACAGCGCTCGAAATGAGTAAAAATAAAAATGATACATAGGAAAAATCGATCGATTTAGCGATTAATAAATTATATAAATCAGTTTTCAAATAGTCGAAAAGGTATGTTAGAAATGTCCATATAGAGAAAATTAGTGTTGAGAAAATATATGAAAAACATATAATAATTAACATTAAATAAAAATATTTTTTTATATTATAAGGATAATTTGATGATAGGGAATCGTAATGAGCAGTGAAAATAATGATGGAGCGTTTTTGTTTTTTTTCCACTGCTGTTATGTTAGCAGTGATATTTTTTGAACTTTTGGTTTTACCAAGAAAAATTAAATTGGTTAGAGCATAGAAATTTATTACAAGAATATAAATTATTACAATAAAAATTAAATCAAGAACAATCATTAACCATGCAAGATTCAACAATATAAATATCTCATAAAGGATAGATGTGCAAAATATGAAAATAATTATAGATTTTACTAAAATATTTATTGTTCCAGACCATTTAAAAGATTCAACTTTGGTTTCGATATTTTCTTTATTTAGTTCTTTTTGAATATAATTTATTGCTTTAGTCTCTCCTTTTGTCCCTGCTATACGCTCAAATACTAAGAAATTTACGTGTTGTATTGTCTCTTTATTATCATATAATTTTAAATCCAAAATATCCATTCTATTGCTTTTTTTATTAAAATTTTCCTAATTTAATTCTCTAAATTTATAATAATATATCAAGATTATTGTAATATATAAAAAGAATTCATTTTTCGTTTTTAAAGTAATTTTTTTATAACCACCTTCTACAGATATTAGAATCCCTATGAAGTTGAATAATGCTATCATTTAAGTGTAAGGATTGATCTTCTATCCTTTACATAATCGATATTTAACAGGATAAAAACGTTCATCCAAAAGTTCATAAATCTCAACTAGGACCTCTTCCTTATTTTATTCTGTCATATTTTTCAAATATTTTTTGAAGATTTAAAATTTATGTAATTAATCCGATTTTTTGAATTTTGTATCATTGATCTAAAATCAATAGAATTTATCAGCCATTAAATATAATTATTGCCGTTAAAATAGTAAAAATGGGAATTAATTCTAAAAGACCCATCATTATTGAGAATTAATTAAGCGAATTCAAAAAGAAAGGTTAAATTAAATATATTATAAATAATTATGTTTGCCAAGTATCTGAAATAAATTCTCTACCTTCATAGGAAGGTTTCTCTTCTTTTAACGGTAAGCAATACATATAATGATCTCCCCCAAGATGAATTTTTCTTGGTTCTTCAATACCACATCCCACGTGTTTGTCTTTTTCTTGACATCTAGGATTAAAGGGGCATCCTATTGGGGGATTAATCGGACTTGGCACATCACCTTTTAGTATTATTCTACTTCGTTTTGAGCTAGGATCGAATGTAGGCCGAGCTGATAACAGTGCTTTAGTATACGGATGTGTCGGGTTGTAAAAAACCTCTTCTATTGATCCAGTCTCTACAAATTTGCCAAGATACATTACAGCAATTCTATCTGCTATATGTTGTATTACGCTTAGATCATGAGTGATAAATAGAAAAGACAAATTAAATTTTTTTTGAAGTTTTTTTAATAAATTCAAAATTTGGGCTTGAACTGATACATCAAGAGCGGAAGTTGGTTCATCCAAAATAATAATTTCCGGATTGCATGCAAGGGCTCTAGCTATTACGATTCTTTGTTTTTGACCCCCAGAAAATTCATGTGGATATCGATCTAAATGCTCCATTTTCATAGAAACGGTTTCCAAAACCTCCAGAACGCGCTTACGAACGTTTTTTCTTTTTCTCATTTTTAGCAGAATTCGAAGAGGCTCACCTATTATATTAACCACTTTCCAGCGAGGATTTAATGAAGCATCCGGATCTTGAAATACAACCTGAATCTTTTGATGTAATTCCTTACTATAAGGATGCTCAACTTTTAAGAAGTTTTGATAATTTCGCTTAAATATAGACACTGTTCTATTGAAAAGGTTTTTTAAAGATGGATAGGTTCTAGTTAAATAATTCCTTATTATTTGATAGATTCTCTTAATACCTGGTTTTAAATAATCAATTAATGAATTCAGAGGACGAATTATTGGTATAAACATAAGATTCTGAATATGATCTTGGTCTTTTATAAGTGAAATCCTTTCTTTTTTCTGCTCACTTCCGCTGACTATACATTGATTCTCATAAAAAATTTCACCTGATGTAGCCGGAACTATATTTAAAATTGTATTTCCAATACTGGTTTTACCACATCCACTTTCTCCAACTAAACCAAGTGTTTCTTGTTTGTAAAGATTAAAAGACACCCCATCTACAGCTTTAACATATCCAATTGTACGTTTAAATAGACCACCTAAAATAGGGTAATAAGTTTTAAGGTTTTTTACATTAAGAACAACTCGATTTTTTCTCTCTGGCTTTATCATATTTTTCATACCTTAGTTTTTTATTTTTTACTCGATTAATTTATAATTTTATTTACGAATTTTATACAAAAAGTTCAGCTTCTTTCTCGGATTTTTTCCATTGATATTTTGGAGATTCTTTATACTTGGAATCAAATAAATGACATGCAATAAAATATTTATCAGCAACTTCTAAAAATCTGGGTTTCACCTTATCACAAATTTCCAAACGCTCATCACATCTTGGATGAAATCTACATCCAGATGGGGGATAAATTAAATTAGGTACCATGCCACGAATTGTTTGTAATTCTTGGTTTTTCTTTTCAATACTAGGAATTGCCCCAATAAGACCAATAGTATAGGGGTGGCGTGGTTTTTTAAATAGTTCTTCTGCTGTTGCATATTCTACAATATTTCCACTATACATAACAGCCACTCTATCACACAATTCAGCAATAATTCCTAAATCATGGGTGATCATGAGAACCGAGGTTCTGAATTTCTGCTTTAAAACTTTTATTAAATCAAGAATTTGAGCTTGAATAGTCACATCTAGTGCAGTTGTTGGTTCATCACAAATTAAAAGTTGAGGATTGCATGAGAGTGCCATTGAAATCATCACACGTTGTCTCATACCACCACTTAGTTCGTGGGGATATCTTTTTAAGATACCCTTTGCATCAGCAATTCCTACTTCCTTAATAATTTCCTCTGATAATTCTAATGCTATGCTTTTTAATGTTGGTCTTTTCGGTATTTTTTCTTTACGATCTTTTAGATTTTGCTCAAAATTTCTCTTTTCTTCATCTGAAAGACTTGCTTTTTTCTCTTTATATTCTGAATTTAATTGTTTAAATTCTTTAATCAGTTTTTGTCGTTCTAAAAGACGTTCTTCTCTAATCTGTATAAGCCTTTCTTTCTGGTGTAATAAGAATACTTCTGACACTTGTCTCCCTACTTGAAGAACAGGATTAAGAGAATTTAAAGGATCTTGAAATATCATTGTAATATTATTACCACGATATTCTCTCATTTGTTCCTTAGATAATTCTAACAAATTAATGCCAGTAAATTTAATAATTCCGTCAACAATTTTTCCTGGTGCTCTTACAAGTCGTAAAATAGATAGGGCTGTAACTGATTTTCCACATCCAGTTTCTCCAACAAGACCAAGAACTTCATCTTCATATATATTGAATGAAATTCCATCTACCGCTTTAACCACACCTTCTTCTGTAAAAAAATTTGTTTTGAGGTTTTTAATCTCAAGCAGTGTTCCTGAGGCATCCATTTTACTTGAGTTCATTTGAATATTTGAATCATTCTGCATATTAACCTTCTCTTTTTCAGCGAGATTCATTTTCTTCTTTCCACTAATACTAATAATTAAATATAGTTAAAAAATATAGGTAAAAAAAAATAATTTTATAAATTTTTCATTCTGGGATCTAAAGCATCTCTTAATCCATCACCAACTAACATGAAACCGAGTACTGCAATA
>JBHLOG010000150.1:0-7894 GCA_048940765.1 Promethearchaeota archaeon | reverse complement strand
TGATAATTCTGCTTTTTCTAATTTTAATTCTTGAATCCATAATTTCATTCCTTCTATAAGGTTCTCTCTTTCTTCTTCAAAATCGCTTTTTTCTTGTTTGTATTTATCTCTCAATTTTTCGAAAGTCTCTTTATCTACTTTATGTAACTTATATTCTCTGGTTAAATTTTTAAGCTGAAAGATTTTCTCATCAATATCATTTTGTATTCTTTGAACAATAAATGGCTCTTCTAAATTCTGTTTAATTATGTTTTCTCTTTCTTTCAATTCACTTATTAAGGTTTTAATTGCCTCTAATTTTATGTTAACTTCTTTTTTAAATCCTAAATCATATTCATATCTTTCATCCTTAGTAGATTTTGAAAGGTTAGTTAATTTTTCAAGAAGTACTTCTTTATTTAGTTGAATATCGCTATACTCAATATAATAAACCATTTGTTCTTTTACATCTTCAGGAAGTGGTTTTACTTCTCTTTTTTCTTTTGATTTTTTATATTTTTTCGTATCTTTTTCTTCTTCTTCATCAAAAAATTCTTCCACTCGTTCTTGTTCTGGTTCCACTTTCTCAGCTTTTTTATTATCCTTTTCAATTTCTTCTTTTTTTATAGGCTGTTCGATTTCAGATTTTTTCTCTGGTTTTGGGATATTAGTTAGTAAAGGTTTACCACATATAATGCAGAATTTATCCGATTCTTTAACAGGCGAACCACAATAGACACAAAACTTAGGCATAGACTCCACTTTTAGAAATATATTAATATAATGATTATAAGATATTTAAAATTAAAATTTTAATTAAAATTTAGGAGTCCGATTTTTGAAATCTCCTAAATTATTCTAAATTTTTAACTATACAAAATGAAATAAAATGAAATCTTTCGGAGATAATTGATACTAACCGAGGACATGTTTTGCATAGGGAATTTTGCGAAAGAAGAAATGACTTAAAATGAAACAAAGAGACACAGTAATTAGAGATACAAGAATAAATTTCAATACAGTTGGGATGGCTATTGATAAAAAAGCTACATTGAAAGCTATAAGGATTGGTTGGTGTATTATATAGACGGTATACACATTAGCACCTAAAGCTTTAATTACCCGCTCATGGTGGGTGGCTCGTTCTCTAAACATATATATAAGCCAAATTGGAATCCCTATCAAAAGAATTGATTCCCAAATGGTATAAGTTAAGGCTTGCCATGTAAATCCTCCTTTAAAAACGTCATAATTTCCATTTTCTAACGCCCCTCCTAACAATAAAATGATCGGTGCAAGGATGATCATAATAAGAGATATGATCCCCCACTTTCGGGCATGTGAACTAGATATCCTGCTAAACCAATCTCCCCTGTAAGCTAATATGCCACAGTAAAAGGAAAATGTATAATGAATAATATGGGCGAATTGAACAAAAAAGTACCACTCATCTACCGGAAAAAATAGCCGAATCAAGAAATTTAGAAATGATAGAAGACCAATAGAAAGAATTATTACCCTACTAGGAGGAAATTTATCTCGAAATAGATGAATAGATTTTTGTGGAAAATATCGATCTGTATACACCCTGAATATTACATAAACTCCTGCAAAAATCAATAAAACCAATAAAAACCAAAGATGCCCGAAATTCAGACTAAAATTTGTATATTGGTACTGCAGGACTTCCAGAAAAGACCAATTCTCCGTGCTATCTACTGCAAAATTCAGTAAGATGTAAAAATTAATCGGTCGGATTATAAGGATTAACAGAATCAAAGGAATTCCTAAACGGATCAACCTATCTTTGAGAAATTTGAGTGACCCCTTTTCTTCATAGGATCGAGGAGTGAAATACCCTGCTAGCAGAAAGAAGGCGGACATAAAAAATGATTGATTAATAGCATTAAATAAGGTAAATATGATGGGACTGATGGAATCTGACGCCGCTTCTCTTACTGCCCAACCACCACTTCCACCGTATGCAATTGCAGCATGGTGTAAAATCACTAAAATCGTTAAAAAAATCCTTAATTTGTCCAAATAAAGGAGTCTTGTTTTTAAAGTTGTCAATTGTATTTCTTCTTGCAATTGTTTCATCGAAATATCAAAAACTCTAATTTAGTATTATGTTTTTAAATTTTTGTTAAATTTAATTAGAATTCTATTTAACATTAAAGGAGTCCGATTTTTGAAATTCAACATAATACGATTATTTTTTTCATATTGAATAACAATCTATAAATTTAGTTCATTTTTTAAGTAATTAAAGATGGAAATTGAAAAGAAAATCCCCATACACATTGGATTATTCGGACATATCGACTCTGGGAAGACAGCAATAGCAGAAGTGCTTAGCGAAATAATTTCTACGGCAGGAATTGATGCCCATCCGCAAAGTAAGGAACGAGGAATAACTATAGATTTAGGTTTTACCAGTTTTATTCTTGATAAATATTTAATTACTTTGGTAGATGGCCCGGGTCATGCTGATTTAATTAAAATAAGTGCATCATCAGTAGAAATTATCGATTGTGCTTTAATAGTCATTGATATTAATAAGGGGCCTCAAGTTCAAACAGGAGAACATCTTATTATGATTGAGTCCCTAAATATTCATAATATTATTGTAATTCT
The DNA here is from genome assembly GCA_048940765.1 of Promethearchaeota archaeon. Classification (GTDB taxonomy): domain Archaea; phylum Asgardarchaeota; class Lokiarchaeia; order Sigyniarchaeales; family SOKP01; genus Loki-b32. The sequence goes on along the minus strand of JBHLOG010000150.1, from coordinate 5,278 downwards.
CAATAAAATTGATATCTTTTTTGGAAGTATTGAGAATGAGATACAGAAAACAAGAGAATTTTTCAATTCAACATCCTTTGGACAAAATGTACCGATTTTTACTGTTAGTGCGAAAAAAAAAATTGGTTTCGAAAAATTAAAAAATGGAATGTTAGAAACAGTAAAATCTTTAAAAATAGAAAGAAGTACTAAAGGAGATATTATAATTCCTATCGATCACCATTTCTCAATAAAAGGTGTAGGAGTTATATTAACAGGTACAATTTTAAATGGAACATTAAATACAAATCAAATTTTAGAAATCTTACCTGTTAAAACATCCGGTAGAGTTAAGAGCATTCAAATATTTCACCAAAATGTCGATTCTGCTAAAGCAGGAGATAGAATTGGCATTAATATCAAAGGTGTAGAATTAAAAAAAATTTTTCGAGGTTGTTATGCAACCAATAACCCAAAAGCCTTTGAATTTTGTGATATAATCGAAGTAAAGGTAAACAATAATAAATTATTTAAACCAAAAACTAGTTTTGGTACTCAAATTCATATTACCATTGGAATGTTCACTACTACTGGAAGGATTTATCCTTACTATGATCTTGATGAAAAAAGAATTCAAACAACAGTTTCAAATAAAGATCAAGGATTTAAGGCTATTATTTTTTTCAAGGAGAAAATCTTAATTAGAAAAAAGAATAATATAATGTTATTAAGCCGATTAGATTTAGCTCCAACTAGTTTAAGAATTTTAGGCTCAGCAGAGTTATTAAAAATATGGCAAGAATCTCCTTTGTTTTATAAACATAAAACAAAAAAGGGAACCATCAAAAATCCGGATCACCCTCAAGGAATTGTATGTACAGGTTTAGTAAAAAGTGTTAATGGTGCTAAAAAGATTGTTGGAAAAAAGTTAGAACCTCCATTCACAAGTGTTTTAGATACATTTGGTACTAAAGGAGCTGTAATTATTGGGATTGAAAATAAGGAAAAAATGATTAAAAAAGGAGATCCCGTTTTTCTAAAAGAATTAAGAAGCTTTTATGTAAAAAACATTTAAATTTTCAAAAATTTATATTAACTTAATAAAGGTGTTAAAATTGGAAAAAGCGAAAGATACTGAAATTGAAATTAGTCAGGAGATCTTAGATGAATTAATGCGTAATTTAGAAAAATTAGAAGCATCTACTGACCTAGAAGGAACTGCTGTAGTTTCAAAAACGGGATTAAGGATTGCGAGTTCTGAAACTGCTGATGTTGTGTGGGATATTTATAGTGCTAGCCCCGCAACATTAATTTCATTAGGTGAAAAAATTAGCCAAGGATTAGAGCAAGGTGAATTAAGAGATATTGTCATTCGAGGAACTAAAGGATATACAATTATTTTAGTCGGATCTGCTGATAATAATTTCATGTTATTTACAAATTGTAAAAAAGGGTATAAATTAGGATATTATTTCCACAAAATTAGAAAAGCCTTCAAAGAGATGGAACCTGTTTTAAAAAAGATTGAAACTAAAGATATAAAATATTAAAATTTCTTACCTTTATTCTGATTATATAATTTTTCTAGAGAAAATATAAAGAAAAAAGTTTAATTTTTAATGGAAAGTCCATTTGATTATATCTCCATTTTTCAAATTGTATTTATGGGCTGATACACCGGGAGATTCATCATTAACTGAATAAAGCCAATTTCCTCTTAGATTGTTGATGCTTTCTACTATAATTCCCATATCACCATAATCAGTGTATTCAAGCTCACACCATTTATTTAATGCGTCGAAAGCAGTAGTATTGTAATCATTTAACCCAAAATTTTCCCAAGTTTCTATTGTTCCATTTCCATAATCGACAATTAAAGTAATATCTTGAACTTCTTTTAAAGGTTCATTTACTTCACCTATTTCTATACTGAAGGTAAATACAAAGAAAGAAGTGAAACTAGCAATAGCTAATATAGCAACCAATATATATTTGTTAAATTTCTTGAATTTTATGTAATATCTTGATATAATTAGAGATGTGGACATTAAAATTATACTTATTGATGCAATAACGATATACGGCAAAAATATTGAAACAAGATTATTTGATTTACTAGTTCCTTCTCTAATAGACTCCCACGGGACATAATCATCAATTACAATCTCAAGTAAAAAATTTGAAACTGTAGTATTTGCCCACAGTAAGAGTCCAGTCTTTTTTTCATAAATTAGATCAGTTTTTTGATCCCCATTGATTTGATCAAATGTTATTTTAATAGCTAAATGTGTTTCTTCAATTGTAACTAAACCACTAATAAACCCTGATGCTTCTTGTAAAGCTAATTTTTTTACTCTTGTTAAATTATCTATAATTTGTATTAGAAAACCGGGTTGGAAATAATTATATCCTAACGTAAATGCCCACCCTAACTCACTATTGGATCTATTAGTTATCGTAAAATTTGTCGCTAAAATTCCAGAGATATTTTCTTTTATTTCTATATCAAACCAAGGAATGGGATCATCTATTACATTTCCCCAATCATTGGGATCTTTATTATAATATCCTGTAAGGTTAGCAATTATTTGTCCTCCAGAATTTGTTTTCCAATTTCCTTTAAAACCTCCTGTTAAATTATACCATCCTGTTGCTTCACTAAATTGAAGGACGTTATAAATAAAACTTTCTTCAATTGTAAAGTTTAATGACTTAAGTTCAAGTAAGTATCCAAAAACACTAGTTTTTGCCCAAACTAACAATCCTGTCTTCTTATCATAAATTAGATCGGATTTTTGGTCACCATTCGTTTGTTTGAATCCAATATATAAGAAATTATAAGTTTCTTCAATATCGACCTCTCCTACGACAAATGAACCCTCTGGATTTGCTTGATTTGAAGCTAGACTCTTTATGTTTGTAAAGTTCTCATTTGGTATTAAAAAGCCTGGCTGAAAACTGTTATAACCAAGTGTTAGAGCATTCGAAACTTCAGTATTGGATCTATTATTTAAAGAAAAATTCATACTAAGAATACCAAGATTATTCTCAAAAATTTTGATATCATACCAAGGTATTGGATCATCAAATACATTACCCCAATCGTTTGCATCCTTATTATAAAATCCTGTTAGATTAATCCGAATTTGGCCTCCAGGATTAGTTTTCCAATTCCCTTCAAACCCAAAGGTAAGATTATACCATTCAGTAGGATTGGCAAACTGAGAAACTTCATAAAAATAAGTACTATTTAAATTGAGATTTTTATAATAGGAGTTGGGAATTTCGTTTTCAGCTTTGACAATAGAGACTGTGTTTAGATAGAAAAGTTGTATGAATATTAAAAAAATGAAGAGAGATGTTAATTTTTTTAGATCTTTCATTATTTTATTACTATATTTTATTGAAAATAGGATAAGTTACCATGTTATCCAAATATAATTTTATTAAGGAAACAGTCTATTTAAAGATATGGAAACTTGGTCTATGAGTTCTGGTCTTTTTCTCTTAAAATATTGAATCTAGAAGGAATATGAAAATTAGATTCTAAAAAATCGTTTAGTTACTTAACTAAACTTTTTTTCCAGTTTTATAGTCATATACTCGATGAGACTCATACTTAGTGCCTTTTAGAACTGAATGGAGGAGATGTCTGAAAAATAACAATATATTTATCTCTTAACACATAAAAGGTTTAAATGTAATAATTAATTTCAAAAATGAAGAAGTTTCACACGATAGTGAAGAAATTGAGGCCATTGAATAGATTAAATAATAAATTTTTAAAAAAAATTAGGGTAATGTTTTATTCTTAAATATCTCTTTTAAAACCTGTAACGCATTTACCCAAGCTTTTACAAAATATTCACGTGCTTTCTGCCAATTTGAATCCTTTCTCCACCCAGTATGGAATAAATGGATAATGGTTTTCTTTATATTATTATTGTTCTGAGAAAAAAATACAATTACATGTGTTAAAGGATCAGCAAAATTCATAAAAGATTTGAACTTTGTTGGTCCTTTCCAATCAAATGAAATAAATTTATATTTCTCAAATCCAGTGATTTTACATCCAATTGTACTATCATTTTCTGGATGTTCAGGAACCCAAAAGAGTTCATATTTACCTCCAAGTGTAGGATCTACATCAGCTTTAACTGTTAACCAACTCTCTAATAATTCATTTTTTATGAACATGGAAAAAGCGGTCTTAACATCACAATTAATTTCTTCCTTGACTAAAATAATATTTTCCACTTTTAATTACCTGCTTAGAAATTTATTAAATTTATTAAAGTAACAAACTGATATAAAGTAACAAACATTAATATTATTTAAATTAGAAAGTAACTAATTGGTAATAATGTGAGGAAAACGGAAGTATTTGAAGATTTAGAGAATATGAAGAATTGTCCAATAGAAGTAACTCTGAATATTATTGGAAAGAAATGGTCAATACAAATAATTAGAGACTTATTTAAAGGTAAAACAAGATTTACGGAATTTTTAGAAACAAATCCTCAACTTAGTACAAAGATGTTGTCATTGCGTCTAAAGGAATTACAAAAGTCAGGTATAATTAAAAAGATGATTAAATCTACAAATCCAGTATTGATTGAATATCTTTTAACCCAAAAAGGAAAAAATTTGAATAGAATTCTTTTCCAATTAGCTGAATTTTCTCTAAGAAATTATCCAAATAAAGTATATAATAAAAAATCGAAATCAATAGAAACAGATATTTCTAATTTAAAAAAGTATTTTAGAACAGATGATTCGTTGTCAATTTAATACTTTTAGTCTATTGAATTTATAAAATTTTATAAAAATGTCAAAAATTTAAATATTAGGGGATAATAATTAATTTTAGCACATAAAATCAAATCCAAAATAAAAGTTTGAGAATTATGTCAGAACCAGATCTAAATATTGAAGGATTAAGTGAATTTGTTAAATCTATTAAAGAAAGATATGAATCTTTAAACACAAATGTGAAGTTCAAGGAGCAATTTAAGGATGACAGTGTCAAAATACTTTTAAATCCAACAGATGTTGAATATGCTGCTTTAATTGAAGTTGATAAAGGAACTATATCTGTGACAGGTGTAAAAAATACACCTAAAGAAAATGTGAAGAAGGAAAAGTTAGGTTGGGATAGTTATATGAAGACTACAAGGCAAATATTTAAAGAAATTGGTGATGGAACACTCTCAGGTAAAGACATACGGAGAAAAGTTCTTGCTCGAAAAATCAAAGTTAAAGGATTAAAACACTTGGCTTCTTTAAGTCAAATGAGTGC
>JBHLOG010000028.1:0-34357 GCA_048940765.1 Promethearchaeota archaeon | reverse complement strand
TGTTTAATTATTTCTTTACCTACAATTGTAAGTTTGGAATTTATTAGAATTGGATTAGAAGTAAATTTAATATTTATTTTAACTAGCTCTCTATTACTACTATTTGTTTTTCTAAAGATTTCTGAGATTTTAAGTGTAAAAATTAAATTAAAAGAGAAATTTATCAAATATTTTCAGTTATTTGCATTTATTTCATGGTTTTCGTTTACTTTACTAATATCTTATTATATTGCATCGACATTCATAGCTGAAATAGAGTTAACTCCAAAAACATTATTAATATTGAATTGTAGCTTTTTTACTTTTTTTACATTAAGTATTTACAGTTTATTTCTATTTTCTAGCTATTCCGCTAGATTATCATACTTAAAATATTTCCAGGATCTTATCATTTATGGGATTATAATTTCAATATCATTTATATTCATTTTTTTAATACTCTCAGTAGAGTTTTTCGTATTTCTTTTTACAGGTCCATTGCTATTTAATGTATCAATTTTAATTGGTTCTTTTTTTACTATTTTTCTATTAATTCTAGTTATAATTGATAATATAATAGAAATGAGATTATCTCAATTAAAAACTATTATTGAGCTAATATCATGGCTAATTATAAAGATATTAATATGCGTATTGGTCTTTTCTCTATTTGATTTTTTTGCATATCATTTCTTTATGATTAATAAGATATTTTTATTTTCACTAATGTTTATGTTTCTTACTCCAATAAGTCTGTTTATTTTAATGAGTTTAAAATATTTAACTACTGAAAATCAATTTTTAATAAAAAAGATCGCTGTTATAATCTTTATCATTTCAATATTAAGTATTTATTCTGAAATTTTATTTAATACTATGAATTTATTACCTATCTTTTATCAGAATTTCCTATTTCATATAACAGTCTTTATGGTAAATTTAATTTTATTTGGTTATTATTTTATTTCGATTTTTAATATAACTGTTGAAGAACGTTCTGTTTTAAAATTATTTAGGTTTTACATTTTATCTTTTATATTATTTATAAGTCTTCTTTATTTTGGCACAATTTTATCCATTTTTCTTTTATTAATATCCTTTGTTATAATTCTGTCTCAGAGGAGTTCAATTCCAATTTTTCGCTTTTTATCATATTTCCTACTAAGTTTTTTTACCTTTATTGAAACTATTGTTATTCTAAATACTTATGATATTATACCTGGATTTGATATACTACTAATGAATATTTTTATTATTCTTTATCTATTATCCATCAATGGAGTTTTAGTATTTTCTATTTTATTAAATATAAAAAGAAATAATAATCTGGAGAAATTTTCACTATATTCTCTCATTTCACTATTATCTTTTGTCTATCTTAATTCATTTACTAAAATATTAATTCTTTACAACATAACAATTTCAGCTTTTATTCTATTGTTATTTATTGGAATTTATTTTTATCGCCAACAAGATGAACGTTATAAATGGTTTATTAAACCCTGCGTACTTTTATTCATTTTTGATCTTATCAGCTTCTTATCCTATTCGTGGTTTTTTAATAATCCCATTTTTGGAAGCTATAATCCAATATTAACATTTACGCTAACCCTAACAATAACAGGATTTGGGTTTGTTCTATTGTATAATGATTTACCTCCCATATATAGAAAGAGATCGTTTTATATTGTATTAATATCAATTATTTTGTCTTTTCCAATCTTTTTATATTTCTTTATTATAGCTTCTTTATCTTTACCAATTGGAACATTAATTCCATTAATACTTGCAATTAATTTTGGCGTTTTCCTTTATTATGTTTCTATTGGAATATATCAATGGAGAATATCTTGGGCAATTTGGAAATCAGGATGGTATGTTTGGAATATTCTGCCTTTCGTTAATTTTTATATCATTTATCAAAGCTTTACAGGAATAGATGTATTAACTAATTCATTACAATTTGGAATGTTTGATGTTGAAGGATCACTAATTATCTCGATAATAATATGTTCTTTATTTTTCTTGCCAGTAATGTACTCTAAAATAAAAAAATACTTTTCTCAAATTTTTTTTATTATTTGGGGTGAGAGTCTATTTTTACTCTATTGGATTAGTCAAAACTTGTTTATAGATGATTTGTTACTGAGAAATTTATCTTTTATTCTATTCTCTGCCACTTTATTGATCCCTATTTTAATAAAATTAAAATTTTGGAAATTAGTATCAGTGTTCTGGTTATTTCCATTAACTTTTGTTAATGTTTGGTTCTTTATTTCTTATTTGGTATCAATAGGAATAACGTTTGAGATTGCAATATCGATTAATATTTTAGTTATGGGATTGTTGTTAACAGTTTATTCATTTTTTCCAAATATTAGATCAGTAGGTATTATATTAATGGCTGCGTATTTTGTAACTTTATCAGGTATTTTCTCAACAATTTATTTTATTCTATATTCTATAATTTTAAACCCATATTTTGCAATCAATATAAGCTTTATTGTGATTGGCTTTAGTCTTTTTTCCTCGAAATATATAAAGATATCTAAAAGATTTATTGATATATGTCTTTCTTGGATTCTGATTGTAAACTTTGCGTGGTTAACTCTTAATACTTTCAGCTTAATTCCAGGTTGGATTATGCTTGCTTTTTCATTAGCATTAACAGTTTTAGGATTTTCCTTTTTCATATTTAATCGCTATAAAATGAAAATTCCTATTAATAAAGCAATTCCCTATTTAATTCTGACAATTGGAGCTTCTTTATCAGCTTCAACCTTAATTTCCATCATATTTAAAGCATCTCCAGGTATCTTAATTACCATATTTTTTTCAGTATTCATTTTTTTCTTATACTATCTAATTACTAAATATCGATTTATTCTTTGGTTTCTTATTCCAATTCCTATAACTTCACCGATATTAGAGCAGATATTAAGAATAGATTTTATTAAGCCATTTTGGTTTTTAACTTGGTCGATGTTGTATCTTATCTCATTCCAGATTTTGATTAATTTATTTAAAAACTTAGTAAAGAAAGAAAAATTTGAAATTAAAAATAGTATTTTAAAACTTTATATAGATAAGAATCAAGTGAAACGGCTTAATTTTATCTGTTTTCTATTAAACTCTATTAGTATATCTTTATTTTTCGCAATTGTTTTACCAAATTTATTGAAACCGTTATTATTTACTGACATTATATTAGTGTACCAGATTTGCGACTTTCTAATAATTTGGTCTTTCTCATTTTTAATTTGTATGAAATATACTGAAAAAGCAGAATTGGATATAAAAATAAAAGATCAATTGCTATATTTCAATAGAATTAGTTTTGTTATATATCTTTTAATTCCTCTTGCTTTAGGTATTAATCTTTTTCTATACTTAGTTTTTATAAATACAAATTTCTTATTATCACTTTATTTGGTTTTGTTAACATTCAGTGGAATGATGTTTATAGAAGGGTATTTCTTAGATAGACGTTACTTCTACCTTTTGTTCAATTCAACAAGAAATCAATTTACTTTATGCTCATGGCTAATTTTTAGTAATATTTTATCATTATTCTTGTATTTATTCCATTTAAACGTATTCCTTTTAGTTTTAACTATTTCACTCTTGAATATCATATCTATTTACTTTTTATCTTATTTAGATATTCCAAAATCTAAAATTTCTACTTTTTATTTAATTCTTATTTATAATTCATTTATTTGGACTTCTTTTTATATTGCTTCTTTAATTTCTGATGGTTTGATACTCATATTTGAAGAATTAAGGGGATTTACATATTATTCATTATTATTTCAAAATGCTTTTTTACTATTATTCTTTTTTAGCTATTTTTTCATTAAATTTGAGAAACATCTAAAGAATTGGTTTGAATTAATTCTATTCATTACATTTCAAGGTTTATTAGCAGTTAATCTGAGCCTAGTACTCACAATTTATGGTAATTTAAACTTCCTTACAATAAATTTAATTATTTTAATTGAAGTTTGTATATCACTTAAACCAATTAAAAATGTAGATAGAATTTTACCTGAACAAAAATATCCGAATTTCTTAACTAAAATCTCTTCAATTTTAGTATTGCTATTATATATTGAAGTAAGTATAACGATTTATGGACTATTAATTGGATTTATAGGAATACTTGAGAGTATTCTCATTTCTCTATCAATACTATTATTCTTAACTTTATTAGATATTTATTCAATCAAAAAAGTAAAAAAAGGTTATGCTTCACTTGTTCATAGTATTAGTTTTTTTAGTATTTCACTCATGCTATTTTTAATTCTAAATCGGTTGATATCTCAATATCCACTCTTGCTTAGTGTGGAAGTTTTTATCTTTCTGATAATGCAATTTTACACTAACTATTCTCTATTTGCCTCATTAAAGGATCTTAGCCCAAGTAAAAAAGATATTCTTAATAAAGTTCAAATTTACATTAAACACCTTCTAGGCGTAGGTTTCTATATAACTCTATGCGGTTTTATATTACAGTCTTTAGTCTTACAAAAGATTGAATTACAATTGATATTCTTAATCTTAAGTGCTTTAATCCATGTTTTAATGATCGTAGACAGTTTTCTATTGAAATTTATAGGCAAAACATCTAATTACATAAGAGTCATATCCTGGATATTTATTATGACGTTTACGGCTACATACTTAATCTGGCTTTATAGTGCTTATTTTATTACCTTCTTTTTTACTGTTATACCAATAATTATATCTATTCTTATCCTCGAAATTGCTTATCTCTTCAGATTATTAAATTTTTGGACTTTAATTATTTCAAAGAAAGAGAGAATTCGATTTTACTTAATTAATTTAACTTATCTTAATTTTATTACATGGCCTTTATATTTTGCGAGTTTAAATGCTTTTCTTTTCCTTAATTTGATATTAGCTTCTATTCTAATTACTTTTTTAATTGCTAATATTGATGATATTATAGGAGTTTTAAAAGAAAAAGTACGAATATCCTTGAAATCTTATTCATTCCTGATTTTTGGTAGTCTATTAGCTATTGATATTTTTATTGTTTTAGGATTTATTCCACATTTCGATCTTTTATTAAATATTAGTATTTCTGCGTTATTATTTATTATATTTTTAATAGTTAAAGTAAAACCCTTTAAAGAACACTCAATTGTAGCTTTCGGTTTTTGGATGATTATTTTTCTATTATTTAGTTTATTTATATATCGAATTTCACTATCTTGGATTTTTGGAGTGACAGTTTTAGGTCTAACTATTTTAATTTATCCATTTGTATTCCTTTTAGAAGAATTAAGAGAACTTTTCAACAAATTTATTGATAATTTATTAAATTTATTTAGAATGATAAAAAACCTTGTTAAGAATATAATTATTAAAATTGGCAATTTCATAAAGCTCTATTTCAAATCCATTTTGCTTATTTTAAATGCAATTCTTGCAATATTTCTTGGTGTTCTTCTATCACCAGCATTGCTAGATATTTTAAATTGGATTCATTCAATGCTTTTAATATTTCCATTTTTTGGATTATTTTACTCTTTCATCCCCTCTAAAAAATCTGAAGATGTTGATATTACTTTTAGACGGCATATGTTTCGTTTAATTATCAGCTGGGGTAGTATTATCATAGTTTTGTTTGCGTTTATAACACCCATTTGGTATATATTCACAATCTGGATATCAATTTGGATTATAGGTGCAATATTGTTACCTTATATAAGTTTCAAAGAAAAAAATGAAAATATTTCGATTAAATGGAGATTTTACACCCTTATTATTTTAATTGTCTTACTTATTTTATTTGGAATATTATTTAGTACACAGATTTATATGAATTTTTTTCTTAATTTATGATTAGATTTCAAAATTAACAATTATTAAAGTTTTCATGGAGTACTATAGTAATTATATAAACATGAGTATAAAAGTTGAAAACTTTAAATATATGTTAAAATGAACTATTATTTGAAAATCTAAATTTTAATAAAAAATATAAAAAAATAAAATAAGAAGTGATCTATTTAATGGAAACATTAACAAAAAGAATTATCGCTATTGTGCTTATTGCCGTTATAGGTGTAGGAATCGGAGTTACTGTTTGGTTCTTTGTTGCTCAACCAGAGGCAGGCTATAAAAGACCAGGGGCGCCATCTGGAATCCCCGATGAGCGAATCATCAAGATTGGGATCCTTGGCGATACAACAGATATCACAGGAGAGGGCGCATATAAAGGAGCATATGCAGCAATTAAAAAAATAAATGAGGCTGGTGGTATTACTGGTGTTCATGCTGATGGTCCCGTATATTTTGCACTCATATCCGTAAATACGTATGAAGCTGAACCATTTCTTGATATTGCTAAGGGAACTTTAGCAGCTGAAAAAATGATGACACAATATGAACCAGATTTTGTTATTGGTGGATTTAGGACAGAAGCAGTAATGACATATCGGGAGACCGTCTTGGATGAGGAAATAATCTTCATCAATACAGGTGCCGCTACAGATTCATACTGCTTGAGTGTTCTATCCAATTATGCTAGATATAAGTATTGTTTCAGAGCAATGCCTATAAATTCAACTTCTTTAGCAAAGGAAATAACAGAATTTTATGCTTTGGCAATTAAACCAGCCTTGGAAGCTGAATATCCTGGGCTAAATGTTACTAAAGTTGCAATTCTAAGGGAAGACCTTGAATGGACTGTCCCTATGTCAGGTATTTTAAATGGTGTCTATAAAAGTTATTGGAGAGCGAACAAAACAGCGTATTGGTATCTTAAAGATTATCACGGATTCAATGATAATCCTTGGTTTAATTTTACCATCGTAGATGAAATTGCATATCCAATCACAGCTACTTCAACAGATTTTACCGGATATATGAACCAATTAGATACTGCAGGTGCCCAAGTAGTTTGTCCTATCATCTCAGCTCAAGGTGGAATCAAAATGATGACTCAGTATGCACAACTCGATCCTAAATATATGATTGTCGGTATTGATGTTATGTCGCAGTTAGGAGATGACCCAGATGATAAAACAGGCTATTGGTATGATACCGATGGTGGTTGTAATGGTGAAATAATAATGCAATCTACAACTCGTACTAATAAAACAACGCAAACAATAGCAATGTGGGATGAATATAGGACTTTATGGAAGAAAGATCCTCTTTATACTGCAGTAGGTTCTTATGGTGCTGTGGAACTTTTAGCTTGGGCAATAAATGGAACAAAATCGATTGATTCAGATACCATTGTAGCCAAATTAGAAACAATAACGCCAGCTAATCCAAGGGAAGGAGCTGGAGGCTGGACTGGTTTTACAAGTACTCATGATTTATATGAAGGGTATGATCCAGCTACACAAAGAATATATTCTGTTACTTTGTGGGTACAATGGCAAGATGATGGAACGAAAAAGGTCGTAACTTCTGGTGGTCACATATATCCTGAATGGATTGTCGATACACCTATACAGTTCCCAACTCAAGGTATAAATACTTAAATCTATCAGAATAAATAATTATTTAACTTTTTTTTTTTACAAATTTGAAGATGACCTGTATAAAGTTAAAACTATAAATATTATAAAATTTAAATATTAATAACAAATAAAGGTTCAAGATTAAATCATTTAAAAAGATAAACCTTAAATTGAAAAGATGTGAATCAATATGATTATGGATGTTGCTAGTGAATTAATATCAGTACTACTTTTTGGATCAGTACAAGGGGCTGTTTTTTCTCTACTTGCTTTAGGATTTTCATTAGTATATGGTGTAGGTGGTGTCTTAAATTTAGCCCATGGCGGATTTTATTTAGTTTCTATGTATACATTTTATTGGTGTATTCAAACTTGGAATTTTCCATTAATAACCAGTATAATTATTACATTGATAGTAATAGTAATTATTACCGCGCTTACATTTTTATTACTGATAGAACCTTTACAGGAGAGTCACATTGGAGTCGTTATTGGTACTTTTTCATTAGCATTTTTCTTTGAACAGCTTATAAAAGTACTTCCATGGAGTGATTCAAAGACACATTGGGTTCCTTATATTTTTGGGGGTACTGTAGAATTTTTCGGTATTGGGTTCCCTTTTCGATATATTGTTACAATAATAGGTGCTTTGATCCTTGTATTATTGATTTATTTATTTATTACTAAATCAAAGCTGGGGAAATCAATTCGAGCAGTAGCTCAAGATCGTGAGGCTGCAATGCTTATGGGTATTAATGCAAACTTGGTTATCATGTTAACACTAATAATATCTGGTTTTCTTGCAGGCATGGCAACATTATTATATGGCGCTGGAGAAGAAGTATCTCCTGCTATGGGTTGGGGTTTTCTAACACAATCATTTGCAATTGTTGTTCTTGGAGGTTTAGGAAGCATTCCAGGAAGTATTCTTGGTGCTTTTGTTATCGGATACGCTCGAACATTTTGCAGCTACTTTATTGGAACACAATTCGCTGAAATATTTCCAATTATAGTTATTGTAATAATGCTTGTATTTAGACCTCAAGGATTACTTGGAAAAAAGGAGGTGGAATAAAAACTTGCCAAAGAAAATTCAAGCACTATTAAAAGTTTATAAGGGATCAATTAAGGGTTTCTTTCCTTACTTTAAAAGAGGGATAGTAAATACAATTAAAGAAATCCCGACACAGCTTTATAATTTTAAAACATGGGTTTTTACCTTCCAGGGAGGCTTAACGTTTTTTTGCTTAATTGGATTAATTTTATTTCCATTTCTCCCAGGTGTCGAATATTATGCCAGTATTTTAATGACGGCAATGATATTTACTATTTTTGCAGCGAGCTGGGATTTTTTAGCGGGATTTGTAGGACAAATTAGTTTTGGACATGCAATATTCTTTGGTATATCGGGATTTCTAGGAGCACAATTAATACAAAAAATGGGAATTCCATGGTTTTATTCTATTTTTGTTGGAGCTATTATAGCAGTATTAACTGGTTTGATTGTTGGAATACCCAGTCTCAGATTAAAAGGGCCATACTTAGCATTAGGAACGCAAGCATTCGCCTTAATTATGTTTAATTATATGTTGACTCTAGAGGTTACTTACGGAATCTCAACTAGTTATAGTAATTTTTCTTACATTATGCAATATTTCATTCTTATGATTTTCATGCTAATTTCACTTACGATTATGCTCATAATTGTCAAGTCAAAAGTTGGGACGATCTTTAAATCTATTCGTGATGATGAGATAAGTTCTGATGCTTCAGGTATCAATACGACGAAATATAAATTACTTGCATTTATGATAAGTAGTTTTTTTGCTGGCATTGCGGGAGGTCTTTTTATGGTAAATCTCGGTAGTGTAAGTTACGCGAATTTTGCACCTCTATACTCATTTTTCGCAATAATTATGGCCGCTATTGGCGGACTTGGTACTATTTCCGGTGCTGCACTTGGTTCGTTTTTATTTTGGATAGTTAATGAAGGTTTAAGAGATTTCGGAGAATATGCTGTATTACTTTTCTCACTTTTCTTAATACTTGTTATACGGTTTGCTGAGCATGGAATTATGAGACCCGCCATTGAGCGTTTAAAACAATTTTTTGATTTATTAATGGGAAGATGATAGAATAATAAAAAAATTTATTGGTGATATAATAGATGGGAATAATACTTGAAATTAAGAATCTTACTAAAAAATATGGGGGTTTAACAGCTGTTAATGATTTTAGTTTTGAAATGGTGCGTGGTGAATTTATCGGCTTAATTGGTCCAAATGGTGCTGGTAAAACAACATTATTTAATGTTATATCTGGATTCGAAAAGCCTAATTCTGGATCAGTAATATTCGATGGAATGGATATTACTGGACTAAAACCTTTTCGAATTGTAAATTTGGGTATGTCCAGAACATTTCAGCTGGTTAGATCATTTCGATATCTCACACTTCTAGATAATGTATCAGTTGCTTGCCTTTCAAAAAGAGGAAAAGAAATTTCCAATATTGTTGGAATAGATAAATATGCAAGTACAATTCTTTCTTCAACTGGTCTCATAGATAAAGCAAGATTACCCCCAATTATTTTACCTCATGGTGATTTGAGGAGACTTGAAATAGCTAAGGCTCTTGGTTCTAATCCTCAATTACTTCTTCTTGATGAACCATTTAGTGGATTAACTTATGAAGAAGTAGTAGGGATAACGTCTTTAGTTCAAAAACTACAAAAGGAAGGTGTCACAATTTTAATAACTGGTCATGTATTACGTGAATTAATGAATTTAGTTCCAAGAGTAATTGCTATGCATCAAGGTAAATTAATTGCTGATGGACCACCTCGAGAGGTGGCGAATCATAAACTTGTACTTGAAGCTTATTTAGGAAGAGGTGAAAAATTTGCTTGAGATAAAAAAAGTTTACCATTATTATGGTAAGGCAAGGGCTCTTGAAGAAATTAATTTAAAGCTAGAAGAAAAATCTCTAGATTCTGTGATTGGGCCAAACGGGGCTGGAAAATCAACTCTTCTTAGAGTGATTTCTGGTCTAGAAGAACCTGATAGAGGAAGAGTAGAATTCTTAGGTGAAAGGATAGATGAATTAAAACCACATAAAATTGCTAGAAAAGGAATTTCTCATTGTCCAGAGCGTCGTAGGTTATTTTACGATATGAGTGTTCGTGACAATCTAAAGATGGGAGCATATTCATTAAAAGATAGAAGTAAGTATAAAGAATTATTAAAATTTGTTTATGAAATATTCCCTCGTCTGAAGGAAAGAAAAAGTCAGAGAGCAGGAACATTAAGTGGAGGAGAACAACAAATGTTAGCAATAGCACGAGCATTGGTTTCAAATCCCAAATTACTTTTAATGGATGAGCCCTCATTAGGTTTAGCTCCAAAGATTAAGATAAGTATTTTTGATGCAATTCAAAAAGTTAAGGAAGAAGGTACCACTACACTCTTAATTGAACAAGATGCAGTATTAGCTATGGAAATTTCTGAAAATATTAATGTTCTTGAGGAGGGAAAAATCGAAATGAGAGGAACTAAGGAAGAACTAGAAAAAGAACCTCGAATTAAAAAAATATATTTAGGGATATAAGGTGATATAACGATGTCAGCTCCATTAGAAACTTTACTAAGAGATGCCAGGATAGATTTAGTTCTTGGGAGAATAGAAAAAGATCCTTCTTTAATAGAAGAAATAATTAGGCATTTAGATAGTCAAATCAGATCTATTCGTTTCAACTCTATATTTGTTTTAGGAGAGTTAGGTGAAAAATCAGAATCTGCTGTTTTAAAACTAGTTGAAAGTTTGAAGGATGAGGATTGGAGTATATGCCGAGAGGCCGCTAGGGCATTAGGAAAAATAGGAAAGGTAGCAAAGGAAGCACATTCCGAGTTAGCAAAATTATTAAAAAGCGATGAAGAATTAATTCGAAAAGAAGCAGCAATCGCTTTAGGAAAAATTAGGCATCCTAGCGAAGACTTAATTAGGGGACTAGTTACTTGCATGACAGATGAAAGTGAGGATGTTCGAATAGAATCAGCAGCAGCACTCGGAGAAATAGGTTCTGATGAATATGATACTATACCAACCCTAATAAATGGTCTTAAAGATATGAGTTGGGCAGTAAGAACAACATCAGCTCAAGCAATTAGTAACATTGGAAAAGGTTCTAAACAAGCAATTCCTGCTCTAATTAAGTCCCTAGAAGATAATGATTGGAGAGTACGTTATCGAGTTATTGAAACTCTCGCAGAATTGGGAGAGGTAGTTGTTCCATATCTTCTTGAAATTTTAAATAATAAAAAAGAGATCTTTAGAAAAGGAGCTATAGAAGCGTTAGGAGAATTAAGAATTAGTGATAGTAAAATAATTGATAAGATATCACTTTGTTTACAGGACCCGGATAATCACGTTCGCAGTAAAGCTGCTGATGCACTTCGTTATATTGGAAAAGAAGCGATCCCAGCTTTAAGTAGAGCAATGAATATTTCTAATAAACAAACAAAAATTCTTATTATGACAGCAATAGGAGGGATGGGTCTAGATGCAAAAGATGCAATACCTGCAATAATTGAGTTGTTAAAAGAAAAGAGTACTTTAATTCGTATAGAAGCTTCACGTGTATTAGGAAAAATTGGAATAGACTCTGAAGATGCTTGTATAGCTTTGCATGAAATTTTAAATGATTCAAAAAGTAAAGTACGCCGAGAAGCAGCACTTGCTCTAGGTAAAATTGGATCTTCTGCCAAAGTTGCGATTCCTGGGCTAATTAATCTATTAAAGGATAAAAAACCTGATGTTAGATGGAGGGCATCTGAAGCATTAGGAGTAATTGGTATAAAAACAGAAGAAGTGATTTCAAATTTGAATAATTTAATACATGACGAATGTGATTACGTATGCGAATCGGCCATTACTGCTTTAGATAATTTAACGGAAGAATAACAAAAAATTTTTAGCTTATTAAAATTTTTTAGAAATAATTAACAAAAATTATAAACTAAAGAAAAAAGGTAATAATGAAATGAATATAGATCCATATGCGGAAAAAGTGTGGTTAAAGAATTATGATAAAGGAGTTCCCGGTACTATTGATTATCCTGAAATGAATGTTTATGAATTTCTTGATAATTCAGCAAAAGATTTTGGTAGCCGAACTGCTATTTGGTTTATGAAAAACAAAATATCTTATAAAAATTTAAAAGATCTCACTGAGAGGCTAGCTACAGCTCTAGTTAATTTAGGACTAAAAAGAAGAGATGTTGTTGCAATCATGATCCCAAATTTTCCTCAATTTATAATAAGCTATTACGGGATTTTGAAAGCAGGTGGAATCGTTACTGCTTGTTCCGTGTTACATACAGAACATGAACTTGCTTACCAATTAAATGATTCTGGAGCTGAAATTATTATTGCATGGGATAGTCAGGTCGAAAAAATCAATAAAATAAAAGATAGAACGCGTCTTAGACACGTGATAATTACTAATGTGTTAGATTATGCTCCAATGTCAACTCTAATGGCAACAAGAAATCCACCAGAAATCGCAGGAACTATGCAACTTATTAATTTGATCAATAATACCAAACCTAATCCGCCTAAATTTGATACTAATGCAAAAGAAGATATTGCATGCTTTCAATATACTGGAGGCACAACAGGATTACCAAAAGGTGCAATGCTTACACATTATAATATTGTATCTAATTGCACAGCAGTTCTTGCTTGGGGTGGTGATGAGTTAAGAAGAGGTAAAGAAACTATCTTGACTAATTTGCCCTTATTTCATATCTATGGTCAGTCAGTATGTATGAATGTTCACGTTTATATGGGATCAACAATAGCTTTGAATCCTGATCCTCGAGATCAGAAATCTTTATTCGAAATAATTAAAGCTACGCATCCTACAATGTTTCCAGGTGTACCAACAATGTATATGCGCTTATTAGAAAGAGATGATCTTGAAGATTACGCTAAAGACTTAAAATCTATAAGAGTTTGCAACACTGGAGCCGCTCCAATGCCACCTGAAGTTCAGAAAGAATTTGAGGAGCGAACAGGTGGTATAATACTTGAGGGATATGGATTGACAGAAACCTCACCAGTAACACATAGTAATCCATTTTCAGGTATAAGAAAAATTGGTTCTGTTGGAATGCCATTTCCTGATACTGAAGTTAGAATTGTTGATATTGATGATTATACGAAAATATTACCGATAGGAGAAGCTGGAGAAATAATAATAAAAGGTCCTCAGGTAATGAAAGGATATTGGAATAAACCAGAAGAAACAGCTGGTCAACTAAAGGATGGTTGGTTATTAACAGGAGATATTGGAAAGATGGATGAAGATGGATATTTCTATATTGTGGATAGAAAGAAAGATATGATTGACGTAAGTGGATTTAAGGTTTATCCAAGAGAAGTGGAGGATGTATTATTTGAATATGAAGCAATTGAAAAAGCAGCTATTATAGGAGTCCCAGATCCTGCCCTTCCCGGCAGCGAAAAAGTCAAGGCATATATTGTATTAAAAGATGGATATAAGGAGACAGATGAAACAAAGAATCAAATAATAGAATTTCTACGACAAAATGTAGCACCCTATAAAGTTCCCAAATTCATTGAGTTTCGTAAGGAGCTCCCGGAAACCTTGGTGGGCAAAGTACAAAGGAAAGATCTAAAAGAGATCGAAGCTAGAAGAAGAGGAGAAGAAGTATAAGTTTAATATAAAAATTTTATGTCGATTTATCTCTTTAAATAAAAAATTTTCAAATCATTGAAAAAAAATTATTTTTTAATAATAGCAATTTGTTTAAATTTTCTATTTTTAGCTAAATTTATTTTTCTTTTTATAATTTAAATAATATTATGTTTATTTATTTAGAGAATTTAATTAAAGCTGAGGGAAAAAAGGAAGATTTATTTTTGATCCCTTATCCTCGATACCTTAAAATGAATAATTCTAATAAAATGAAAATAAATGAAGATTCAAAACTATTTACTGATTTGGGAGAAGATTCTAATGATATTATCGAACAAATACAAGAAACTTTATTAGGATCTAGTTTAAAGGAAAGATTAGAAGTAATTAGAGCTCAAAATCTTGAGACTTATTCGAAAATAAAATTATTTTTAGATAAGAATATCATTCTCTTTCCAGAAACTCTTTATAATGAAGTTAAAGCAAAGAGAAACTATAAAGATCAAGGATATCTCTTAATTTCAAAAGATTCTAAATTTATTATAGAAGCAAATTCCTTGAAAGGAATATTTTATGGAGTTCAAACCTTTATTCAAATATTAAATTCAAGTCAAGATAGACTTTCAATAAATGAGATGAGAATATTAGATTTTCCAGCGCTTCAAATTAGAGGTGTATCTGACAATATTTCAAGAGGTCAAGCACCAACAATTAAAAACTTGAAAAAATTCATTGAAGAATTAAGTCATTTCAAAATTAATCAATATTATTTAGCTTATATCCATGACATGTTTCAATTTAAAAATTATTTTAAAATAGGAGAAGAGAGAGGGAGATATTCAAAACAAGAGATAATTGAATTAGTAAATTTTGCCGCTAAAAGATATGTAGACATTATTCCAATTTTTCAAACAATTAGCCATTGGGATAATATTTTGCAGCATCCGGATTATTGGAAGTATGGAGAATTTCCCGGTTCAAATTGTTTAAATATAGCAAATGAAGAGATATACGATTTGTTAGATGAATTAATTGGTGAATTAAGTGAAGTATTTACTTCAGAATATTTTCATATTGGATCAGATGAGAGTTGGGATGTTGGTAGAGTTGCTTCAAAGAATTTTGTTGAAGAAATTGGCATCGCAAAAGCGTATCTTAACCATTATAAGAAAGTCTATAAAATAGTAAAAAAACATGGTTATAAAAAAGTAATTATTTATCATGATATACTCTATAAGTTTAAAGAAGTCCTTGAAGGTTTACCAAAAGATATGATAATAATGTATTGGAAATATAATACAAAAAAAAGCCATCCAATAATAGATAAAATCAAAAAATATAATCTTGCTATAGTTGCCAGTCCTTCAATAATGGACTTCAATCGAATTTTTCCTTCGGTTGAGAGATATGAAAAAAATATTATAAACATTATAAGATATGGCTATAACAAAGGAATAATTGGAGAAATTACATCAAGTTGGGGTGATTATAGAAATAAAGAAATAAGAGAGAATAGGTTTTATGGATTTATTTTTTCCGCCATGGTAGGCTGGAATCCAATTTCAGAGATTAATATGATTTATTTTTGGAAAGGTTTATTTCTACATTTTTTCGGAATTTTAGATCATAAGTTGGTTGAAATATTTAGTAAAATTCGCTCAATAGACGATAAAAACTTATTACATGGATCCCCCACGGGATACTATAATCATTTTTTTGCTCATCCTTATAATAAAAAAAAGTCTAAATATAGAAAAAATATAAGAACTTCTGGGTTTGATAAATTAGTTTCTGATATGAATAAATTAATTGAATTATGTGAAGAAATAGAGCCACAATTACGTAAGAATAAAATTAATATTAAAAATATTGCATTTATCGCTAAACATATAAGATTCTATTGTAGAAAAAGAATAAATTCAAAAAATATTTTTATTCTTTATGAGAAAAGAGTAGTAAAAGAGATTCAAAATCAAGTTCTGAAAAACTTAATGAGTTTAAAAGAGGAACTGAATAATCTTCTAAAAGATTATGAAATTTTATGGATAAATTGCGCTAAAAAGGAGGGGCTCGATACAATAAAACAAAAATATGATTGGCTATTGAAATTTTATGATAAGAAAATAGAGGAAATCAAAACTACTAGCAAATGGCAAGATAGCAATATTCCAAGCGAATTGATATATTTAGATGCAAAAAATTTGCATAAAACTTATATTACTTATTATAAAAAAGTAATATCTATTGATGAACCAATAGATTATGCCCATTTACAAGTAATTGCAGGATCTTTCGCTAAGATTTATATAAATAATAAATATATTGGATATGTTTTAACGAGACGCTCGCTAGAGTTTGTCACAATAGAAAATAATATTAAACTATTTGATATCAAAGATTACTTGCAGGAGGGGGAAAATTTAATCCATATTGAAAATATGGATTATATAGGGGGGATTGGATCAATAAATATATATGGGGAAATTAAATTAAAATCAGGTAATTTAATTCATATTAAAACTGACAAAACTTGGTTAGGCTCTAGATATGAAAATGGAGATTGGAAAAATGTTAAAAGCTTTGGCAAACCACCTAAAGCTACAGGAGGTTTAAATTATCCTGATTTTAAGAAAGGATTGACTTCAAAAGCAACTGATTCAATGCCTTTCTTAAACACATTATTAGGTAAGATATCTAAAAAGTATTTTTGGCTTATTAAGATAGTAGTTAAATTATTAAATCGGTATGATATTTTAGAATAGAGTTTTTTTAAGAAATGTTAGCTATTTTCCATTTTTTTATAAAATCTTTAAAATCTTCATCTGAAATTCCAAGCGTATTAATAGAACCATTATCATTTAAAGATCTGTTGTTAGAATTAGTTTTTCTTTTAAATGATAATTCCCAATCATAATAAGAAACTGCTTTTGACATAATACTATAACCATAATTTAAATAAATAAAACAATACAGAGTACCAGTTTTCTAATAATTAAGAAAATAATACAAATTTGTCTATTTAGATTTAAGTTTTATATTCTATAGTACATGCCAAAAGAACAAATAAATCAATTTAACAAATATATTTAAGGGAAATCTTTCAGATATTCTTTAGAAGAAAGGTATTCGACAAAAATAATTGATTTTGTATATTATATATTATTCATTTACAATAGAATACACATGTTTAGGTCGTCCAGCTTTTTCACTTTTTATTACATCTTCTTTTATTAGTCCTTCCTTTGTTAAAAATTTGATTATCTCTCTTAATTTAGCACCTGATATTTTAGTTTGAATACTCAATTCACGAGTCTTAACTTTTTCTTGGTTTTTAATAGTATCTAATACGTTCTGAATAGGATCTGGATTAATCTCAATTGATTTAATAGAAGTTTTAGCATCAAACATTTTTCTCACACTAATTGCCATATTCGGCATATAGAATCCGTTAAAATGGAAATATGAATCCTCAATGAATAAAACTGAATTAAAGTAATAATCGATTAGAATTACTCCCTCATTAACGATTAAATCATTAAATCGTACTAATCGACATGTTTTTTCATTAGTTTCAATGATTTCTACTTTAATATTTTTTAAAATATCTGTTATATATCCAAAATAATTATTAATTGATTCAAAATCTAATTTTGAATAAAATATTTTAACATTAATTCCTTTCAAGAAAGCTCTGTATAATGCTCTTTCTAATTTTTTCAGAAGGGATGGTGGAAGAGAAGATAAGATAATTTCTTTTTCGGCTTTATCAATTAATTCATATATATATTCGAGTCCAATTTTTATATCAGAATGATGATAGAACGTAATATTTCTGGTACAGAATCCTTTTACACTTTCTAATGCTTGAATATTCTCTTCAAGTTTATTTATTTTTTCCAAAATGGTATTATTTTTCTTTTTTAACATGTCTGTTAAAATAATTTTCGGGTTACTGCTAAAATACATTTTTGGTTTTCCATCTGAAGAGGTTATGAAACCCTTCTTTTCTAAGTATCGTAAATTATCCCTTATTACAGCATAGGAATATTTCATCTCATTTTTGATTTGATTAATACTACCAAAATGCTTATTTAACAAATAATCATAAATTTTAATTTGTATATCAGATAATCCAAATTCATTAAGAAAGCTTAAATTGTGCATATTTATTATTTCCTCTTCTAATCATCTTAGAATAATTTGTGACGACTTATATTTAAATTAAATATAATCATTATTAATATAAGCTCACAAATGATTATAGATAATAGTAATTAATAAATATATATCAAATATAAAATGGAGGGATTAATATGGCTCAATGTAAAGATTGTAAATTTTATAAACCAATTGATGATAATAAAGGAGATTGTTTTGGACATGAAGTTCCTGCAAATCTAGATGTTGAAAAATGTCCTGCTAATGCATATCAGCCTAGAGAATAAATTCAAACTATTATTTTTGGTGATATAAGTGCCAGCAAAAGTAGATTATAAAAAATCAATGAAAGAACTTTATCAGCCTAGTTCAAAAGAAGTAGTTATAGTTAATGTTCCAGAGCTGCAATTTTTAATGATAGATGGAATGGGTTCTCCTGGAGATTCTCAAGAATATTTAGATGCTCTTGCTGCATTATACCCTGTGGCTTTTAAAACAAAATTCTTGAGTAAAAGTAAAGGTAAAGATTATGTTGTTCCTCCCTTGGAAGGTCTCTGGTGGGCGGATAAGATGGAAGATTTTATAGAAGGAAATAGAGATAAATGGAAGTGGACAATAATGATTATGCAGCCAGATTGGATTACTCACGAAATGATTAATGAAGCTATTGAAACCACAAAAGAAAAAAAATCAAAACTTAAAGACAAATTATCTAAACTTCGCCTTGAAAAATATAAAGAAGGGAAAGCTGCACAAATAATGCACATAGGACCATATTCTGAAGAGGGTCCAACAATTGAAAAAATACATAATTTTATTAAATCTAATGGTGGAAATTTTGACGGATATAAACAAAAACATCATGAAATATATCTAAGTGATCCGAGAAAAGCAAATCCAGCTACAATGAAAACGATTATAAGGCAACCTTTTACCTAAATATTTTTCTAAATTTAATTTATAAATGTTGATTGCTTTTTTTGCTCTTTTCTAAATTTGTTTTTGATTGAAAATTTTAAAAAAATAAAACTTTAAATATTTTATAATGAAAATTATATCAGTGACTGGTAGTCCAGTAACTGATAGTTTAGCAATTAATAGTAAAACTAGTCAATAAAACAATTCTCTATGCCTTTAAGTTAATTATGGTCGAAAATTATCACAAAAATTTCGAAAAAGTAATGAAAAAAAACTTTACTAATATTTTTATCCTTTCTATCCTTGAAAGGGAGCCTGCTCACGGTTATAAAATAGGGAATGAAATTGAAAAACGTACTTTAGGGATGTGGAATCCATCTGCATCCACGCTATATTGGATATTAAATAATCTTAAGGAAAAAGGATTCATAAAAATTTTTGAAGAGGATAAAAATAAGAAAATCTATAAAATTACAGATGTAGGTAGAGAAACATTAAAATTAATGAAATTAACTCAACGAAAGATAAGAAAAACATATCGTCGTTTTCTATCAACGTCAATAGTA
This sequence comes from Promethearchaeota archaeon, assembly GCA_048940765.1. GTDB lineage: Archaea > Asgardarchaeota > Lokiarchaeia > Sigyniarchaeales > SOKP01 > Loki-b32. The sequence goes on along the minus strand of JBHLOG010000028.1, from coordinate 14,517 downwards.
AATAATGGTTTAATTGATTCAGAAGAGCTCGAGCACTTTGATAATGTTCCAAGTATCCAAATGCTACCAACCGCTATGAGACCAGATAAATTCAACGGAAATCTAACTCTCTTAGAGAGACTCAAACTATTAGAGAGTCAAAGAGCATCACTTATAGAAAATCGAAATCGAATGAATGAATATATCAATGATTTCGAGAAAGCCATCCAAAGAATCAAAAAAGGATTGGATAAACAAGATTAAAAATACTAGATAAGTACATTTTTATAAAAATTAGAAAATAATAATTAAAAGAGATGTGATTTAAAAATAAGTGTTGAACAAAATAAAAAAAGAATACCTTTTCTTACTTTTCTTATATCTTATAAATGTACTAATGAATGTAAGCATTGTGCGCTTCAAGGATCACCAAATCAAGACAATGTCTTAATAGAATTAAGAGATGTAAAAAGATATTTAGAAGATATCACTTCCAAATATTTAGTTAATGAAGTTGGATTTTTTGGAGGTGAGCCTCTACTCCATTTTAATTTGCTAACTAGTCTTATTGAAGAAGTAAATAAATATGATATACCAAAGATTGGATTACCAACTAATGGATATTGGGGAAAAAATGATTTAATTGCCAAGTATTATGCCCAAAAGTTAAAAGAAGCTGGATTAAACCAAATTGGTTTTAGTGTTGACGCATTTCATCAAGAATATATTTCACTCGATACTGTGAAACAAGCGATAAGAGCAGCCCATGAAGCTGGAATTGAATGGATAGGTTTAGTTGCACAAAATTTAGGATCTAAAGAAAAAAAGAACCCGTTTGATGAAAGAACTAAAAAAATAATTGATCTCCTTTTAAAAGAATTTGAATTTTGCCAAGTAATAAATAATGAATTATTAGTAATTGGTCGAGCTGTAAGCCAACTTACTGAATACTACTCATTAAAGACAATACATTCAGAGAAGTGTCTTATTTTTAAGGTTCCGATGTTTATGATTGATCCCAATGGATGGGTTTTTCATCAATCATGTCAAGGGATTTGTATTGGAAATGCTAAAGAAAAATTATTATCTGAAATCATAGAGGATTTTAATTATAGAAAACATCCGATAATAGGTAAATTAGTTACCAAAGGTGGCCCTCAAAATCTTCTTGAAATTGCGATTGAAAAAGGATATAAGCCACTAAATGGATATGTGGATAAATGTCACCTCTGTTTTTGTACTCGAAATTTTCTCCGACCTTATTATCCGAATATCCTCGAACCTTCAAATTTATATTTCTAAAGTTATAAATTGAGAAAAGATATAGTTTCATAACAGAAAACAACAGAATTGAAACAAAAATTAAGTGATATTAGAAAGAATAAGGAATTGCTTTATTGGATTATAAGATCAAAATTTATATATGTTCTGTCTTAATAGTAATTTTAATAAATATATAATTTAGATGTTAAAAAATGAGTAATGAAAAACAAAAAATAAATGTAAGAGACTGGATAGTTCTTAGCACGGTAATGATTGGTGCAGTTCTGACGATATTAGCATTAATTTGGCAAGTCCCACCTACAAATGGAATAGTTACTAGTACTTTTTTATTAATGATATCATTTATATTTTTTGTGAATTCTGTGTCTGCTAATTCTAAAGCTCAATTTGAGGCAAATATAGGAAATGTTTCAGCAGATCGGATTAACCGATTTGTGACGTTCGCAGAATACTCATTTGGATTGGGTTTTACTTTAGTAATAACAGGATTTACCATTCTCGGTTATGAATACCTTATAAGCTATGTTGGTCGTGAATTCGTTGCGTTAATACTCCCAATTACGTTTTTAACTACTACTTGGGTAATCATCTTTATATATAACATAATAAATTATTCCGGTAAACCTCTAGGAGCAATTAGAAGTCTAAAACGTAATCTCTGGATACTTTTTGAACTAATCTGCTTAATAACAATAGTTTTTGACTTCTTTGAGATAATCTTAATTCCTTAATTTTTTTTTTATTCAAATCAAATAAAACAAAAGAGGTCTTTTTGAAGACCTTTCTTCTTATAATCTAATGTTAGCAATTCCTCAAGCTCAGGAAATTTAAAAGGAAAAATATTTTCAAACGCTCTTTTTAACAATTCAGCATATTTCTTTCTGTCGTATTCATGCTTTTTCTTATCATATAAATCTGAAAGTATAACTTTTTTTTCAGGGAAATTTGGATCTGCATCAGCGTTAAGGATAATATATTTCACGTTCTTTCCAGCAGATGCAATAACACCAGATCGTTCTAATTGTCTAGCAGCAACCGCTTGATATGAATTTACCTTATATTGAGAAGGTTTACGAGATATTCTTTGGCGAATTGTAAGTTCATCTTTTGATAACTCTCCTAAGTATGTTCTTTCAATATATTCATGAAGTTTTTTCTTCGCTTCAGGAATCCTTTCCAAGAATTCATCAACGGTTTCTGCACCTTTAAATATATCAATAAAGGCATATTGAGCCTCTTTTACTATTTTTGGCATATCCCTCCGTCTCACTTCAATACCTCTCACCTTTACTTCACCATTACTTTTTATCCCCCAATAATGGCTGAGAGCAGGGACATCAGGTTCAGCTTTAGAAGGTAAAAAAACGATAGTATTGAATCGACCATCCCAACTCATTGGAATACCAGTACTTTCGGAGATCTCATTGGCAATTTTTTTTGTTAATACATCAAATTCTTCTGGAGTTCTTCCTTTTATGTCTTGGAGCCACAATGAGTCAACAATTCCATGGATAATTCTACAACCATATTTTTTAGCAATCTCAACAGATCTCAATAAAAATTCACGAGCAAAGGCACAAACGGTTTGATGAGCCTCAATTTTTCCAAAACGAGCATTTTTAAATCCTAAATAGCCGAAACTTACAACAAGTACCCATTTTAATGCAATATCGGTGAATTTGTAACGAAGATCGTCATGAGTCTTGTTATATTCTTTACACTTTAAACGCTTTTTTAGTGGCAAACTGATTGATTTCGAAATAATCCCCTCTCTTTTCGAACAAATGTGGAATTCTAAACCTGGCACTTTAATTCCTGTACCATCATCTTTACAGCATTTGCAATTAATCGTTTCTGAAGAAATATTAAAGTTAGCCATTAGAGATGGATACATTGATGAGAAATCCAACTCTACCACTTGATCAAAAACACCTATTAATGGTTCAAAAATATGCCCACCTCGGTCATTTTTGATCAGATCCATTCCACTTCGAAAACCCTCTGGGCTCTTCTTGAAAGGTGGGATAAGATGATCTAGTTTATATGCATTATAATATTGTATCGATTGAAGAGCACCCCCAATTGTTACTCTACATAGTCTTTGCAATGGAACTCGAGATACTCTTGCAACCTCAATAACTCCTGGTATATTTCCCTCGCTAAAGTGTAAGCTACCATAAGTTGTAGTGTCTAAATGAAAGCGTCCTGTAAAGTAAACTTGTGTTTTGGAACGTCGCATTATTATTCCATAAGACATGTAATGATCAGAATTTCCTGAAAGATTGAAGATGCAATTTCGAAGGGGAGTCTTAGTGCGAGAAAAATAGAGATCCTTTGATACCTGATTCACTGATGCTCGAGCTGCCAAGTAAGGAAATACAAATTCATCTCCTCCATGTGTTAAAATAATGTCCGGATCTAAACGTTCAATCACTTTACTAATTGATTTGATGGTTTCAGCTTCATCTGCTTTATCAATTAGAATCTTTCTTTTTCTTTGTCCATCTGCTCTCGGTATATTGGCTTTTTCATCTTTTTCAACAATACTGATTTCTGCAAATACCAGAGGGTCGTTGAAGTATGACCTCATTCCACGCTGCTGAATTTTAATATCCAACCATACAGCTTTTAAAGGAGGTAAATCGTAAAACAATTCTTCGTTGTTGTCTTTTAACTCTAACGATATTAAACGCATTAAGTGTCCGTCACCCTTTTTCTTCTTTTCAAATTTAACCTTGAAACCACATAAAGACATTGGAAATAAATCATTTACATAGAAATACATTTGAGAGATTGGAAGATCCGTATTATATAGAGTAAAAAGACCAATTTCATCAATTTCCTTAATGGTTTTCTTAAATACCGAAGGTTTTACAACAGAAACTCCTAATATTTTTACTTTTTCATGGTCCTCCAATTTCACATATTTTTCACAGAGTCTTATATCCTTTATGTTATGATGTGATTTGAGAATTTGTCGTAATCTCTTGAAATCTTTCCCCGCATGACTTTTTGGCACGGCAAAAAATTCGGGACAGAAATCATGAAAGATTTTTACAACCTTTTGTTCTTTTAATGTTTTTACCCAAAGTATAACTCCACTATGATAGGTTGAAACATCTAAAAGCCAGCCATCAAATTGATCTTGATAATCCAATCTCTACCCTTTTCCTTTTATCAACTCTTCTAACTTTTTTACCTTCAATTCTAACCTTTCAATTCTTTTTTCTTGCTCAATGGCAAAGGAGATAAACAAAACTTCTGATAGCATTGGACGCGTACTCATACTGCCTGCATCAGCATGTATTCGAGCGAAGTTCATTAATTTATCAAATATTTTCTGTTCTTCAAGGCGTAATGCTCTTTTGAAGTCCTTCCAGCTTTCAATCTCATGCTCTAATGCAGGTCGAAAAGAGGGTACCGTTCTTCCCATATCTTTCACTTTTGATTTGAGGTAAAAATCCAAAAAAGAGAGTATTTTGGTAAATTTAAAAAAAAATACAATACTAATTTTCTGATTTTTAAATTTAATCATCGTCTAATAGATGACTTGAAGGTTAGTTTTCTTCTCCTTGACATTCGGGACAAATAATCTCATCAAAATCTTCTAAATCACTTCTCCAGAAGTAAACTTTGCCATTCCCTTCGCAAATTTTACATTTTTCCACATCTCCTTTTGGATATACAAAATAGCTCATGATTTAAATTCACCTTCTAATAGAAATTAATGGAAAAGAATAACAAATTCCAACAAAATATGGTTAATCTACCTATTTAAATGTTTTCATAAAATCTGAAATTTGAAAAAATAAATAGAAAGGTTAATAATATCTAAAAATAATATTTTAATACTAAAAGAAGGAAGAATTGAGATGAGCTATGAGTAAAGAATTGAAAAAATGGCATGCACATTGTGGAATTTTCTGTAAAAGATGTCCGGGAGTAGATTCTTTTGGATGTAAGGGATGCCGAGAGCAAGAAGGTCAAATATTTAAGTTTCCGGTATGTAAAACCTATAAATGTAGTATAAATAAAGGTCATGATTTTTGCTATGAATGTGAAGATTTTCCATGTGAGATGTTACAACCTATTGTTAATTTTGAAATTTTTACGCCACATAATTCCAAAGTATATAATTCTATTATGATACAAAAGTTGGGATTAGAAGAATGGAATAAAATTTGTGACGATAAAACTACGCTTTACTATAAAGGTCGTAAGATTCAATATGGCGGAGATAAATTAACTTTGGAAGAAAAAGATCCGAATATATATAAAAAAAAGAACTAGAAATTTATTGAATATTTTTTTTGAAAATAAAATTAGATTTTTTCTAAAGCTTCTAAAATTTCATCCTTTACTTTAACCTCACTTTCGCTAAGAAATTTTTGTAAAGCAACTTCGGCATTTGAACCACCAATACGTCCTAAAGCCCATGCACACATAGATTTGACTCTTTCATCCTTATTGTCATGAAAAGCTTTAATAAGGTCTGGAATATATTTTGGCTCTAAACTGTTTCCCATTGCTCTTGCCACATTCATTTTCCATCGCCAAATATCTGTTATAGGCATGTAAAACATGTGTTGCCAGATTTTGGTTCTATAATATTTCTTATCCATATGAATTAAACTCCGGAGGTCAAAATTTTTTTCTTTAGCAACTACCCTTTTATTGAGTGGCAATTCTTGAGCTAACCATGGTTTATTACGGGGACATACATTTTGACAACAGTCACATCCATAAACCCATAATCCCATTGGTTCACGAAGTTCTTTAGGTGTAAGATCTTTTCCAAAATATGTGAGATATGAAATACATTTGCGTGGATCTATTTTACGGGGACCTTTTAAGGCACCAGTAGGACAAGCAATAATGCATACATTTTTACACCATTTTGGACACCCAATATTATATGTAGGGTCATCGACGATAAATTCATAATCAACAACAATAGGTATAGGGAAAATCCATGAACCCCCGCGAGCTACTTTATGTGAGTAAAGTAAGCAATTCTTACCAAAATCTCCTAATCCTGCACGGGCAGCTGCCACTCGTTGAGGTAGATTTTGTGGTATACTTGATTCAATACCATTATCGCGTAAATATTGACGAAAAGCTTTTATCCGTAAATATGATCCATCTTTAGTCATCCGATTATCATCTAAATAACAACGACCAAAATATCCTTCCAATGAAGGTGGAAATGCTTCATTAAAGTAAGCCTCAATAAGAACAATTATTGATTTAGCCTTAGGGTATACCTTTTTTGGGTCAGTACCACTCATAAGGTCAATACCTGATGATAATAGCCACGCGTATTCTTCTTGTCGGGATTGCAGTATCTTAATTTGTGATTCAAAAGGTTCAGCACTTGTGAATCCTATATCAGCAAATCCAAGTTCATATGCCTTATCAATGATTTGATTTTTAGAAAGCATATTGAAAATTATTTTTTAGTCTTTATTTCTCTAAAAAAAAGAATTAATAGCAAAAATACTGATTGAGCAATAAGTATTTTGATTTCTATTCTTAAGACGACTATTTAAATTTAAGAAAAAATTAGAAATTAAGTTAAGAACTTTTAAAAAAGCAATCTAACTTAAAATTTTTTTATTACTTCACAGTGATTAGAACTTATCGAGCAAAAAACTTCGTTAGTTCTTGATATTATATCCAATGAACACATATGATAGTAATCCTCTCATTCTTAAGCAAAAGGATCCAAATTTGTCCAAAAAAAAAGAAGATTAAGTGAATTATAGTCCTTTGAATAAAATTTTATATGTTTAGAGTTTCATATTAATATATTATGGTAGCACCGATAATTTTTTTAAATTTTATTGGTATGATTTTTGAAATCTTCATAATCATATTTGCGGCGGTATTATTAATACTTATTTTAAAAAAGTATTTAATTAAACGTCATAAACTTACTCGATTGCTTTTAATAATTTTTATTAACTATTTTATTGCAATTGTTTTTTCTTGGATCTCAAAAGTTTTCGTAGTTTTTCAGTTAAGCGTAACTCAAGATGGTACTATAATTGCTTGGATATATAATTTAATATCAGATTTTAGATTTAGTGAATTCTTTGTCGTAATTGCAATTTTTTTATCGTATATATTAAAAGTAAATGTTTTTGAAAAGGGATATAATACATTACAAAGATATATCATAATAATCTACGGAATATTCAGTTGTGCTTATGTCTTATTCATCTATAAAGTAGGTAATACATTATTAGATATTATTGCCTTCTTAATTGTCTTTATATACATGGTTATGGTATATGCCCCTTTTCTACGAAGATCAATAGAATCTTATCGTGCTGTAGAGGAGAAAACTTATAAACAAGCATTTTTATCACTAGCAATTATGTCAGTTAGCTTTATGTTAATATTTCTCAATTTTGCTATCGATCGATTATTAATCTTTTTAGGAAGCCTTGGTTTTACCGTATTTTATTTTCTAGCGTGGAGTTTTGCTATTGTAGGTATTTTTGGAGCATACTATGGTTATGTTAGACCTAAGGCTAGTAAAGAGTAATTATTAAATTTTTAAAAACTAAACATTAAATATTTTATAAATATTTTTTTTTTATTTAATAGAACATTAGAAATTTGTTAAGCTGTGATTTCCGTGGAAAAGATAATACAAGATATTTGGATACTAAATGATGCTGGTGCTGTTCTATTTCACCGTGTTTTTGAGAAAAAAATTGATGAACAATTAATCGGAGCATTAATGTCAGCATTGAATCTAATAGCAGAAGAATTAGAAAAAGGAGGATTATCTAATTTTCAGCTAAAAGAAAAAAAATATTTTATTATGAAACAACATGGAATATCTTTTATTGTTAATTCCTCGAAAAAGACTAAAGAGAAAAAAGTTAATGAAGAATTGAAAAGAATAGTAGATAAGTTCTTCAATTTATATCCGAAAGAGATGCTAAATACTTGGGACAACGATATAAGTGTATTTTCTGATTTCGAAAAGCATATTAAAGATAGTCTACAAGATACTATAGATAAATTTGAAAAAGCTTTTTGGTAATATTTTAAAACCACACATCTAGAGTCGCATTTCTTAATGGTACCTTTTTCTTAGGTTTACGGAATTTCCACTTTTTCAGTCTATTTTCTGGTAAGTAAGGATGCTGAACAAGCGTGTATTCGACATATCTCTCATCATCATTTATCTTTACAAGCACATTTCCAAAATGAGAAAGAATTTTACCTCCTTTTGGTCTGAAAAGGGAATATTCGTGTAAGGGTGCCGTTATTATGATGAGGGGTTTTGTTTTCCTGAGCATCTTTTTAATTCCATCTATCGCCCTTAGCAATTCTTCGAAAGTTTGCTTTTCGTAACCCTCAAATAAAGTTGTAATTCCAGAGATAAGTACAACTTTCACATCTTCAAGCATTGAAAGCTTGTTCTCCAGAATCTCAATTATTTGGTCAAAAGTAAACGCTCGTGAAATAAGGATGTTTTCTAACACTGTGCGAGGTGACAGGTTCTGAGTGAGTGCAAATTTGCTTACGTTATAAGGGTTAAAATGATTGTTTCCATCGATAAAGGCAACTCTAATACCATTTCCAAGTCCTCCATTATCAAATGCTTTTTGAACAATAACGGAAGTTGTTAGTAAGATATTGGTTGTTAATTTCTTATCTCCATAGAGTAAATAGACTAAATCTTTGTGAAACCCTCCAGAAAGCAGTTCATCGAGAGTCTTATCTCCACTTGAAATGAGGTGCGAATGATTGTTTCTTTCATGTACCATGAATCCGGAATCAAACTTCATCATATGAAGTAACTATTCTTCAAAATAAAACAAAGATACGCCGACAATTTTCTGAAATAAATCCAATTTCTCCATAAGACAAGAAATTAGTTCTATTTGTTAGGAATAAATGTTCTTTTAAAAGTAAGATCGTTTCATTGAGACAGAGAGGTGATTGAAAGTAAAAATAAAGAAGAAAAAGATTCAGTTAAGAATGAATTAACTCTAAAAATGATATTAATTTTGGTTTAAAATTATTCAAGATGGCTTGTAAGCAAAATTAAACTTTATAATAAATCGCATCTAATAATGTATTATCATCTTGAAAATTTAATCAAATAATAAATCAATATAAGAAAATGTCAAAACAATATAAAGAAAGGTTCTGGAAAGCAAATTATGATCAGGGAATAGGAGATTTGGATCCGAAAGAGTTTGAAACTTCTTTTACTGAAACTATAAGAAAAACCTTCAATGAGCTTCCTGTTAAATTAGCTCTTGCATTTTACGGCACAGAAATTTTATATGGAGAATTAGACAAATTATCAAATGAATTTGCTCATATGTTGAGTGAAAATGGATTTAAAAAAGGAGATGTATTAGGAATAGCATTAGTAAATATTCCCGAGTACGTGATCGGATTTCTAGGAGCAATGAAGGTTGGAGTTATCATTTCAGGGGTTTCCCCACTTCTTTCAGCTGTTCAACTTGAATATCAATTGAATGATTTAGGAACTAGTGGAAAACAAGTTGCACTTCTTACTTTAGATGCAGTCTTTGCAGGTCATATTACCAAAATTTATACGAAAATTCCATCATTAAAGCTTGTTATAACGACCTCGGTTGGTGGATTCATGCCGAAGATGTTGGCAAAACTGGGAAAATTGGCTGGAAAAATACCTAAGGGGAAGGTTACTCCATTAGAAGGTATTACAGTACTAGAATATCATAAGCATATTAAAGGAAAATATTCTGATAAATTACCTGATGTTAAAATAGGTCCAGAGGATATAGCATTTATTCAATATACTGGTGGTACAACGGGTCCTCCAAAAGGAGCAATGTTGAGTCATCGAAATTTCGTTGCAGATATAAAAATATTTCAACATTGGCTTAGTTGGGAGTTTGGAACAGGTTTTGGATTATCAGGATTTCCATTTTTTCACATAGCAGGATTATTTACATGTTCAAATGTTATAATGCTAGGGTGGAGTCAGGTTTTAATCCCAAATCCAAGAGATACAGGTCATATAATTAAAGAAATGTTAAAATATAGACCGAACGTTTTAGCAAACGTTCCCACATTGTATCAAATGATAATAAAGGATCCAAAATTCAAAAAAATTGATAAAAACATGATAGACTATGCCATTTCTGCAGCCGCCCCTTTCCCAAAAGAATCACAGGAAATATTTGAAGGAGTCATCGGTAAAGGAAAAATAATTGAGCTCTACGGGATGACTGAAACTTCTCCATTAACAGTTGGCAATCCATCAAGAGGAAAGAAAAAGTTAGGACATGTTGGTTTACCATTCCCTAATGTAGAGTTCAAATTAGTAGACCCTGAAAGTGATAAAGCAGTAGATTTAGGTGAACCAGGAGAAATCTGTGTGAAAGGTCCAATGGTTATGGTAGGTTATCATAATAAGCCAGAAGAAACAAAAAAAGCAATTGATTCTGATGGATTTATGCACACTGGAGATGTGGGAATAATGGATGAAGAAGGGTATGTAAGAATCGCAGATCGAACCAAAGATATGATTATTGTAGGAGGATATAAAGTATTCTCAACAAAAGTAGAAGATACATTAACTAAACATCCTGCAATTGGAATGGTTGCGATAATCGGGATACCAAATCCTGAAAGACCAGGATCTGAACTTGTCAAAGCTGTCATACAACTTGATCCAGATTATCAATATGATGGAAATGAAAACGCATTAAAAGAGGTTATAACCGCGTTTGCTAAAAAAGAATGTGCTCCATATGAAGTACCAAAGATCATAGAAATAGCGGCTGAGTTGCCACTTACAGCAGTGGGTAAAGTTGATAAAAAGCTTTTGAGGGATCGTTAATTAGATCAACCCAAGGTATTCATAAAATTGAAAAGATAAAAGACTAAATAAATTTATTAGAATTTAATCTCTTATTATTGTTTTTTTTATTTTTATTTAAATAATAATATATAATTTATTCTTTAACTTAATTTTACAATTTCAATGCTAGAACCTTTTAAAAGATCTGCTTTTACGATATTTTCCATGTCATATCCTTCCTTATAAATTAAACGTTTAATTTTAGCATTGATAATTAGTTTTAAACAGCTCATACAGGGAAATGTTGTAGTATAAAGAGAAGTATTACCGTCTATTGCTGTCCCATGAAGTGCTGCTTGAACAATACAATTAATTTCTGCATGAACACCTCTACACAGTTCTGGTTTCTCGCCAGGTTTAAGGTTTTTTCGAACGCAGGTATCTGGACTACAATGAGGTAATCCCGATGGAGCACCATTGTATCCAGTTGATAAAATATGATTATCTTTAACAAGTACTGCTCCAACATTCCTTCTAATGCAAGTTGATCTCATGGAGACTACTTCTGCTATTTTCATAAAGTAATTATCCTTTGAAATTCTTGCCTTCATAGATTTATCCATTTCTAATTATTTTTATAAGTTAAATGTAATTAGAACATTAAATTTTATTGATTTTCTCTTCTACAATGGAGACTGCTTTTGGAAGCACATCTCCTATTTTTTCATGAATAACAACTTCAGCAATCGAATCCATATCAGTTTCTTGAATGTTTACAATCGCTAATTTTGCTCCAATTGATAAAGCCTTTTGAGGATAGAACGCAACTGGATATACCACAAGGGAAGAACCAAGTACCAATAACAAATCACACGTAGAGAGCATAATATCTGCAGCTTCGAGTGTTTCTGATTCAAGAGGTTCACCGAAAAAGATAGCATTTGGTTTCAATAAACCCCTACAACTTTCACAGGAAGGGCTAAAATTTCCCTTCAGTACTTGATTTACCATAACACTGATTTGATATATTCGCCCACAAGTCATACATTTAGCTTCATACGCATTTCCATGGAATTCAACTATATTTTTGGTCTTTGCTTTATGGTGCAATCTGTCTATATTTTGAGTAAGAACTCCTTTTAATTTTCCAAGCTTTTGAAGTTTAGATAGAGCTTTATGTCCTTTATTTGGCCTTGCTTTAAAGATTTGCTTTCCTGTTTCTAACATAAAACCCAAATTCTTACCGGTATTAGCCACATAAGAATCTATTGACGCAAATTCATACGGATCTACTTTCTCCCATAGCCCCGTACCTGGTGAACGGAAATCAGCAATTCCACTTTCAGTGGACATCCCTGCTCCTGTTAACGCTACAATATTTTTGGAATCCACGATTAATTCTGCTATTTTTTCAATTTTTTGTTCTAATGACTTCATTTATTTATATTTTTAATTTTATAAGATAAAAAGTAATTTGATTATGATGTCTTCTAAAATGTTTTATTGTTTTATGATTTTATTGTATTAATGAATATAGAAGAATTTAAACAGATTACATATAAAAAAGAAGAAAATGGAATATTAACGGTTACCCTGAATTGGCCTGCAAAGAAAAACGCTCTATCACCTTTAGGCCTTTTAGAGCTTTGGTATGCTGTAGATCATGCTGAAAAAGATAATCAAGTAAAGGTTATGATACTAACTGGATGCGAGGAAGCGGGAGCTTTTTCTTCAGGAGGTTATTTCTCAAATGAAATGTTAAAACAAGTACCAGAGAAGTATAGAAAAGAAATCAATTTAAGAGATATGGCATCAAAAAGGTTATGTCTTAAGTTTTGGGATTTTTCCAAACCAGTAATATCCGTAATTAATGGTTTTGCGGTAGGCGGTGGATTTACACTTCCAATAATTTGTTCAGATTTAGTTTATATGGCTGAAGATGCATGGTGGGCACTATTTTTTGTAAAAAGAGGTGTAATGTGTGATTTTGCAACTACCATTCTTTTGCCTCTCATGATAGGATTTCATAAGACTAAAGAACTGTTATATTTTGGAGATCGGATGACTGCACAAGACGCAGAGAGATTGGGACTTGTTAATAAAGTATTACCTAAAGATAAATTAATACCTTATGCTAGAAACCAAGCCTTAAGACTTATTCCACCTAAGGGTCCATCTCTTTCAATCAAAATAATGAAGAAAACGATTCATTCATATTTTAGAGAAATTATAGAAACACAATTAGATGTAGAAAATAAGATGTGGACTAGGACTATTCAAAGTAAGGATTTTGGAGAATCTTTAAAAGCCTTAAAGGAAAAAAGAGATCCTACCTTTATTGGAAAGTAAACTCATTTTTATGTAATGATTAAGTGAATGATAAGTAATGATTTTTGGTTTTAGATCAAGTCTATAAAAATTTTGATTTTTTGATCCAAGTTGTTTATGTGTGCATAGTCTCTGAAAAATGAAATAAAAAAAATTAATAACGATTATTTTTATTTATTGAATATTATATAATTAATAATTAATAATTCTCAAATAAGTCATCATTCTTAGCTAAGTTTAAAAATTAGAAATGATAGATGATTATTAATATTGGGTAAAATTTATTAACAAGAATGGTGGGATGGTAAAATTACGGAGAAAGTTACTAAATCATTTATTTATAAAGTCTGTATAGTAGGGGACGGTGGAGTAGGTAAAACCAGTATGGTTTTGAGATATTGTGAGAACACCTTTAAAGAAAATTATATAATGACTATTGGTTCTAATTTTTCGACAAAACAAATAGAATTAGAAGATTATCCAAACTATCTCATTCGCCTACAATTATGGGATCTTGCTGGACAAAAACATTTCAGCTTTGTACGCCCACCATTTTATCGTGGTGCTAGTGCGATTGTATATACATTTGACATTACGCGAAGAAGTTCATTTCAGAATATTTTAAACTGGAAAAGTGAAGTGGAAAAAGTAATTGGTGATGGTAAACCAAGTATTTTAGTTGGAAATAAAATTGATTTAGCAGAAAAAGGTAATCGGGAAGTGGGAGAAGGAGATGGAGAAGCATTGAAGGATGAGATCAATGCTTTAGCTTATTTTGAAACTAGTGCTAAGAACGATATTAAAGTTGAGCCTGTCTTTAAAACAATCACAATGGCAATTTTAGAACACACCAAAAAAATATAGCTTTTTATTTGTTATAAACAATAAATTAAAATTTATTTGTATATTTTAAACTATAAAATCAAATAATAATAGGTAAATCAAATGTTTGGAACAGCAGGTAGAGCTTATGATCGGGCACTTACTGTTTTTAGTCCCGAAGGTCGCCTTTTTCAAGTAGAATATGCATTGGAAGCAGTAAGGCGTGGAACACTTGCGGTTGCTGTAAAATCTGAGCAGGATGTATGTTTAGCAGCTCAAAT
>JBHLOG010000149.1:0-8098 GCA_048940765.1 Promethearchaeota archaeon | reverse complement strand
TTTCAATTACATTAAGGGCATTCAATTCAACAGTTGATATTTCGATTTATGGTTTTTTTCAAATAATGGGGTGGTTTCTTGGAATAGCTGCTATTCTATCAATAATTGGTCGAATTAAAGTTAAACATGGTGAAGATTTAGGGATTAATAAAAATGAGAGTGAAATTGTTCCTCATGAACAAGAACAATCAAGTAAAATTAGACGATTTAAAGGAGTTAAATTTTTATCTCTTGGAATTGTCAGTGTTTTAGCTCTTAATTTTTTTGCTTTTATTAGTCCTACGGTTATTTCAAGATGGACTGAAGGTGATTACATAGCAATTACAATTGCTATAACATTGGTTATTACTGCTACTATTTTGACACTCTCATTTAAACCAGAAATTCTTAGAAAGTTAAATTCGCAGATCTTATGGGTATGGAATGGATTATTTATAATAGCAGTCGTTCTTACACCAGCAGTTCATTCTTTTCCATTTCCTGCCAGTCCAAGTTCAGATCCTGTAGTTATAAGTCACCCTATTGGCTGGTGGTATTATATCCCATTGATTATAATGATTGCTTTATTACCTATAGTTTTTATCGATTTTGCGCTTTTATCTAGAGAATTGATTAGACAAAAACCAAGACCTTCAAAAATAGGAGCGGGTTTTGCAGTAGGGAATCTTTTTTTCTTACTGGTAATGTTCATTCTAATATTTACAGGCATTTGGGGTTATGTTGAACCTGTGAGTCAACTTTTTCGTAATTTATTTTGGCTTCCTTTCTTATTGGTAGGAATTGCTATCCCTATTATGGGAAAAGCAATTTTCAAAAAAGAGGTATTAGAATTTAAATCTTTCATTACTAATCTCTATGATAAATTAACGATCATTATCTTCGTTGTACTTCTAATAATTGGAACTAGTATATCCGTAGTAGTATGGGAATTACGTCCTAAAGTACAAGATACAAGTGGCGTCACTTCACTTAAAGTTATGACTTATAACATTCAACAGGGTGTCAGCAAAAATGGAGAAAAAAACTATGATAATCAATTAGCTATTATTAAAGGAGTTAATCCAGACATTATAGGGTTAATAGAAGGTGATACAGCAAGAATAACACATGATAATGCTGATGCGGTACGTTATTTTGCTAATCGCCTGAATTATTATTCCTTTTATGGTCCAAGAACAGTTACAGGGACATATGGAGCTGCGGTACTTTCTCGGTATCCAATTTTTAATGCAATAACCTTCTTTACCTATAGTGATGTGGATGAAGTAGGGACAACTGAGGTTCAAATAAGAGTGGGTAGTATAATATTTAATGTCTATGTAAACCATCCAGATGGAAGTGCTGATGTAAAACAGGCTCATATGGATACATTAATGGCTCGTATTAGTGGTAAAACCAATGTTATTTCAATGGGAGATTTTAATTCTCGAAACAATACGGTTTATTATAATATGTCGATTGCGGTGCTACAAGACGCTTGGGAAAACGCCTTGACGCGAGGGGTAGATGGTGAGAGTTATGATTTATCAGATCGTGTAGATCATATATTTTTATCACTTACTTTTACTGTATTAGAAACTCGATACATTAATTTACCAGAATCAGATCATCCCGCAGTTTGGACTGAAATCCAATTTTAATTATTTTTTTTTATTTTATAAAGCATAATAAAAATATAAAGAAAATCTGGTTAGAGTTTTATTATGAGTTATTATCTTTTGGATTTGCTATTATTTTTTCTAATAAACATTGCAAACAGTCTAATATCTATAATTTTCATATTACGAGTGAAAAAACCAGGAGTAGAACCTATTTTTGGTATTTTATACAATGCACTCGGAATTCCCCTCTTAATGCTTATCATTTTTAACATCTACTTTCAACGAGAATGGTGGTTTTGGTTATTTCCTTTACTTTTTCTTACATTTATTATATTTGATGTAATAGTTGATTATATTAAAAAAACGGAGTTTCGCAATCCTAGGAATTATGGAATTTTAATCCCTTTTCTCACTCTTTATTATGTTAGCATAATATTAATGTGGGGTTTAACTTGGACATTAGGACTAATATATGGATTGATTACAGGGATCACGTATTTTTTACAATTAGGGTGTTCTATTTATGCAAGTAAACATGGAGTAGGATAAGAGTATTTAAAGGGTAAAATGTGTCATATTTATAAATATCCTTATTATTTTATTCTTCCCAAATATAAGTAGAATCGCAGAAGTCATCACCCTTCATCAAACATTTTGTACGCTCTAATTTAATTTTAGGATGAAACGCTTTTGCCATCACATAATCTGGATGACAACACATAGCATAACCAATATCAGAGCCTCCTATCTCTAAAAAAGTTTTTGCCCAAAGACACTCAGTAAATTTGAATACTAATTTTTTGGGGGTATCTTCTACTATTTCAAAACCTAGACAGTGTTTCATATATTCTGTACTTATCTGTTCTTTATAAATTTCTTTAAATTCCTTAAAATTTGTTATGGGCCTTGTATTTTTTAATTGTCTTACAATCATTTCAGTACCTTTTTTCTCCCAAAGTTTTTTAATTATATCTAAAGCTTTCTCTTCATCCATAAGAGGTGCTAAGATTCTTATTATCTCAACAATACCATTGAATCGTGTTCTAAAATAATCTTCATAGGAAATTTCGAATTTTTGTTTATATTTTTTTATTAACTTTTCCATTTTCTTTTTATTCTTCCTTATCTTTTTCTTAAAATAACTTTCTTTTTAAAGATTTAATAGAAATAAAAATAAATAGTTTATATATTATGAAAATCAATCGAAGAATAAAACTTTTTATATCATCGAGTTTAAATGTGCAATTAGAAATAAAATTAATATTTCAAAAAAGATAGAAATAAGAGATATAAAAATGCGAATTCCAGATAAAAAGAATCTTGTGAAATTGGTAACTGTAATGGTTATAACGGCACTTGTTATGACAATCTTTTCAATTCCGTTGATCAGCATAATAGCACCGCTAGGAAACATACTTTTTCCCGGTAATGGATTATGGAATGTTCCAGGAGAAGTCCCACAATACGAAAAGGTGTATTTTTCAGGATTAAATAGTTCAGTTACAATTTATCGTGATGAATGGGGTGTACCACATATCTATGCTTCCACTGAAGAAGATTTATGCTTCGCTTTAGGATATGTTCATGCCCAAGATCGATTATTTCAAATGGATTTAGCTCGTAGGAATGTTAGAGGAAAACTTTCTGAAGTTGTAGGTGAATTAGCTTTAGAAGAAGATAAATATAACCTTGCTATGGGAATGGAATATTGGGCTAATAAAACCCTTCAAAACGTTATTAGAATGCAGGAGGAAGGAGAAAACAATATTTATAATTCATTGCAAAAGTATGCAGATGGAGTAAATCATTATATCAATACTCACCAAGATGAATTTCCTATAGAGTATGCAATTTTGGGATTTAAACCGACTAAATGGACTCCATTAGATACATTATGTTTCAGTAAATATATGAGTAAAATGCTTACATGGGGTTATGACGATTTATACCGATTACAAACTTTAGATGCCTTAGGTCAAGCAAATTATACTGAATTGATGTCAATGTCTACTTACGGTCAAATTCCAGTATGTCCTAATTATGGTAGTTTCAATGACAGTTCAGAGCTCTTATATGATGGTGGTCCATTAAAGATCAGTTCAAATATTATTCAAACCATTTCTAAGTTTCTCAATAAAGTTGAACAAATTCCATCAGAAAAAGCATTAATGGATCTGAAGGAACTAAATGCGTTAGGTTCTAATAATTGGGTTGTTGACGGAGTAAAAAGTAGCACTGGAAAACCAATTTTATGTAATGATATGCATTTAGCTTGGAACATGCCCGGTATATGGTATGAAGCACATTTAGTTGCTGAAAATACGGGTTTAAATGTATACGGTTTTACACTCGCTGGTGTGAGTGAAGTTATAGTAGGTCATAATGAATATTTAGCATGGGGTTATACAAATGTGAATTATGACGTTATGGATTGGTATTATTATGAAGAAGTAGACCCTGATCATTATGTTTATAATGGTGTAGACACAGAATACACAACCAGAACGTATACAATAAAGATAAAGAATCAAGGATCTCAAACATTCATAGTCAAGGATACTGTTCATGGTCCCGTTCTTAATGACTTTCTAGATGATGCTATTCCTAATTCCTTAGATACAACAAATATAGTTTTAGCACCCAAATGGACTGGAAACAATATAACTTATGAGTTTTTGGCTTTGGATGGTTATAGTTATGCAAAAAATAGAGCAGAATTTAATCAATCATCAAGATATTTCCACAATCCTGCACAGAATAAAGTATATGCAGATATTCATGGTACTATTGCCATTAGACCTACTGGATTAGTACCTATAAGAGATGATAGCTTAATTCCACCAGGGCATTTAGGTAACGGAACATTGCCTTATAATGGATCTAATGGGGAAGGAGAATGGATTGGTTATGTTCCATTTGAAGAACTACCACATACAGAAAATTCATCTCAACATTATCTAGCATCGGCAAATCAAATTGTAGCCGGTCCTAATTATACAAAATATTCATTACAACATGATTATAATAGTGGTTATCGGGCAAGAAGGATCAATGAATTATTAAATAATTCAGCAGATGGGACTGTTGGTGTAGAAAAAATGAAAGAAATACAAAATGACGTTAAATCAACCGCTGCAAGAGCCTTTATTCCCTATCTTATTAATGCAACAGAAGAACTTCCTACTTCCCAAAAGACTCCAATAATTGTAAATATCTTAACTCAATTGAAAAATTGGAATTATGATATGGATAAGGATTTAGCTGCACCAACGATTTATCGTAAATGGTTAGATTATTATGAGGATTATACTTTTAATGATGAATTTGACGCAGCTGGAGCTCCAATTACCCCAGATTTGAATGTTTTAGAAAAGTTAACGCGTGATGAGCCAGAATCAAAATGGTTTGATGATATTGATACCGGTAAGGTAGAAAATAGAACGCATATAATTCTAAGAGCTTTAAATTCCACAATAGACTTTCTCGTAAACTTTTATGAAACTAATGATGTTATCGCATGGAAATGGGGGAAGATGCATCAGGTTGTTTTCCCTCACTTACTTCCCGGATTTGATAGTTTTAATAGGGGTCCATATGAAGCTGATGGAGAAAGAAATACAGTTAATCCCTCAGGAGTGAGTTTAAGTAGTGGAGTAGGTTATGCTCGAAGTGGTGCTTCCGAAAGGTTTATAGTTGATTTTAGTGATTTAACGAACTCATGGAGTGTTATCCCTTCTGGACAAAGAGCAATATCAAATTCTAAACACTATTCTGATCAACTTGAGGATTTGTTTTTGCAAGGTAAATATCATCGAAATTATTTCTATGGAAAGGAAGATTTCCCAGAAAGCCACATTGAGTCTCAAATCCGTTTCATTAATAAACAAGACCCTGAATTTCTTATTATCCTAACAACATCTTTGATTGTAAGTTTTTCTGTAGGTATTGTCATTGTTGTTGTGGGATGGTACAAAAGAGAATTAATTCGTTCAAAAATTCAGGAGCTTAGAACTAAAATCAGAGGTGGTAGAAATTAAGATCAAAAAACCTCAATTCAATATCAAGCCCGAAACAAGAAATTTCCTAATTTCATTCATACTTGTTGCACTTATTACCTATGCTTTAACTTATGCTGAAATTTGGCAGTTAATCATAATTCCAGGTATTATAGGAGGCATTTTTAATAAAACTATGAGACGAGGAATATATTGTGGTGCTCTTGGAGTTTTTGTTGTATGGATTAGCTACTTGCTTTACTTAATGGTCGCTAAAAACTTTTATATAAATTTAGATCAATTTGCAGGATTAATCTTTGGTGGATTAGGTTATGGCGCAGTCATTCTTATATTAATAATATTATTTGGGATTTTATTTGGAGCTTTAGGTGGAGCAATTGGGAGTGGCGTAATGATACTAATAAGACCTAAATTGACTAAAATCTCATCAAAAAGTGTAGAACCAAAAAATACTGCTATAAGTTGAAATTAATTAAAAAATAAAGATTTTTTTTATTATTTTATTTTATATTGGCTTTTTAAGAAATTTACGATATAATCTTTGACTTTATCACGATCAGGTAAACTAGCAACCATACCATAAATAGCAGCATCTCCATCAGAAGATTTTCCAGGATTATTAATGACTTCATCAACAGTTTCTTGGAGATCTTTCAAGAATGTATCAACAATTGATGCATGATGAGGATTCACCATCATATGCAGTGCATTGGGGAATTGAATCCTATCTAAATGCCATCCTTTCTTGTCTAAAACATCTCCTAAATGATAAATATCAATCTTATCAGATGTAAAAGAAAAAACACTCATTACTGGCTTTCCAATAATGTATAGTTCAGGAATTTGATTGATGCCTTCAATTAACTTCTTTGAAGCGTCCATGACAATTTTTGCTAAGTTAAAATATCCATCCATTCCTAGATGCTTCATAGCAGCCCATGCCGCAGCTATTGCACCTCCCGGACGTGTTCCTCTCATAGATGGCGAAATATAGATACCTCCTGACCAATCAGTATACACAGAGAATTGGTGTTTCCAAATTCTCTCTTTTCGATAAAGTATTGTAGATGCACCTTTAGCTCCATAACCATATTTATGAACGTCAGCTGATATAGATGTGACACCAGGTACTGAGAAGTCAAAATCAGGAACTTCGTAACCAAGTTTCTTAACAAATGGGAGCATAAATCCTCCAAGGCATGCATCAATATGCATACCAATACCACGTTCCTTTGCGATCTGTCCTAATTCAGATATAGGATCTACCACACCTCGTGGAAAATCACATGCAGATCCAACAATGAATATAGTATTTTCTGTAATTGCTTGTTCCATTGCTTTTACATCTGCTCGATGAGTTACGTTATCTACAGGCACTCGTATAGATTTTACTTTAAAATAATCGGCTCCTTTATCAAAAGCAGGATGAGCTGAGCTAGGTAAAACCATTTCTGGCTCTTTAATGTTGGGAAACATTTCTTCAGCCCAATCTCTATAAGTCTTTATAGCCATTAAAATACTTTCCGTACCTCCAGATGTCATGCTTCCACAACATCTTTTATCTCCATTAAAAAGGTCAACGGCCATAGAGATTACTTCAGTTTCGAATTTCTTTAAACTTGGAAACGCGATTGGGCTTAATGCATTCTTAGAAAAAAACATAGTATATGCTTTTTTAAGCATTTTATAATGTTCATCATTTGCATGATAAACTAGGCTCCATACCTTACCATCTCTCCAATTTATATCGTCTTTACTTATATCTTCCATTTCTTTTAGGAGATCCGTTTCATGTATTCCACTTTCTGGTATAACCACTTTAGGTCTAGCCATTTTATTTCACAAATAATTTTGATTTTTAGTTTATTATTTTAAGTTAATTGTTAAATAATAACTATACTAACCCAAAAGATTATTCAATGGATAAACTCCAAATTTATTGGCAGCTTCAATCATCCATTTTAATCTCTTGGGGGACATAGTTGGGTGAAAATTCGCAGGAGATAATAAAAATCCTCCACCAAATCCCATTGCTCTAATAGCGCTTTTAACTGCTTGTTCTACTTCTTCTTTAGTACCATCTACTAAAATATGTCTTGTATCTATATTTCCGGATAAACAAAGTCTATCTCCTACCTTCTTCTTTACATAATAGGGATCGACATATGGAAGTTCAAGACATTGAAGCCCATCAAAACCAGAATCTACAATGAAGTCTAAAAGAGTTGTTATATCTCCATCTGTATGTAAAATATATTTTCCATCCCAATCATGTATTGCTTTTGTAACTTCTTGGTAACAAGGTAAAACATATTTATTAAAATATTTTGGATGAATCATTGGACCACTTTTGTGTGCGATATCTCCACCTTCAAGAAAAATCTTAGCTCCACAATCCGAATACGCTTTGAAAACATTTAAAGTATAATCTGTAGAAAAACGAAAACGTTCTTCAATTAATTTTGGATCATTTTTCAAAGC
>JBHLOG010000027.1:0-34848 GCA_048940765.1 Promethearchaeota archaeon | reverse complement strand
AGCAACCCTAACTTAAGAAATAATGAATTATCCGCTAATCCTAGATTTGTGGAATATATCATTAAAGAATTATTACCTTGGGTTAGGGAGAATTTCAATATCACTACTAGTCCCTCTCAATCGGTTGTTGCTGGAACTAGTGCCGGAGCTATTATGTCTACATTTATAGCATTTAAACATCCAGAGATCTTTGGTAATGTAATATCTATATCAGGATCTTATTGGAAGTTGGGAGAAGAGTTCGCCAATCAATTCGCTCAAAACAAAATAATGCCTTTAAAATTTTATATCGACGTAGGAGTACTTGAGGCAGCTAGTCCTTCAGGGATATTTAATGCCAATCGTTATTTCCATACAGTGTTATTAGAAAAAGGATATCCCGTCTGCTACACGGAATTTCTTGGAGGGCATGACTTTGTTTGTTTCCGAGGTTCAATAGCAGAGGGATTAATTTATTTAATAGGAAAATAGAACGTTCTATAAATTCACATTAGCGTTATTTTATAGAATTACAAGACCAGTTTATCATAAGGTGTTATATGGAGATCATAATCCAGTTACTCAAAAAATATCAAAAGAAATAAGATTAGAAAAAATCAGAAAGTTTCTCTCTAACAAAAAAAATTACATTATTTCTTTTTTCTTAAGTTTAAAAATCAATATTTATTGAAGTAGTTAGTATTTTTGTTTATTCTCTAAAATCCTCAATCTTTGTCAATCTAATAATGTCCATGTAAATTATAGATTTTTAAAAGCACACTGAGTTTAAATTTTTTATACTAAAAAAAAAAAAGAAATTTTTTGCTTTTAATTTCTATTAATTTGATTCTTTTATTTTATAGCTATTTAATATACCACTAATGTTATTTATAGAACTGCATCTAAAATGAAATCTAATAGGGTAGCACTACTATACTCATTATCATCAGCGGTAAAGACTACAACTATGTTGTATTCTGGAATAACAATAATATGTTGACCAGCAAGACCACTGGCGGCATAGTAATTTTCATAGGGCCACCATAAATATCCATAAGAAAACATACCCCAGGGATTTATTTGAACACTCGTCGAAATATCAATCCAATCTTCTGAAACAACTTGTCTACCTCTCCACTTTCCTTCATTTAAACACATTAATCCAATGCGAGCCATCGCTTGATGTGTCATGAAAAGTCCGAAGCCTCCATGATTTTTAATCGCTAAATCTGCTGATCCCCACATTGAGGATCCTTCCCACCAATCCCATTCATCATCACGGATTTTGAGTGGTTTGAATAAGTATTTGCGAGCGAAATCAGCCATAGTCATCCCACTTTTATTTGCGATCATTACTGATAACATTTCTGCATTTCCACTTGTATATGTCCAAAAATCAACAGGAAAATTTGCTCCAGGTGTGTAATCCATTGGTCTTGTAAGATAAACATCGAGATTAAAATCAGTGAAATACCAAGACCACCAGTCACCCAATTCATCCCATTGAATACCTGAATTCTGCAAGAGCATATTTTCTACGGTTATATCTAATTTTCTTTCATCACCATATTTGATAGGATCCCATCTATCTGGGAAAACTTCGAAGAATGTAGTATCTAAATCAAAAAGTCCCTGTTCAATAGCTATTCCCGTGAGGAGGGATACAACGGATTTAGTAGCACTCCATAAACAATGTAATCTGCCCTCTCGAAGTTGGATAAATGGATCAGCTTCAGGCCATACATAAATCTTTTCTTCTATACGTACGGAGTCACTAAGATATTCTTCATTAACAATATATCCATTACGAATTATTAAGATACTGTGAATATCAAATTCATTTACTTCGATAAATTCATACATTTCCTCAATTTTGGTTGAATCCATGTCCTGTGATTCGGGATTTGCTTCCCTCCATTTATCCCAGTCAGGCCAATAATCAGATTTTTTATATTTGTATGCGAGTGTCTGAGAGGAAAAAAGACTAAGAAAGATGATGATAGTAAAACATACTCCTATTACAGCTAATTTGTTATTATGTTTATTAATCATTTTCACCCTTTATGTTTTGATTGAAGAATGCGACAAAATAGTCGCAAATAATATATTTTTTTCCTCATATTTAAAATTTCTTTAAATTTTACACTTTTATAAGATACTCTTAGATGTAAGATGTTTTTTGGGAATATAAATCATCTAACAGCGATAATTGTACCAACAATTGTTCATGATGGATTCTCATTTATAGAAATATTAAAACCTGCAATTTTTTACCGTAAATGGGAGGAACAAAGAGAAAGATGTGAATATCTTGAAATTGAACCAGCGATTTATTTTGAAACTATTAAAACTGCTAAAGAGAAACATCAATTTAGAAAAGGAGCATTCTATAGAACAGAACGAACTATGTATCATAAAGAATTATATGGAGAACATAACCCTATAATTAACAGATTGTCAAGATATAGTTGATTAGATAAAATCTGTAAAATAATTGAATCAAAATAATAGGTAAGTTTTTAAAATAAATTGATGAAAAAAATATTAAAAAAAAAGGAAGAGAATTTATTTTACTCTCTTTTTTAGTTATTTTTCACACATAGTATGTGCTTTAATTTGGAATTAAGATTGTACCAGAAAGTCCATTTATAATGCCACCAATAAGCCAGACTATACCAAAAAGCTTCATTCCTTCAAAATCTCCAGTACCTTGCAATGCATATTTACCATCGAAAGGTCCAACCCCAGCTACTCCCTTAGCAATAACAGGTCCATAGAAGGTTCCTATTAGTCCGTTCCATTCTATGTACATAGTTATTTTCCCAATAGTTATAAATTCGAAAGTAGGTACTTTCATTTTAACATGTATAATCAATTCATTATATCCTGTAAAATCAATTCCGTCAATTTTTCCATCAAGGCTTGCGTTTTTAAACATTATCTGATGCATGATCTTAGCATTACCCCAAGGTTCAGATAAAGGTATCCATACCCATTTTGTTAACCCTTCTGTAGCTTCAAAATCTAACTTGGTTGAACTTTGATTATCTTCTTTCGCTGTCGCAAAAGTACATGCAAATCCAGTTATAAAAGTAATTATTAAGATCAAAATCAGATATTTTGTCTTTGATTTTTGTTTCATTTTTAAATTTCACCATTTTTTCTTTAGTGATTCGGTCACAATACGTTGAATTTGTGATTGGAAATCACCAAAGTCTAAGTAATTTATATTTTTATTTAATATTTTTGTAGAATCGAGACATTTATGTCAATGAACTCTTGTAATTGTTTGCTATTCTTGTATCAAGAAAATTTGCGGAAGATACAAAATATCTTACAAATCTCATAATACAAGGAAAAGAGCATGAAGCTTTTTCCTTCATAGAAGTATTACAGTCTGCTGTTCCATATTATAGGTGGGAAGAATATCGAAAGCAAATTGAATATCTTGAAAAGGAAACAGAGATTTATTTTAATTCCATTAAAGTTACTAAAGAAAAACCTAAATTTACAATCGGAGTCTTTTATAGAACTACAAAGCCAGTTTATTATAAATAGTTATATGGATATCAAAACCCTATTATTGAAAATCTATCAAAAGTTTTTCATTTCCAATTTTATTTATAAATTTTTTGGTAATTTTAATTTAAACCATTCATTTTTCAAATTTATTACCTCAAAATTAGTTAGGAATAGTCAATTCTGTGAAGTCTACTCATTATAAATCTAGCTATTCGCAACAAATTGTTATTTTAATAACTATTTTTATTGATGCTACTGGTTATGCCATGATAAGGCCTTTAATCTCATTTTATGCATTATCTTTTAATGTAGGAGCTTTTGCTTTAGGTATATTGATGAATATGTTTGCTTTAATGCAATTTATTTTCTCTCCAATTTTAGGTCGATTATCAGATAAATATGGCAGAAGATCTCTGCTTTTAATTTCTATTTCCATTTCAAGTTTTAGTTTTTTATTATTTACAATTGCAAATTCTTTTTGGATGCTACTTTTATCAAGAACAATATCGGGCATGGCTACTGAAATACCTATTGCTCAGGCTTATATGGCAGATATAACTACAAATAAAAAAAGGACAGCTGGTTTAGGAAAAGTAAGAGCTGCTTTCTCTGCAGGGGTGATTATAGGCCCTTCAATTGGGGGTTTTTTAAGTATTTATGGATATTGGGTTCCAGGAGTATTAACGATAGTTTTAACTTCAATAAATCTCATCATGGTATATTTCTTCTTACCTGAGACCAGATTAATTACAAAAAATGATAAAATACAAAATGCAGAAACTGAAGGCTTTATAAAAAATTTAAAAAATGCTATTAAAAAACCTTTACTACCATCATTACTATTAATTTATTTTATCGTCGTATTATCATTTGCAGCGATTCCTGTTTTAATACCATTGATTACAATAGATTTCTTTAATTTTAATGAAATTCAATTATCATTTGTATTTATGACTATAGGAATTCTGCAATTTATCACTCAAGGATTTTTCATGGGAAAACTCTCAGAAAAGATTGGAGAAGGGAAATTGATAATTATAGGTATAATTTTAGTTTTTATGGGCACTTTATTAATACCAATTATTCCGATTGTGATTGTATTTTATTTTTTAATTAGTTTCTTATCGGTAGGTAATGGTTTTGTTAGAACTTCTATTCCTAGTTTAATATCTAAACTAAGTAGTGAAGATGAACAAGGAGGATTTTTGGGACTCTCGCAATCTGTTGTTAGTTTTGCGTTTATCCCAGGACCTCTAATTGCGGGGTATTTTTATGAATTTATTCATAGTTCAACCCCATTTTTCTTTAGTGCATTATTATTATTAGGTTCTTTTATTTTAAGTTTAAAAATTTATTTTCAATTGAAAAAAGTAATGGGTCTGGAGAAATAATTTTAGATTGAAGAAATTGAATGTTATTGTCCCCAGGGAATGATATTTATCTTTTTAAAACTATACTATTTTGATATCATCTACAACAATCGATCCTATTCATTTATAATAAACTAATAAGTTTAAGAAACTCCTGCATCTGCAGTTTCTGCTTCCCGAATAGCTTTTCTGATCTGCGAAACATCCAAAATCAACAGCTTCAATTCAGAATGTTAAATATCAAAACGTTTACAGTAATATTGGACCATATTAGGTGTTTAAACAAATATAATTTTTATTAAAAAGCAATAAAGAGTTAAAAAAAAGAGGTAATAAAATCATGAATAAATCTGCTCATGATTTACTAATTGGGAGGGTTAACACACGATTTTTATAATATATATTTTGTACAATTTCTCCCTTTCTTTTTTTTAAAATATAGTGAAAACTTTATAAAATTAATTGCATATAGAAAATACAGTAAATTAGGGGATTCACTATGAATATCGAAATATGGTTATCTGGTTTTTTCTTTCTGTTTATTATAATTACAAACCTCTCAAGTAACATTTTTGGGTATAAAACAGTAGGTGATGTGGACCCAGAAGCTCAACTACAGTTTATTAACAAAAGTCCAACGAAATTTAAAATTGGCGTAATTATAATTCTCATAGAGCACTTTGGTATAATCTCTCTCGCGATAACGCTATTAATTGCTTTTAGTCCATATAGTATAATTCTAGGGATTATCTGGTGTATATCTCGAATAATAGAAGCCTTGATCCAAATTTATGACAAAAAGAGTTATTGGGGCCTTCTGAATTTAGCAATAAAGTACTCTGATACTAGTGGTGCAGAAAAAGATGTCTTAATTGATTCAAGCAATAGAATTTTCAAAGCAAAAAAGTTTAGATTTGCTATTTCACAACTGTTTTTCTCTATTGGTACGTTTGGATATTCAATCCTGTTTGTTATTTATGGCGTGGTATCATTATTTATCGGTTGGTTTGGAATTGTTGCCAGCATTCTCTATGGCTTAGGTAGCGGATTATTTCTTAGAAAATCCCATATTAAGGCAATGTGGAGCATTGGGGGGCTGCTAATTTTAATTTTTGAACTAATTTTGGGAATATGGCTACTCTGGTATTCTGTCATTGTCCCATAACCAGTATATTTCTATAATTAATAATTAATACCTTAAAAAATATAAGCAAAATAGTGAAAAGAATGGAAGAAAATAATAAAAAAATGAAAGCTATAGTATATGAAAAATACGGTCCTCCTGAAGTATTAAAGATGATGGAGGTTGGAAAACCTATTCCAAAAGAAAACGAGGTGCTCGTTAAGATCCATGCAACAACAGTCACAAAAGGGGATTGGACTTTTCGAAATGGCTTTACTCGATTCAATCCTTTAGTAACTTTTTTTGCGCGATTAACATTTGGTTTAAAAGGACCAAAAAAAGTAAAGATTCTAGGACTCGAGCTAGCTGGGGAAGTTGAAGAAATAGGAAAAGATGTAAAAAAGTTTAAAAAAGGAGATCAGGTATTTGCTACTCCAGGATTTCGTTTTGGAGGGTATGCAGAATATATTTGTTTCCCCGAAAAAACTGCAAAAGGAAGATTTTCAAAAGATGGAATTTTGGCACCAAAACCAGCAAATATGACCTTTAAAGAAGCTGCCCCTGTTGCTGGAGGGGGATTAACGGCATTAACTGTGATAAGAAAAGCTAATATCCAGAACGGGCAAAAAGTGGTAATCTATGGTGCCTCTGGAAGTGTAGGTACTTATTCAGTGCAACTTGCCAAATACTTCGGGGCAGAAGTCACTGGAGTATGTAGCACAACTAATTTAGAACTGGTCAAATCTATGGGTGCTGATAAAGTAATCGATTATACTAAAGAAGACTTTACCCAAACTGGTGAAATATATGATGTTGTATTCGATGCTGTTGGAAAATTTAAGCCTTCACGGGCTAAAAAAGCCTTAAAAGAGACGGGAATTTATTTGAATGTTAATAAAGATTCAGGTGATGGAAAGCACATAAAATATGAGGATTTTCTTTTTCTAAAGAAACTTGTTGAAACAGGAAAATTAAAATCAGCAATCGATAGAATTTATTCATGGGAACAAATAGTTGAAGCTCATAGGTATGTAGATAAAGGGCATAAAAAGGGAAATGTAATTATAACCATAGGCGAATAGAAATGAAAGCTATAATATATGAAAGATATGGACCTCCTGAAGTCTTGATGATGAAAGAGGTTGAAAAACCAATTCCAAAAGACAATGAACTACTGGTAAAAGTCCATGCAACAACAATATCATTTGGGGTGATGATTGCTCGAAGCGGTAAACACCCAGATTCCAAGTTTTTTACTTTCGCATCACGATTAATGTTTGGTATCAGAAAACCAAGAAAAAATATTTTGGGATATGAGTTTGCCGGGGAAGTAGAAGAAGTTGGAAAGAATGTAACATTATTTAAGAAAGGAGACCAAGTTTTTGGAACTACTACTGGATTAAAAGTTGGTGCTTATGCCGAATATGTGTGTGTACCTGAAGATTGGAAGCAAGGAGTAGTTGCAATAAAACCATCCAATTTGTCGTATGAGGAAGCCGCTGCCGTCCCAATTGGAGGAATGACATCATTATATATACTTAAAAAAGCACATATTCAGAAAGGTCAAAGGGTTCTAATCTATGGGGCATCTGGAAGTTTAGGATCCTTTGCGGTGCAGCTTGCTAAGTACTTTGGGGCAGAAGTTTACGCAGTATGCAGTACAAAACACTTAGAATGGGTAAAAGCTCTAGGAGCTGACAAAGTAATTGATTACACTAAAGAAGATTTTACTGATAGTGGTCAGATTTATGATGTAGTTTTTGAAGCTGTAGGTAAGATTTCTTCTTCGCGTTGTAAAAGAGTTTTAAAGGAAGATGGAACCTATCTTACTAGTAAATCTCCGACAAAGGAAATTAATGAAAACTTAATTTTTCTCAAAGAGATTATTGAGGAGGGTAAGTTAAAACCAGCTATAGATAAAACCTACCCTATGGAACAAATAGTCGAGGCTCATAGATATGTTGATAAAGGACATAAAAAAGGAAATGTAGTAATAACAGTAGTAAAGTAATCATGAAATCGATTGTATGCCCCAAATTTGGACCCCCAGATGTTCTTAAACTCGAAGAGGTTGAAATTCCTACTCCCAGAGAAAATGAAGTACTAGTAAAGATTCTTGCATCGTCTCTAAATTCGATGGACGTTGAAATAATGAGAGGTAAAATGCAACCCTTCATGCGTAAACCTAGATTCAAGATACTTGGAACTGACATAGCCGGGAAAGTTCATGAAATTGGAAATAATATAACGCAATTCCAGAAAGGTGATGAAGTATTTGGGGATACGTCCTTGGTAAGTCATGGTGCTTTCGCTGAGTATGTATGTGTTCCTGAGGATAAAATAAGGCTGAAACCAGAGAACTTAACGTTCGAGGAAGCAGCTACAATACCTCAATCAGCAGTTGCAGCGCTCCAAGGACTTCGCAATAAAAAACAGATTCTACGATTTAAACCAGGACAAAAAGTTTTAATTAATGGAGCAGGAGGATGTATGGGTTCCTTTGCGGTACAGATTGCTAAGTACTTTGGAGCGGAGGTTACTGGCGTAGATAATTCAGAAAAATTAGACATGTTACGCTCGATTGGTGCAGATCATGTCATTGACTACACTCAAGAAGATTTCACGAAGAGTGGTAAAAAATATTATATGATCCTTGATTTGCAAGCACATCATACGATTTTCGATTATAAGCGTTGTTTGAACCCCAAGGGAATTTATAAAATGGTTGGAGGTTCCGGGAAGGCAATTCTCCAAGTGTTATTCCTTGGACCATTTATTTCTTTATTTGGGAGTAAGAAAATGAGTATTGCTGTGTGGAGACCCAACCAAGAAGAAGATCTTAGCTGTATTCTTGAGCTACTTAAAGATGATAAAATAATTCCAGTTATTGATAAACGTTATCCTTTAAGTAAAGTTCCTGAAGCATTCAAGTATTTCGAAGAAGGGCACCACAAAGGAAAAATAGTAATATATATGGAAGAATAAAAAAAATGAGTGAAAAAGAAATGGTAGATAAAGTTAATGAGACCGTTATGAAAGCAATTGTTTGTACAAAATATGGACCACCAGAGGTTTTACAACTCAAAGAAGTCATAAAACCTACTCCCAAAGACAATGAGGTGCTTATAAAAATACATGGGGCAACAGTAACAATGGGAGATTGCGAAATGCGAAGTCTCAAGTTCTCTGGCTGGTTAAAAATCCTCATGCGACTAGGAATGGGTTTCAGAGGACCAAGAAAAAGTTTTTCTATATTAGGACAAGAATTAGCTGGGGAAATTGAATCAGTAGGCAGTGATGTAAAACTGTTTAAGAAAGGTGATCCCGTTTTTGGAACTACCAGTTTTCATTTTGGTGCTTATGCGGAGTATGTATGTCTACGTGAAAGCGAGACTTTGTTAATTAAACCTAATAATATAACCTATGAAGAGGCCGCAACGATTCCAGTAGGGGGTCTTGAGGCAGTTCATTATTTAAAAAAAGCAAATGTCCAGAAAGACCAAACAATGCTTATCATAGGAGCTTCTGGAAGTATCGGCACTATTGGAATACAACTAGCCGAATATTACGGGGCAAATGTAACAGCGATAGGTAATCCAAAGAGTTTAGAAATTATGAAATCTCTGGGAGCTGATAAGGTAATTGATTACACTAAAGAAGACTTTACTCAAAGTAATGAAACTTATGATATTATTTTTGATGTTATTGGTAAGACCTCTTTTTCAAGTAGTTTGAACTCTCTAAATAAAAATGGAATCTATCTTTTAGCTAACCCTAAGCTATCCTTGATTAATCATCAGAAAAGAGAAGCAAGGAGAAACGATAAAAAATTAATAAGTAGGAATATGGATGACACAAAGGAGAGAATTGAACAATTGAATTTCCTTAAAAAACTTATAGAAGAGGAGAAGTTAAAAACGGTTATAGATAGACGTTATCCTCTAGAACAAATAGTTGAGGCTCATAAATATGTTGAAGAAGGGCAGAAAACAGGAAATGTTGTAATAACGCTGGATTAAAAACTTAATTAAAAACTTAAATTTTTATAAATCTTTTTAGTTAGTAATGGATGAAACTGACTTTGTCATTCTTAAAAAGTTAATGGATAACTCACGTATAACATATAGAGAATTAGCTGAAATAATCGGTATATCCGCAAGTTCTACTCATAAGCGTATTAATAAACTTATAGATGATGAGAT
The DNA here is from genome assembly GCA_048940765.1 of Promethearchaeota archaeon. Classification (GTDB taxonomy): domain Archaea; phylum Asgardarchaeota; class Lokiarchaeia; order Sigyniarchaeales; family SOKP01; genus Loki-b32. Next base: position 24,652 of record JBHLOG010000027.1, on the reverse strand, counting down.
AATCCAAAGGTTTATTGCCAGACCAAGTGCTATAGCATTAAAATATTTATCAGTTTTAATTTTTGGCATCACCGATGCAAAATCATTGGATACCGTAAGTCAGGAGTTAGGACAACACGAAAGCGTATATAATGTTGCGATAGCAACTGGAAAAATGCTCTATATTGCGGGACTTTTACGTGATATATCAGAATTGCAGGAATTTAGTAGTTATGTCTCTAAAACTGCTCAAATAAGTGAGCCAACTGTAGCTATTATAAACATTCCTTATATAACAACACCTGAGCCATTAACCACTATAGATTATAAAATTTTGAAAGTGCTTAATAAAGACGCAAGGAAATCTATAACAGATATCGCAGATGACATAGGACTTTCAGCAAAAACGGTTAAAAAACGATTAGATAGAATGATAGAAAATTATCTTGTTGAATTTACTATTGAATTGAAAGCAGAACATAATTTAATTACTGGGTTTCATATTTCTTTAAATGAAGGCATTGATATGATTAAAGAAATGCAGGCAATAACTGAGAAATTTGATCAAAATGTTATTGGTGTTTTAAACTATAGTAACATTCCAAATTTCTTTTCAGCATATTTTTGGACAACAAATATACAAGACTCACAAAAGATCAACGAGGAACTACAAAATAAGGGATTCAAAGACATTATCCCTATCATTTTTTTAACCTCAAATAATTATGATTGTTGGGTAGATCAATTGCTAAGAACAAAATAAAGAAATAATTTTTAATTCCCAATTTTCACCTAAATGACTAGTTTTTCAGTAAATTTTATATCACAAAAGTTCACGAGTGGGTGAAAATTCTGGATTTTATTGAGAATTTAAACGATAATATGATTTTAGATCTGATAATTAAAACGATATTTTTCATTTTATTTGATTTAGAGAACTCAAGCGACTATTACTATTTCTTTCATTCAAGGCAAACACACTCTAATAAGAGCCCCAATCCCTATTAAAATTATAAAAAAAACACATAAAAAAATAAAAATTAGGTGATAAAATATTACTCAAAATAACAAAACAACCATATATTATTTCTCAGGCACAGGAAACTCATTACATACAGCCAAATGTCTTAAAGAAAAACTTGACAATTGTCAACTTCTACCGATTGCAAGTTTAATAAAGCAAGATTCTATAATCGCCACATCCGAAAAAGTTGGCTTTGTTTTTCCCGTGTATTCCTGGTCTCTACCTAAAATTGTCTATGATTTTATTGAAAAGATAGATTTAAGTAATGCAAAATATATATTTGCTGTTGTTACTATGGGAGGTTTTTCCAAGCAGTATGTAGAACCAGTGCTCGTTAAGTTATTGAAACCAAAAAACAAAGAGCTTGATGCTGCATACAATATAAGAATTTTTTCAAATAACATATGGGGATCAAAACGAATCAACCCCGTTCCTTCAAAAGAAAAGGGAGATAAGAGAATAAAGAACGGTGAATTAAAATTAGAAAAAATTGCTGAAATAATTCGTAATAATCAGAAAAGTAAGGTAAAGGAAGGCTCTACTTACCCAATGAAGAATTCATATTTCTCTTTTATTAAAGAAGTAAATACAATGGATGAAAAGTACTATACAGATGAGAATTGTAATGGATGTGGAATTTGTCAAAAAATCTGTCCTGTTGATAATATAAAACTCGTAAATGAAAAACCTGAGTGGCAGCATAAATGCCAAATGTGCACATCGTGTCTCCATTATTGTCCACAAAAAGCAATTCAATGGGGTGAATTTACTCTAGGTAGGGCGAGATATAATCATCCAAAGATAAAGATGAAGGAGTTAATCGCTCAAAATCCCTAGTAAAATAATTCTAAGAGGAATTCAAATGAGTGAATTTAAAAAATGGTTATCTGAACTTGTTGAGGAAGAACTGGAAGATTATGATAAACTCTCGGTGTCCGATCGTATTATATCTCTTGTGTTTGTCATGTTTTTCCCCTTGATTTTAGTTTATTTCGTTGCACATCAGATGTTTTCAACTGGCTTTTTCACAGCTGCATTTGGCATACTAGAGATGATTATGCTTTATGGTTCTCTTCTCTATTGGATTATCACTTGTGCTGTGTTGTTACTTGAGTTTAAAGACCTCTCTCGCGACATAGATTCTTTTGGTGGGCTTATTTTTGCCGCCATCGGCTTTGCTTGGCTCTCTATAATCTTTCCCTTTGACTTTACACATTTTGCAGATATATTGCCAGATGTCTTGAAAATTCTGGTGCAGTGGATTTCTAATCCCTTTGCTCGAGTACTATTAGCTTTGGGGTTTATATTGCATTTCTTTTTGGCAGTTTTGGCAGGAATACAGCGTGTGGTGGTTCGCAAGGAGCTCGCAACTAGAAAAGAATAAATTCTTTAATTTTTTTATAGAAAAGGTGAATGAAAATAAAACTATGGATAATTTACAAGAGCGGAATTGGGTTCTCGAAATTTATTGCAGAAAGGATTCAGGATCAATTGGAAGATTTTATTGATGTATATGTAGGGAGTGCTAACATGATTGATCCTAAATTTATAATTGAAGAAAAATTTGAGTACTTGATTATCGGAGATGTAATTGATGAAGTCCTCCCAAGCTTAGAAATTCAAAATTGGTTGCTTAAATATAGGGAAAATACACAAATTAATAATCTTATCATTAAAATTTTCTCAGGTTTTTATGTTGCACATCCCAATATTAAAATTGAACCATTCTGGACTGAATTTCTTCAGGAGCATATAAATGCCGAAATGACTTTTCCACCCGTACTTAGTTTAAAGTTAAGAAGAGCAGATTTAACATTGGAGATTGGATCACTTGAATTAGTAAAAGCTTATTCTAATGATATTATTGAACTTCTTGTTAATTCTTAATTTTTTTTTCCTAAATTACTTCAATCAAACAGAATAAAGCTATTATACCTTGATAAATTAATTTATCAGTAAGTTTTATCAATTAAAAAAAAGGTAAAAAAATGAATAATAATTTGGGGGATTCCCCTTGAGTATTGTAATTTGGTTATCTGGTTTTCTTTATTTGCTTATTTTGGTTTTACAAATTGCAATGGCTTTATTTGGTTATATATTAGAACCAACGCCGAAGCATTATGAATCAGACTATAAGCTGCAAAATTTTAGCAATGATCCAAAAAAGTTCAAAATTGGTGTCGGGTTAGCTCTCATAGAGCACTTTTGCGTCATTACATTAGCTATAATGTTGTTTTTTGTTATTAGTCCATATAGCATACTCGCAGGAATTATTTGTATTATTTTTCGAGTAGCAGAAGGATCGATCCAGGTCTATATTGAAAAAGACTACATAAAAATTCTCAGTATAGCAAACAAATACTCCACTAGTAGTGGTACGGAAAAAGATTCGTTGATGGATTCATATCGTAGCATTCTCAAAATAAAAAGCAATAGATTCACATTAGCAATGATCGGTTGGTCTATTGGTACACTCGCATTTTCAATCGTGTTAGTTTCCTATGAGTTGGCAATTCCCTTTATTGGATGGTTAGGAATTGTTGCCGGCATTTTAATTGGGTTCGCTAATGGCATGAAACTTGTAAAACCTAAAGTTAAAGCTTATGAACCTATGTCATCTATTAGTGGTTTATTGGCGATTCTATTTGAAATACTCATCGGAATATCGCTATTGTTTTTTCTACCCATCATCCCATAGTTAATTCAATAAAATTGTATGATAGGTAAATCCTATCATTTTTTTATTAGATTTATTTTGTTTCATAATCATAAAAATTAAATAATTATGAATTTTTTGTCATTAAACAATATTTTGTAAAGAAATTATAAATTTAATAACAAATCTTGGAAAAGGATTTAAATTAATGGGTAGTTTTTTGTGAAAAAGTGGACAGCATTTATTATTGGAATAATTCTGGTTGCTGTTTTTATAGTAACCATGTTTGTTTTACCCCCGTTACTTGGATGGTATTACCCTGATATCTTGAGTTGGCAGGATTTTGTAGATTCAATTAGTACACCAGAAGGCTTTATTATCGGAATCGTTACTGAGGTAATTCCGATTATATGTGTTACAATCGGAGCAATTTTTCTAATTATTTTTCTCGTTAAATTAGCTCGGGGCAAAGAATAATTACAAATTAATTTTTTTTTTTATCCTTATGGAGAGATATATTTTGAAATAAGAAAAAAAGAAAAAGAATAGCAAAAAATGGAAGAGCAAAAGATATTAGAAAGGGAAAATCTTAGAAAATACATTGAAAATCTAGATGTTGATATATATGGTATTGCAGACATGAAATTACTGACTGAAATGGAAACAGGACTTCCCATAGATACGAAAAAATTCCTAAATATGTTTCTATATGCTATTGTATTAGGTGCTCAATATGGAAAGTTAGGAAAAAAAGCCTCTGGTGGCAAGACCGCATTGTTTTTAGAAGAGGCTGCGTTTTCTATAATGGAGTACTTGGAGGATAAGGGTTTTAGGCAACTTATTATTCATACTGAAGATGAATTTGATCCTATTAATCGGAAAGGGTTTATGTCTCTAAAACTCTTGGCAAAAACAGCTGGACTAGGTTGGCAGGGTAGATCATTATTAATTATTTCTCCAGAATATGGTCCTTTACATCGGTTAATTGCGATTTTAACAGACCTACCACTTCAAACTAATCAAGAAATTAAAAATGAATGTGGCGATTGCCGAAAATGTATAGAAGCATGTCCTCAGAACGCACTTACTTTTGTTGCGTTTGAAGATCATCCCTCACGTAGAGAGGACGTTTTAGATATTAAGACATGTTTAGGAGATAATGGATGTCTGGTATGTCTTTTATCCTGTCCTTGGTTAAAAAAGACTTAATATCTTTTTCTGTAATATTTTTTATCTTAGATTTTTATTTATTATTCAAGCTACCTGTACGCAATAAGCATAATACTTCTTTTTCAGTTTTGTTATCATAATCTTTTCCAATTGAGACATCTAAACCTCGATCTTTATTATCTAACACATATTGAATAAATTGATCGACTCCATCCTCCTTTATACACCGAGCAAAGGCTCTAATTTTTGGATCATAATCAGCACTGTACATATCTCTATCACAAGGAAATTCTTGGCATTCCCAACACCCATTTAATCCCTTTTTTTGGCAACAAGTATGTTGGAAACAACCTTCTTCACATAAATATTTACCACAACTACTTGTTGTCGATTTACATCCGCCACAAGTATCAGATAAATGGCAAAATTTACATATCAAACCACAATATGCAATATTTTCAATAATATCTTTTTTTGTATATCTTAAGTTTTCTGGCATTATTTCTTACCCTTTAATAGATCAAAATTTTAAACCTTTTTTTCAATTTTTTTAAAAATTTTGGCGATACTCCTTATATGATGATGATTTGTGCCACAACATCCCCCAAGGATTTTAATATTTGAGTTTAAATATAGATCTATCATCTTTTCTCCCCAAATGCTAGGGCTTTCAGAATTTGTTTTTTCAAGTGATTCTAATTCTTCAGGACTCTTAGCAGAACCATTCGCCTGGAGTGCCATAAGTCGAGTTCTTACTACTTCCGTATTGTTAAGTTCATTATTGATTGCACTCCAACAATGAGTAGGATGAACGCAATTCAGCATATAATAGATTGGTTTTGGTGAAACAGAATTATCAATAACCGAAATTGTTTCATTGAGAGATGTGCCATCTAACAATTTTCCAATTGGGCTTATAACAAAACTTATAACATAATCAATATTTGATTCTGCCATTGCTTTAGCCAAACCTAGAGCCTCTGAAGATGCAGGTAAAGTGGATCCAAGTAAGAAGTCTACACCTGCTTCAGATAACTCTTTTACTTGAAATTTATGAAACTTATATGCCTCTTCACTTGAAAGAGCTTCTTCTGGATTATAGGCATCCCCTTTACAAGCCATTGGCCCTCCTATTAATATTTTATTAGCAAATTCCCCATATTTATTACGAATATCAAATAAAAATTTAACACAATCAGCATTAACGTTTTTACCTTTAAATCCAGCTAATTCTAGACGTTCTTGACTTGCTCGCCAAGTAGGAGCTAACATTAGAATTGGTAAATTAAATTTATGGGCTACAGAAATATACTGATTATAGATTTTATCAAGTATTTTTTTTCCTTGATAATCATAAATCATACTCGCATTCTCGATGTATTGGTTCAACTCAAATTTGAATTCTCTTTTTATTCTTTCGATAACAGCTCCTTCAGCAAGGATTAAAGGATTTTCTGAAATTAATTTTCTTAACATAACTCCTTATATTTTTTATTTTAAGTTTCACAATTAAAAAATAAAATAAATAATTGTTTTATAATTTATTTTGTAAATTCCTATCTTTTTAAATATTATTTCAAAGAAATACTTCGATTATATTTTGGTTAAATAGAATATCTTTATTTGTCAATCAAATTTTTTATCAACAGTAGAAAAGCAAACTATGCCAAATTCTTTTCAGCAGAACCAATCTTTGGACGATATTATTCGTCAAATGCTTAAATTTATATTGGAACGTCATATTAAAGGTGCAGATTTGATTCGGGCATTAGAGATTGCTACATTAGCAAATCTAGCTAAATTTAAAGATTTACTCGGTTGGGCATAACAGGTTCTGAGTATGACTCCATTCATAAAACAACTTGAGAAATTAGACCATATTAATCGAGATATAGATGAAAGGGAAATACTGTTAAACACAAATATAATAGACCTTGTAATCCATCGATATATTTATTTTAATGATAATACTTTTTTGGATCAAGAGGATTTTCTTGATTATATAGTTAAATTGTTTATAAGACTGTTTAGAATTAAAATTTCTTAAAAAAATAATCTCAAATTAATAAAGAAAGTGGAAATTTGGAGACCGATTATTGTTTGGAAAATTATTTAAGGGGAAGAATTTATATCTTTACAACTACCATTATCTGCCCTCTATGTTAAATTCTAAATTTAAAGTATGAAAAAAGAATATAGATTTGTAATCGTACAGTTCTTTTTCTCTATTGGTACGCTCGCATATTCAATCCTGTTTGTTACCTATGGAGTGGTACCACTATTTATCGGATGGTTTGGAATTATTGCTAGCATTCTCTATGGCTTTGGTGACGGGATATTCCTTAAAAAATCTAACTTTAAAGTCCCGTGGAGCATTGGAGGCCTGTTAATTCTACTTTTTGAATTAATTTTGGGAATATGGCTATTGTTTTTTGTATGATTAAAAATCCTAGTATTTTCTTTATAAATAAAAGATATTGGAAAATAAAATAATAGATGACAATCAAGGTATACTAAAGAAAGAAAATTAATTAATACAAAAAATGTGATAAAAAAAATTTATTATATTTAAATAGTTGAATTTGAATTAACCCAACATTTTTAATTTTTTCAAGTTTATTTATGATGATATATACTCAATAAAAGAAATAAGAGGAGATTATAGGCATATGAGTGTAAAAACCTTTAAAGATTTAATACATGAAGTTCATGAAAAGGGCATTTGCCAGTTATGTGGAGGTTGTGTTAGTTTTTGTAGTTCAGCAGAATATGATGTTATAGGATTCATGGATGAAAGTTCGCCCCCAGGATATATTAATGAAGATAATTGTCTTGAATGTGGAATTTGCTATTATATTTGTCCGCAAACACATATTTTAGATGTGGATTTAAATAAAGATTTCAACTTTACAGAATACTCTAATATGCCACTAGGTAATTTTAAAAATATTTATGTTTGTCAAGCCACTGATGAGGACTTTTTAAATAATGGAATTGATGGAGGAGTAGTAAATTCAATTATTAACTTTTTGATTAAAAAGAAGAAAATTGAAGGTGCAATTGTAGCTAAAGCAGAGGCTGCTTTTTCAAGGAAAGCTTCCATCGCAAGAAATAAGGATGATTTAATAAATGCTTCTGGAATGCAATTAGATATGTCCCAACATTTAGATGAGATTCAAAAGTTTTCTACATATACGCATTCTATCTCTAAACTAAATCACTATAAGTTTAAAAAATTAGCAATTGTTGGTACTCCTTGTCAAATTTATACCATCAGATGTATGCAGAATTTAGGAGTGGTACCTTCTCAAAATATTGAGGTTTGTTTAGGATTATTCTGCTATGAGAATTTCGCATTTAATCATTCAAAAATAAAAATATTTGAGAAAGAATTTAAAATAAAATTTGAAGATATCGAAAAAATCAATATTAAAGAAGATCTTATCCTTAAAATAAAAGATAAAGGATCAAAAGCTAAAATTATTCATATACCATTTGATCGACTAAACGAATATATGCGTTCAGCATGTAATGCCTGCAATGACTTTACCAATATATATGCAGACGTCTCTTTTGGTGGATTAGGTTCACCTGAAAAATTTACTACTATTATTACCCGGACTAAAAAAGGTGATGAGATAATTTCAAATGCTATTGATTCTGGGGCAATTAAATTCCAGGAATTATCTAATTCACGTAGGAATGAAATTAAAGAACTATTAAGTAAATTTTCTCGAAATAAAATAGAACGAAAAATAAATTTTTTGAAAAGAATAGCATAAAATCGAGCATTTATAATATAAAAAGCAAAATTAGAAAGAATAAATACTCTTTATTCTAATTTCGTTAGGTTAAATTTATTCTACCTATTGCTCTGAATGGCAAAGCTTTATTGAAAGTCTCATAATCATAAATTCTGCGACCATCAACTAGATTCGGTGTTTTCATGTGTTTTTTAAAGTCATCAGGAGTAAGAGTTGCAAAATCATCCCATTCAGTTATTATTAAAGCGCAATCAGAACCCTTAAGAGCTTCTTCTATAGAATTAGCATATTGAATTTTATTTCCTAACTCTTCTTCAGCGGTTTTAAGAGCTTTGGGGTCATAACCAACAATATTGGTTATTCCTCTTTTTCTTAGTTCATTAATAACTCTGATACTTGCAGCTTCTCTCATATCATCAGTTCCAGGCTTAAATGCAAGTCCTAATAGGGTAATCTTTTTACCAGCTAATTTTCCAGCCAATTGTTCTGCAATATCTACAATATGAATGGCTTGATCATCGTTTATTTCTAGAACGGCCTCTAATAATCTTGAAGTGTACCCTTTTGATTTTGACCATGCTTTAATAGCATTCACATCTTTATGAAAACAGGAACCTCCAAAGCCAACTCCTGCTCTTAAAAATCTCGGATTTATTCTATAATCAAGCCCCACTCCTTTCATAACTTGTGATATATCTACATTGGGTACTAATTCAGCAAAATTAGCGAACTCATTAGCATAGCTTATTTTTGTAGATAATAAGCAATTATTTCCATATTTAACTAATTCAGCACTTTCTAAATTCATTCGCAAGATAGGACAATTTTTTAAATGATCACCATAAAAATATTCATAAAATTCTTGTAGCATAGCACCACTCTTCTCATCAAACTCACCAATGACGATCCTATCAGGATGTAGAGTATCTTCAATCGAACGTCCTTCAGCTAAAAATTCTGGTTGCATACACAAACCATAGTCTTTCCCTGGTTGTTTTCCTGAGACTTCTGCTATAATCTTAGAAACTAAATTTCTAGTGGTGCCTGGAACTACTGTTGATCTTACTACAACTAAGTGATATTTATTTTTTTTAGTTATTGCTTCTCCAATTTCTCTCGCCGTACTTTCTATAAAGCTTAAATCAATACTTTTATCTTCTCTCATTGGAGTACCCTGAGTAATCATAGAAATATCTGTCTCTAACACTGCTTTTACTGGATCTATAAGACACTTAAGCAGTTCGGGTTTATTTTTCTTGATATTATCCAGTATTTCTTGTAGTCCTGCTTCAAAAAAAGGAGCTTTCCCTTCATTAATCATAGCTCCTTTTTTCTTATTATGAGTAGATGCTAATACCTTTATATCTTTATCGGCAAAACAAGCCGAAGAACAAAGTCCAATGAATCCAGTACCAAGGATTGAAATACTATATTTATACATTTTTTCATTTTTTCATAGTTTTTGATAATATCAGAAATATTAGATTTAAGTTTATATTTTCTGATTCAATTAAATCATATTATTTTGAAAGAATTCTAAGAAAAATTTATTACAATGAGAAGATAGATAAATCTATAAAAATTTAAAAGAGATATTTGAAAAATGAAAGATTTAATAGAAAAACTAAAAATTACAAATAAGGCATTAGAAGCTGTAAATAGTTTCCTTACAGATGAAAACAATATTTTAATAGATGATCTTTTTGGAGTAATCAATAAATATGGTGGTGTTGATGAAATTAATAAAAAAGCTAAAGAAGCGAGAAATTTTGATAATTTATTAGAAAAGCTTAGAAATAAAAAACCTGAATATGCAAAAGATGTAGAATGGTTAATCACGCAGAGAGATAATAATGCGTTTATAAGCATATCTGATTATAGAAAAAAAATACTTGGTGAAAAAACATCAGAAATGGAATTTAATCAAGATTATGCAGTTACTCTAGAACTTTCGGCTTGCCAATATTTTCCCTTCCTTATTGATATAGCTAAAGCTGCGATTAACGATAAAAATTTAATGCCAGGGAGAATAATTCGTGTAAGAAAAATGAAAGAACAAGAAGAAGATGGAGATCTATTAGCGATGGCAGCTGCTATGCAAGTGATAGGAGCAACTTATGTTGAAACACTAGATACAAAAGGAACTGCTCCTGGTCCTGATGGGATGCCAGTAAATGTACATCTTGGGGGTCCTGAAACTATTACAGGTTACTTTGGAGGTGTTGGTCAACCTAATGATTTTGCTTTAAAATGGATTGATGAATTTCTTTATTATTATACAAATTACGGGGTTAAACAAGTCCTAAATGTTAATCCTGGAACTGTATTGCTTGGTTATTTTATTCATAAACTCGGAATAGATAACGAATTCAAAATTTCAGTATATATGGGTAATGATAATCCTTATGCCTGTCTTTGGACTTTATTAACAGCTAAATTATTCGCCCGTGAAGATGGAACAAGTCCTTTAATTGGTTTTAATCTTGCTAATTCAATTAATAATGAAACTCTTGAACTTTCAGCATATATTAGAAAGGAATTTGGTTTTGAAGATGTTGTGAGATTAGAACATCATGTAATTGAAACACAAAAAAGTATTGTTAGGCAACCATATGATAAAAGAGATGAATTAGTGGATATAGCTAAAAAAGTGAAAAATATTAGTGCTAAGCATGAAGGTGGAGATGTGGAATTAGATGGAAGCAGAGAACATCCTTCAGATATTTTAGATTATTTTCGAGATAAACAAGAAATCATTGATTCGGGTCATTGGGAATATATGCGAAGAAATCATCTTGATAGATATATTGCTGTAAACACCACCGCCAAGATACTTACTAAAAACGGTATTGATATTATTGCAGCTCAAAATTTACATAAATAAGAATCAAAAAGAGTGAGGGTAAAAAAAATGGGAAAATTTGATTTTCGCCCTTCGGGAGTAATGCCTGCAATGGTAACTCCTTTCAACAAGGACGAATCAATAAATGAAGAGAATACAAGAAATCTTGTAAATTATCTAATTGATCAAGGAGTAACAGGATTAGTTCCAGTTGGAACTACTGGCGAATTTGTAAATATGACGTTTGAAGAACGTTTAAAAGTTATTGAAATCGTTGTTGACGAAACAAATGGTAGAGTTCCCGTTATTGCTGGAACAGGAGAAACTGGAACAAAATTAGTCATTGAAAATACTAATGCAGCAACGGATATTGGTGCTGATGCAGTTTTAATTGTCACTCCTTATTTTTTAAAGCCAAAAGCGAAAGGATTGTATGACCATTATATTACCATTGCTGAAAAAACCGACATTCCAATAATCTTATATAATATCCCTGTGTGTACAGGAGTAGAATTACCATGGACTGTCGTAGAAGATCTTGTAGATATTGAAAATATCGTTGGCATTAAAGATTCTAGTGGTGATTACAAATACTTTTCAGCCTTATTAGAAAAGGTAAGTGATAAAATTTCAGTTCTTATAGGATGGGATGAAAATGTTTTAGGAGCCCTAGCAGGAGGTGCTGCCGGATGTATATTAGGTTCAGCAAATGTTTTTCCTCAAATATGGCTTGAAATTTATAATCATGTTAAAAATAATCGATTAGAAGAAGCGCAAAAATTACAAAAACAAATCCAGAAATTAGCAAGACTTTTAATAAACTCAGGTGCTTTGGGAGTTAAATCTTGCTTAAATATGATGAATGTTCCTGTTGGTAAAACAAGACAACCTATTGTTTTGGGGGATACTTTATCTTATGAAATAAAAGATGAATTAAGAGTTGAGCTTGAGAAAATAGGATTAATTAAAAAAACAGAAATCCAATTTATTTTAGGAGATAAACCACTTACAAGTCGTTTCTATGCAGTTGGAATAACTCCTAAGAAGATATCTGATTTCGAATTGAAAGTGGGAGAATCATTAGTAGGTGATCGTGCTGAACTAGCTCATATTGATCTTTTAATAGGTATGAAAGATGGACCTGTAGGTAATGCTTATGCTCAAGCATTAACTAATCCAGAAGAAGGACGTGAGGGACTTCAAGTCATACTTGAACCAAATATGCAGGTAAAACCTCCAACTATTATGATTCCTACAGTGCGTCCAACTTCATTACGTCATGCTAGTTTAACCTATGGACCTGCTCAAGCAGCGATTGCGAAAGCTGTAACGCAATGTGTTGAAGATGGGATACTTCCAAGAGAATTATCAGATGAGTTAGTAATAATTGTAAATGTTTTTGTCCATCCAAGTGCTAGTGCAAGAAAAAGAGTATTTATCAACAATTATAAGGCAACTCGTAATGCTATTAGAAAAGCAATGGAAGGATTACCAACTGTAGATGAGGCAATCGAAAATGCAGAAAATGCTCGTCATCCTTTTAGAAATGACCCTTAAAGCGTAATTTTAAATTCTTTTATCTTTTTAGAAACTTTTTTTTCAATTCATCCGAAATGATTGCTTTTTTCTTATTTTCATAGTCATACCAAATGATATGAGCTTCTCCTTCTGCTGTTATTTTATTTAATTTATCACTAATCAATATATGTTTAATTATGATCTTTGATCCTTGAACATTTGTTATTTTTGCACCTACATAAACAGTATCAGGATATCTTAATGGTGCTTTATAATAACAATCTTGGTAAGATAATATAGGTCCAATAAGAACGGTTGTAGGTTCTTCATAAATATCGAAGAATCGAAATAATGCTATTCGTGAACATTCAAAATAACGATAATATATTGTATTATTTACGTGTCCTCTAGCATCCATATCGCCCCATCGAATGGGAATCTCTTCTACTACCGTATACTCCTTTAATTTCTCATTCATCATATTAATTCCTCTACTTTAATAATAATTAGTCATGACTTATTATCTAGTAATTGATTTTATAATTTATTAATTAAAATTCTTAAAGAAATTAAATTAGTAAACTTATTCTGCAGAAATCTAATAGATTATAATCCTTATATTGATAATTTTAAGATAATACTTATCATTAACAATATAAAATCAAAAATAACTTAATAAAAAAGAGATATATAAAAAATGACTCAACAAATGCTTGAATTAAAAGTTGGTAATGATGCCCCTGAATTCACTCTTCCGGATAAAGACAATAAACAAGTATCATTAAAAGATTTTAGAGGGAAATATGTTATACTTTATTTTTACCCTGCAGATAATACGCCAGCTTGCACAACCGAAGCTATTGGTTTTACAGGAATTTTACCTGCATTAGAGAAATTAGATGCTGTAGTTATTGGAGTAAGCCCGGATTCTCCTGAATCTCACGCTAAGTTTATAGAAAAGAAGAATTTGAAGGTTATCCTTTTAAGTGACATTGATAAAAAAGTGATCAAGAAATATGGTAAATGGGGAAAAAAGAAATTCAGAGGAAAAGAATATCTAGGTGTAATTCGAAGTACTTTTTTAATTGATCCAGAAGGAAAAATCGCTCATATTTGGCCAAAAGTCTCTGTAAAAGGGCACCCTGAAGAAGTTGAGAATATTCTTAAAGATTTGACTAAATAACTTTCCTTTTTTATTTTTTATAAAATTTTATGAAAATAATAAATTCAATTAAAAAATAATAAAATGAATGTTCAAGACGCAACTAAAGAAAGAAGGGCATATCGTTCTCTTGATTTTGTTCAAATTACTGACGAATTGATCTTAGATTTGGCTGAAAAAGCTCAAATTGCTCCTTCATGTGCCAATAAACAACCATGGAATTTCATTTTTGTAAAGGATAAAAAACAATTAAATAGATTATTCACAACATTATCCGTAGGAAATAAATGGGTGGAAAAAGCTTCAATGATTATTGCTGTATTCAGTAAACCTGAATTTGATTGTTTAATTGGAGAACGTGAATATTTCCTATTTGATACAGGGTTAGCGACAGCATTTATAGTCTTGCGTGCTACAGAATTAGGATTAATTGCTCATCCAATAGCTGGTTTTAAGGAAGAGCAGGCAAAAAAAATTCTTGAAATTCCTGAAGAAATGAGATTAATTACTCTTGTAATTATTGGGAAACATTCAAAAGAAATTAAACCAATTCTTTCTGAAGCTATGAAATTCGGAGAAAAACAAAGACCACCAAGAAAAAATTTAGATGAATTTGTTTTTATAAACAATTATAAAAATAAATTCAAAGAGATTTAATAAAAACAAGATTTTTTAATTGAATATACCAGAAATTCCATTTATATGATATTTAATTAAGATTTCTATATTAGTATCAACCCATTCATCACTTTTATAGTGTTTTGCTAATTCAAGTAATCCTTCTAAAAAATTAGTGGCTATAATATGCATAACAAATGAATTGATCAAATTCTTATCTGTTGATTCTTTCTTATGAATATTACTATCTACAAAATGTGATTCTATTGTTTTAATTAATTCTTCTTTGAAGTTTTCATATCTAGTTCCTTCACTTTTATCCATGAGAATTATTAATTCTTTTCCATTTTCTTTAATTATTTCACCTACTGGATGAGCAATTAACTCTGAAAACTGTTTGAAAAATTCTGTCTCACCAAGATTTCTCTCTGTTTCAATTAAATTAACTAATAATTTTTTGATTTTGTCATAAACTGGTTCAACTAAAGAATCAAATAAGTTATCTTTACTCTTAAAATAATTATATATATTGCTAGTACTTGTTTTTGCCTTTTTTGCAATCTTTCGGATTGAAGCTTTGGTAAAACCATATTCTAGGAAATCTTCACGAGCTGCATTCTCTATTCTTTTTTTTATCTTCTCTTTTTTTAATTGCATGAAAATTTCCTTTTAATATTTAAAAAAAATAGATTTAGAAATTTTTTATTTTTTACCTTTATTTTTATATTTCTTTATGAATAAACCAGTGATTTAGGATTTTCATTACTTACTAATGGTCCTCGGCCATTTATCGCATTTTCAAGCATATTATTCAATCTAACCCAATTTGTATTAACTTCTATGGCATTAAAAGGACAATTTAGAATGCATGCAGCACAATGGATACAAGAAGGTTTACTTAAGAGAATCGGTCCATTATCTGTCATTTTAATACAATTAACAGGACAGATATCAATACATTGTTCACATTTTTGACATTTATCATGATTAAAATTTAGTTTTGGATACAAGTGTTTATGCCAGAATTTTTCTTTAAAAATAATTTTTGCTTTCATTCGATTCTTTAGTTTCTGATAATTTAATTTCTTTGTTATGTCTTTCGATTTATCTATAACTCCAAAATCGAACTGAGTTATCTTATCAGCTAATTCTTTTACAAATGGTAAAGATTCTACTCCAGGCATTCCTTTATTTATTTTAATTTTAATCTGTGGTAATGCAGTCATACAATGGAATGCATTTATCTTCATTCCTAAGATTGTAAGACGTCCTGATCTTGTTAGAAGCTTTGCTGCTTCATAAAGTGCTACCCCAGAATTTATCGCCCCATAAGTCACAAATGGAACTGCTAATTTTGCCCATCCTTTTTTTGGTTTAGGTAATGCTTTAATGATATTTTTTACATTATAATGCAAATGATGGGCATAAACAGGAGATCCAATGCATAAAAGATCATGTTCTTTAATATGTTCTTTTAAATAAGATTTTAAATTTTTTTTACTAGAAAAAAGGTCATTTCCAGTAAAATTGTACAATTGAACATCAATATGCTTGGAAATTAGTCTTTCTTCTAACATCTGCCCTACTTTAAACGTATTGCCAGTAGGACTAAACACTATTATTGCAACTTTCAATTTTTTAACCTCCCAATATATTAATTATAATTTTTAATAGCGAACAACTGTTCGTTATTCATTATGAAAAAATGAACAATTGTTCTTTTTTAAACTTTTTGGTCTAAAAAATGAAAATTCCAAATATTCTCTAAAAATCTTAAAATGTTCTTTTTATCCATATTTTAGGCAAAATAAAACTCATGGATTTCAAAAAATTCTAATTTATAATTAAACAAATATCAAAAGTTTATAGATTTAAGATAAATATATGGAAAATTAATAGCCTATAACCGAGATTTTGATATTACATTTAAATATTATTAGTAATATGGTTATAAAAGAAACAAAATATAATCATCTAATTAATCAAAAAAGTCCTTATTTACTTCAGCATGTTAACAATCCTGTAGATTGGTATCCATGGGGAAAGAAGGCTTTTGATAAAGCTCGTCAAGAAAATAAACCAATTTTTTTATCGATAGGTTATTCTACATGCCATTGGTGTCATGTAATGGCGCATGAATCTTTTGAAGACAATGAAGTTGGTGAATTGATGAATGAAATATTTATTTCAATAAAAGTAGACAAAGAAGAACGTCCTGATATTGATAAAATATATATGACTGTATGTCAAATGATGACAGGTTCAGGCGGTTGGCCACTTACTATTATAATGACCCCTGATAAAAAACCCTTTTTTGCAGGAACATATTTTCCAAAACAAACTCGATTTGGACGAATAGGATTAGTAGATCTGATTAAACGCATTAAAGAATTATGGGATAACCAACGATCCGAGCTAATAAATTCAGCTGATCAAATTACTTTCAGCCTTCAAAACATCGATCAAGAATCACCTGGACAGAAATTTACTGAATCTACGCTTAAAAGGACATATCAACAATTATCTAAACAATATGATTCTTTAAATGGTGGATTTGGAAATCGCCCTAAATTTCCTACTCCTCATAATCTTATATTTTTACTTCGGTATTGGAAACGTACTGGTGATAAAAAAGCTTTAGAAATGGTTGAAAAAACATTAATCGAAATGAGAAAAGGAGGAATATATGATCATATTGGATTTGGCTTTCATAGATATTCTACTGATTCTGAATGGCTAGTTCCTCATTTCGAGAAAATGCTCTATGATCAGGCATTAATTGCAATTGCATATATAGAGGCTTACCAAGTAACTAAAAAGACTATTTTTAAACAAACAGCTAAAGAAATTTTAGAATATGTTCTAAGAGACATGACTTTCAATAACGGAGGTTTCTATTCAGCAGAGGATGCTGATAGTGAAGGAGAGGAAGGAAAATTTTATGTGTGGTCTAAGGAAGAATTAGAACAAATTCTTGATAAAAAAGAACTAAATTTAGTTAGTAATGTATTTAATATTGAATTTTCAGGTAATTACATAGAAGAATCGACTGGAAAAAGAACTGGAAAAAATATTGTTCATTTAAAAACTATACCTGAAAGGGATATCCAAGAAGAAATTGAGAAGATCCGTTTAAAATTATTCAATAGAAGAAATAAGCGAATTCATCCATCTAAGGACGATAAAATCTTAACAGATTGGAACGGATTGATGATTGCAGCCTTAGCCAAAGCAGTTGTAGCTTTTAAAGAAAATAAATATTTAAACTCTGCTAAAAATGCTGTATCTTTTATATATTCAAATCTTCGAGATTCAGATGGCAAATTATTACATAGATATAAAGATGAAATATCTGAAATTAATGCATATTTAACAGATTATTCTTTCTTTATTTGGGGACTAATTGAACTATATGAAGCAAGTTTTGATATTTTATATTTGAAAATGGCATTAGATTTACATAAGATCCAAATTGAAGACTTTTGGGATGAAAAAATTGGTGGCTTTTATTTTACAGCCCATAATTCTGAAGAATTATTAACCAGACAAAAAGAAATATATGATGGTGCCATTCCTTCAGGAAATTCTATCGCAATGTTAAACTTATTAAAACTAAGTTATATAACAGGAAATCATGAATTAGAAGAAAAAGCAGATATTCTAAGTAGAGTATTTTCTGAAAAAATACAAGCTACTCCCTTAGCATATACGCAATTCTTGGTTGCTATTGATTTTGTCACTGGCCCAACTTATTCCTTAGTTATTGCGGGCGATTCAGATGCTAAGGATACAAATGAGTTCATAAGTACAATTTCAAATGAATATCTTCCGAATAAAGTATTTATGTTAAGAAATACAAGACAAAATTCTCCCGATATTGATAATTATTCTAATTTTGTTGAATTTTTTGAGAATCTCGATGGTAAAGCTACTGCTTATGTTTGTATTAATAAAACATGTAAGCCACCGACTCATGATATAAATAAAACTTTAGGTTTTTTAAAATCTAAATGGGATTGATTGTCTATGAAAACTTAAAAATAGAATTTATTAACCATAAAACCAAAAATCCTATATATAGCTCGATAAAGAAAAATTAAGTTATTTTTATAAAATTAGAGTTTTTTATTTATTAATACTACAATCTATCAGTGATTATAGAATAAATTTGTTCAGCAGTAAATCCTTTGATATCTATTGCAGAACATCTACAATTTCCTGAGCAAGCTCCACAACCCTTACAAAGTGCTTCATTGATCTTAGCTACAGTTCCAAACCATCGATCTTCAACAAGCTCAATAGCCCCATACGCACAATTTTCAACACACATACCACATCCAATGCATCTTTCAGGACGGACAACTCCAAAAAATGGCTCTACTTCAACTTCACCTTTAGCCATTAAAACAGCAGCACCAGAAGCCGCACCTTTAGCTTGGGCTACAGCATCAGGAATATCTTTTGGTCCTTGGGCAACTCCTGCAATGAAAATTCCATCTGTTAATGTATCAACTGGTCTTAATTTTGGATGTGCTTCTAAAAAGAATCCATCAGCAGATCTTTGAATTCTTAATAGTGAAGTTATTACATCAGCATCAGCTCTAGGTTCCAGACCGCACGATAATACAAATAGATCAACCTTTAATTCAATCGGTTGCTGAAGCAATGTATCTTCAGATCGAATAATAATATTATGATCTTCATCTTCAGTAATTTCTGCTATTCGACCCCTCATATAATTAATTCCGTAATTTCTGCCAGCAGATTCGTAAAATTCTTCATATCCTTTTCCAAAAGCTCTTACATCCATATAAAAAATATATACATCAGAGTCAGGGTGTTTTTCTTTATATTGTCTTGCTTGTTTTGTTGCATACATACAACATACTCTGGAGCAATATTGATTACCACCTTCTCTAAAATTTCTACTTCCAACACATTGTAAAAAAGCTATGCTATGTGGTTCTTTCAAATCTGAAGGTCTTACTGGTTTTCCTATAACTGGTCCAAAAGAACTTAATAAACGTTCCATTTGAAGTCCAGTAATAACGTTTGGATATTTTCCGTATCCATATTGTTTTAACTCTGTTGGGTCATATAAATCCCATCCAGTTGCAACGATAATTGTTCCTACTTTAACTTTCAGGTATTCTGGTTTATCATCATAAATTATAGCTTCTGGTTCGCATACATCAATTCTTGCACAAATTCCACATTTAATACAATGATCCATGTCTATTGTATATTGTCCGGGAATCGCTTGAGGAAAGGGAATATATATGGCTTTTCGCGTGGCTAATCCTAAATCAAATTCATTTCCAACCGTAACTGGACAATAATCTACACAAATCCCACAGCCAGTACATTTTTCTTGATCAACGTAATGAGGTTTTTTCAAGATTGTAACTTCAAAATTCCCAATATACCCAGATACTTCTACTACTTCTGAATATGTTAAAAGCTCAATATTTTTTTCGCGTGATACTTCAGACATTTTTGGTGTGAGAATACAACTACTACAATCCATTGTAGGGAAGGTTTTATCGAGTTGAGCCATATGTCCTCCAATAGTCGGAGTTTTTTCAACTAAATATACCTTATAACCTTCGGTGGCAAGATCTAATGCTGCATTCATCCCTGCAATCCCTCCTCCAATGATTAAACAAGAAGGTTCTACTTTTACTTTTTGAACCTCTAAGGGTTTTAATTCTCTTGCTTTTGCCACAGACATTCTTATATGATCTTTTGCAGTTTCGAAGGCTCCTTCAGGTTCTCTCATATGAACCCAAGTTGAATGTTCCCTAATATTCGCCATTTCAAATAAGAATTGATTTAATCCAGCTTCTTTACAAGCGATTCTGAAAGTAGGTTCATGCATTCTCGGTGTACATGCAGCAACAACAACTCTATTAACTAATCCTGCTTCTATATCTTCCTTTATCATCTTTTGCCCTACATCAGAACAAAAGAATTTATATTCTCGTGCTATTTCAACATTTGGAAGTGTTTTAGCATACTCCACCAAATCTGGAACTGAAACTACACCACCAATGTTTACACCACAATGGCATACATAAACTCCGATTCTAGGTCTTTCATTTCCAGTTGTAATAATTTCTTTTTTAGTTTCTGTCATTTATTCCCTCCTATATTAATTGTTCTTTAACAATATTTAAGAATGGATCTACAGAAATAAAAGGAGAAACACCTTGTAATTCATGATTTTTAACTAATCCTAATAAATTAGGATCCATCCCAAACGCAACACCTAAAAGTTGAGTAATATATATTACAGGGATGTGAAATGGTTCCCCAATTATATCAGAATAGAAATTATTTACTTCAACTTGTCCAAGATCTAACTGTAGATGACAAAAAGGACAACAATTAATAATAATGTCTACTCCTACATCTCTCATATTCACTAATTTCTCACGTGTAAAATCAGCCGCTACTTCTTTAACAGCAGTCCTAACTGCTCCACCCGCTCCACAACACATATATTTATCTTTATAATCAATACTTTTAGCTCCTGTTATTTCAACAATTTCATCAAGGAAGGTTGGAGATTCATATTCACCATTCCAAGGCCTTTTATCGCTTGGTTTTACAATATGACATCCATAATGTACAGCTACTTTTAAATCTGAAAATTTAAGTTTAATATGATCTTTTAAATAATCCAAGCCCATATCAAGATATAAAGCTTGAACTACATGTTTTGGTTCAAGATTACCATTATAAGTGCGACCAATTTTAGCGAGGTACCCGTTAACTTCCTTTTTTAAATCATATTCATGTTCAAGTTCATACCATGCATCTCTAAGAGTTCCATAACAACCATTACATCCGGTTAGAGGATTTACTCCCAATTCTTCTGCAATAGCAATATTTCTTGCCGCAATTACAAGCCAGGTGGGTATATGAAAAGCTCTGAAAACACCAGGTGCAGGACAACATGAAGCTCCGGGTAAATCTAAAAGTTCAGCATTAAGATGATCAAAAACGCTTCGTATTGAAGCTTCAATCATAGGATAACGATTAGGAATTACACATCCTAAAAAAAATCCATATCTCCATTTATAATCTTCACTCATAATTATTTCTCCTCATTTTTTTTCATTGCTTTTGCTCTCTGAGTTTTCAACTTTTCTGCGTTATCTAGTAATTTTCTAAATCCCACAGCTTTCATCAATTCTTGACACTCTTTCAAAGCTTCAGGATAAGAATGAACTGTGGGAGGTAATGGTGGTAACCCATATGATTCTCTTAAATCTCTCCACCTCTTATTTGCTTCTCCATTTGCGGGTACACCATGTCCTGTAGCATAAAAAATATCGTTGGCTAGCCCAAAGTGATTATCCAAAATAAAACCTTCTTCCACGGCAATATTTCTAAGCTTGATAATCATATCAGTTACAGGAATATCACGAGGACATCTTTCATAACAATAATAACATGTACTGCATAACCAAATATCAATATCTTCTAAAACAGATTCATCACCTGTTAATGCACGGCGAATTGCAGAACGAGTCCTATATGCCGTTCGACGTCCACTAGGGCAACTTCCTGTACAAGTTCCACAATTAATACAAGCTCTTATTTTTTCTAATCCAGCATCAACAAATTTTTGTGCGATCCTAGAACTTGTAGATTTATAGACTTTTCTTTTTATATATTTTTCTACATTCTCGCTCATAATTTAATCGAATCTTATATATAATAGACAAATTGATTTTGCAATTTTGTAAAAAAACAAGATGGTTGCATTTATGTGTTTGATCAAACAAATCAATTGATTATCTTAAAAAGGAAAAAGTATATTTCTTAAAAAAATTTGTTATCGATATTTAATAACTAAATTCCTTTTAACAGTTATCTCTTATATTTTACAGATTTATAAGGGAAATAGAGAATAAAAAATAAGTATGACTTAAATAAGATTGCTATTCTTTAAAATAAAAGATTCTTATTTTGTATCAAACTTTAAGCCAAATTGTTTATATAATTCTCTTAAGTATTTAAATTGAGTTTGTTTTGGCAAAAACGCAAGTTCTTTTTTTAATTTCTTCTTCTCTTTTTTAGATATATCCAAATTATCTAATTTTTTTCTTATATCTTTGGATAAGACTGTATATATTCTTGAAAAATATTTTCTAATTTCTGTGATCTCTTCTAAATCTTTACCATCTGTATCTCCGTTAATTTTTTTCACCTTTTTTTTACAATTTTATTAATTAAAATTGTATTAATTAAAGATTAACAAACAAATCTAATAAAAAAAAAGGAGTCCAATTGTTCTTTTTTTTAGATTTTTATAAGGTTAAAAAATTTTCATAGTTTACGGACAACTCCTTGGTAAATTAATAATCCAGAAGGAATGTACCTAATTAATTATCTTAGGGTAACCATATTTTCTTAGTAAGAGTAGGTTTATTTATATCTTACTTTAAAGAAACATATACGGAACACTAATATGTACTATACTTCTAGAATTTTATCATATAATACAAGAATCATGCTAAATCGTCTAATTATTATTTAATCAATTAGCAATTTTAGAGAATATAATTTCTTAAATCTTCTCCTTTCTTAATTACGCTAAAAATTTCATTATCTAAATGATCATAATTATAACCATAAATAATTAATCCACGTAATTCATTATAATCTGAATACCTTACTGTTAATTTTGCAGCAAAATTTAGAATTTCTTCATATATTTCACCTTGAACAATTGTAACTGGGCCTGGTACATCCTTAGCTTCCATAATTAAATCATTTGATTTTTTTAGATCAAGTAGTATTTTGTTCTCATTTTCATTCCTTCCTATAATTATCTTAATATTCTTAAATCGGAAGTGCCGTCCATATTTTAAGATATGAATATCCTGCATTATTGGATTATCATTAAATTTCATATAATCTCTCACACGATTAGCAAAATTCACATCTGTTAATAAACATCCACCGCAGGCATAATAATTTTCTAATAATCCATACTCTCTTGCTATTTCTAGTTGTATCTTTCTACTTCGTCCTTTTATTCCCAATAATTTTTGGCGATCTATTAGTCCTTTTTCCTCATATATAGTTGGCTTTAAATGAAGCGCAGACAAAGGTCTTAACAGTTTTCTTTCAAGTCCTGATTCTCTTTCTACAATCTTTAGTGCTTTCATATGTTGAGATTTTGGTCTTTGGTTAAGAACTTCTCCTGTAAATATAAAGTCTGCATTAACTTTTTTCATAAATTCCTTTGCTTTATTTAAAATATATATTCTGCAATCTATGCAGGGATTAAGATTTTTACCATACCCAAATTTTGGATTACGAATTAGTTCTAAATAATCATCTTCCAAAGTTGAATTATATACTTCTATTCCAAGTTTTTCATGGAACAATCCCAAATTACACTCTGATTTATTAGAATTTTTATCATATTGACAGAATGGGGATGAAAAGTTTAATCCAATTA
The DNA here is from genome assembly GCA_048940765.1 of Promethearchaeota archaeon. Taxonomy (GTDB): domain Archaea; phylum Asgardarchaeota; class Lokiarchaeia; order Sigyniarchaeales; family SOKP01; genus Loki-b32. The sequence continues at coordinate 441 of JBHLOG010000027.1, read as the reverse complement.
CTTTTATTCCTTGCTTTTGTAATAAAAGACAAGCTGTTAAACTATCCAATCCTCCAGATATTAATCCAAGCCCAATTAATTGTTCTTTATTTTCTGCTTTTTCAACTTTCATTTTAATAAATAAAAAAGAAGTATAACCAAGAATATTTGAAAATTTTATATAATTTAATCTTTTCTTTAATTTCTTATAATTCCCATTATTTGAAATAATTAAATCAAAGAATAGTTCTATTCCTTACCCCATTAATTAAATTAGAGTATTATTTATTTGTGAATACTTTAAAATAGAAAACCTAAAAAAAAATTAAGAATAAATTTTTATATTATACAAGTAAAGTTTTATAATAGACTTCGAGTATTTAACATTTTTAAGCCAGTGTTGCCGAGTCGTAAGGCGATGGCCTGCAGAGCCATTTATCATGATAATAAAAGTATCTTGAG
>JBHLOG010000148.1:0-8152 GCA_048940765.1 Promethearchaeota archaeon | reverse complement strand
TTTCGAAAAGCAAGATCTGCAACTCCTTGTATTATTTTCTTTGATGAAATAGATGCTATCGCATCTAGACGTTCAGATTCCTCAGATTCAAAAGTAACAGAACAAGTGGTAGCACAACTTCTGACCGAGATGGATGGTTTGGAAGAACTTAAAGATGTAATATTGATCGCAGCTACAAATAGACCTGATCTACTTGACCCTGCTTTATTAAGATCAGGTAGATTTGGGAGACAAATTGAAATTCCTTTACCAGATAAGAATTCACGTAAAAAAATATTTGAAATACATTTGAAAGAACGTCCTGTTAATGACGACATTAATATAGAATTGCTAGCTGAGAAGTTGGAAGGTTATGGTGGAGCTGATATAAAGGCAGTATGTGAGGAAGCCACTATTTTAGCAATTCGAAAAGGAGTTTTTCAAACTGACATTGATCCATTAAATCCTAAATCTTATTCACAAGTTAAAATTACTCAGGAAGATTTTGATAAAGCAATTGAAAAAATTAAAAAAGGCGCAGATAAAGCCAACAGATCATACAAGGAAGCTATCAAAGAATTGCCAGAAGGGATTTATAGGTAAATATTAATGAAAAAAGTTGATATTATATTTGTCTTTTAATAGATCTCCAAACTTTTATTATACTTCATCCCCCTTTTTTTTTTGAAATATAAAGGCGAGATTTATTAATTATTGATATTCTAACATTATAGCATGAATTTACTGATAAATTTTATTATTGAATAAAAAAATAATAAGCTAAAAGGTGGTTAATTATTAGTGAAAATAAAAAACGCATCTTATATGTACAAACCAGTGATAATCCAGAGCGACAATATTCACCATTAGTATTAGCCCAAACTGCTAAAGCAATGGATCTTGATGCTACTGTTTATTATTTAGGTACAGGATTAAGAATTTTAAAACCTGGTGAGGCTGAAAGAATTAAACTTGGCAATTTTCCAAGTGTGAAAGAAATGATTGATAAAACATTGGATATGGGTATTGAAATATTAGTCTGTGAAGCTTCAAAAAGAATGTTAGGTTGGGAAAAAGTAGAATTAATTCCAGGAGTAAAAATTGTTGGAGCCGCTACATTAAATGATTTAGTATTAGAAGTAGATGCGACGCAATGGTTTTAGAAATTCAAGATTTTTGATGATAAATAATTTTTGAAAGCAAGTTTTGTTTACAATTATTACATAAACCTATATTTAATTATTTATTATACTAAATTAATAGAGAATGAATTAGAAATTTCTAGTTAATGTTTGTAGAATTTTTTTATTATCTAAAGGAACGGTTACCTGTAAGTATAACTGAATATATGACCCTAATGGAAGCACTAAATAAGGGTCTCATCCACAATATGGTTGAGTTTTACTATACCTCCCGCTCAATTTTATGCAAAACTGAACATCATTTTGATATTTATGATATAGCATTCGCTAATTTCTTTAAAGAGGCGATGGTTAATTTCCCTGAGGATATCAAACAGCAAATATGGGAATGGTTAAATAAAGATATTACAATACCAGAGTTAATTGAAGGTTTAAAAATAATCTTAAGAGAATATCAGCAATATCTCGATATTGAGGATTTAGAAAAATTTCTCGACGATTTATTGAAAAAATATGGAGCTGAATTTGGTGATTTCGTGGCAATTAATGCTCCAAATGAAATAAAAGATGAAATTTGGAAATGGTTAGAAAAAAATTTTGATATGACAGCCTTAAGTGAAAATTTTCAAGAGATGATAAGTCAATTCTTTGATCTTGAAGAGATGCAAAAAAAATTCGAAGAGTTAATGGAAAAACAAAATGAAGAACATCATGGAGGAGATCATTGGATTGGAACGCAAGGAGCATCCCCGTTTGGTCATGGAGGTCAAAATCCTATGGGTATGAGAATAGGTGGATCTTCTGGCGCTCGGATGGCAGTACAAATAGCTCAGAAAAGGATTTTTAAGGACTATCGAAAGGATATTGTGTTAGATACAAGGCAAATAAAAGTTGCCTTAAAACGGCTTAAAAAACTTGAAGAAATTGGGAAAAAGGATGAACTTGACCTTGATAAAACAATTGATAGGACTGCTAAAAACTGTGGTGATATTGAAATTGTATTCGATAAAAAAAGAAAAAATAACGTTAGAATGATTCTCTTAATGGATGTTGGAGGAAGTATGACTCCTTATGCTCATTTGGTTAATCTTCTCTTCTCTGCAGCCAATAACATGTCTCATTGGCGTGAATTTAAATACTACTACTTCCATAATTGCCTTTATGAATCACTTTATTTCAATGCTCGTAGAAATCCAGATGAAGCAATTGAATTTAATGAATTTTTAAGAAAATACAATGATAAATACAAGGTAGTCATTGTAGGTGATGCTGCTATGGCGAGTTGGGAGTTAACGGAAAAATATGGCTCGATATATTATTATCATAGGAATGAGCTACCTGGAATTTATTATATTAAAGAAATAGCAAATCATTTTAAAAACAATATAGTCTGGTTAAATCCGGAGCTTATTAGGCCTGAATGGGCACCTTGGACCCGAAAGATTATTTCTAGTATAATCCCTATGTTTGATTTAACCGTTGAAGGAATTGAGGAAGCGATGGATTATCTTCGAAAAGGTGGAAAAAATATGTATACTACCGTCCAGCACTTTAAAGGTCTAAATTATTAAAAATAAATTGCTTTGAAAAACATATTTTCAATTTTTTAAGAGTAGAATTAAAAAATCCTTTCTATTTTTGTATGAGCTACTATATCATAAATTAATTATTTAAGAAAGAATTAAATTTTAGAATTATCTTCATTATAATACTCTTTAAATATTAGTCAAATTATAAGATGTATTGTTTTAGATTTGATCCAATTTTATATAAAGAGTTTAGTTTTTAATTTTATCACTTTAGATAGAATTTCAATGAAAAAGCGTTAAAGAAGTGAGTAAGTTAATTAATGAGTTAAAAGAATCTGAAAGGAGATATTTCAATCTCATAAGCAGTATTTTGGATTTGTTATTAGAGTTAAGTTTGGATTTAACTATTAAGTATATCAATAATAGTTGTTTTAACTTACTTGGTTATTCTGTCGAAGAAATGTTGGAAAAAAGACTTATTGATTTTATAAATCCTGATGATAAGTCAAAAATAATAGAAATAATTAATAAAGCAATAGATACAAAAAATATTATTTCTACTGAACTAAAAATACAACATAAAAAAGGATATTATATCCCCTTTTCTGCAAATGGGCGTCTGGTTGATTATAACGATAAAGCTAAAATAGTGATATTGTTAAGAGATATAAATCAAATGAAAGAAGCTCAACAAAAATTAATGGAATCTGATAAAAAGTATAGAGAAATCATTGAAAATATTGAGGATGGTTACTTTGAAGTAGATCTAAAAGGAAATTATACTTATGTAAACGATTATATTTCTAGATTCTTAGGAATTTCGAAAAAAGAACTAATAGGAAAGAGTTATACCTATGCAGTAGCTAAAAACACAATAAAAGAAATATTTGAGATTTTTAATAATGTATATAAAAATAATCTTCCAAAAGGAACTTTTGAAAGCCGAGTTATAAGAAGTGATGGTAAAATCCGTACTTTTGAAGGTTCTTTTTACTTAAAGTATGACTCTAGCGGAAGAAAGGTTGGCTTTTATGGGTTTACTCGAGATATTACTGAAAAAAAAGAAGCAGAGAAGAAATTAAAACAATCAGAGAAGCAATTTCGAGAAGCATATAATCGAGCTGAACTTTATAAAGATTTATTCTATCATGACATCAATAATATACTTAATAATATCAGCTTCTCAATTGAACTTAGCGAGAGATATCTAAATGAACCAGAGAGAGAAAACGATATTAAAGAACTTTACGAAATAATTAAAAAGCAATTCACAAGAGGGACAAAATTGATTACAAATGTTCAAAAATTATCATCTTTAGATATTTCGAATAGACCTTTTAAAAAAGAAAATACAGTTAAAGTTCTTAAAGATGCGATAAACTTTATATTAGCCGGTAAGAAAGAAAAAGATATTAATGTTGCCATAGATTCATTTCAAGATGAAATTTTCGTCCAAGTAGATGATCTATTTATCGATGTGTTTGAAAATTTGTTAATCAATGCTATAACTTACAATGATATGGCTAAAGTAGAAATTATCATAAAAATTTCTAAAGAATTACAAAATGACATAAAATTTATTAAATTTGAAATCATGGATAATGGTATTGGGATTTCTGATGAAAAAAAACAAATAATTTTTGTAGAGCGATTTAGTAAAGAAAAAGGATCTAAAGGTATGGGATTTGGATTAACACTTGTAAAAAAAATAATAGAAAGCTATGGTGGCAAAATATGGGTTGAAGATAGGGTAAAAGGAGATTATACTAAGGGGTCTAAATTCATTTTTTTAATCCCTGATATCAACTAATTCTGGAAATATTTTTAAAATACAATATAAATACCTTTAATTCTACTACTAAGTTTGATTTAATTATTGAAATAGAATTAAATCCTTTTTTACCTTCATTTAAATTAGAACTTTAAAATAAAATAAGAATTAAATTTTCCTTAAAAATCCGTTAGGAATTGAAGTTTTTAAAGTTTTATAGAAGATGGAATAATACTTCTGATAGAATTCTTTCTTTTTGTTTAAAACAAAGGATGGTTCTTTAATCTCAGTTGTTCCATCTGACCAGAATATTTTACCATGAGTGTTTAAATTGATTTTATCATCACTTTTAACTATAATTCCATTCTTAATGACATACTCTATATTGGATAAGGACTCTCTTACTATTTCATAATCCTTATCGGTATCAAGTTCACCAAAATCTATATTTAAAATATTTACATCTCCGTCTGTTCCTATCCCTAATCCTCCTTTAATTTCACTTAAGCCTAATGACTTTGCGGGACTTGCTCTGGAAATAATAACAAAATCATTAAACGACAATACTTGGTCATTTTCGTTTAAAAATTCTTTAGAGAAAAATTCTGAAGCCATATCCTCAGTATATTTTGTTCTTGCTTCTTTGCTCATTAACAATGTAGCAACTAAAGGAATGTCATTAATATCTCCATAATTGGGATAATTAACAGTAAGCTGTATTTTCCACTTATCTAGTATGTTTAAAGCTAGTTCAATAGCATTTCCCCATATTTTGCAATGAATAGGGTTGGACTTTTTAAAGGAACGTAAAGTTGAATAATTTTCTCCCTCAAATTCAGCAGCAAAACGGATAATTTTATGGGCAGTTTCCTCATCACTCAATTGTTTCATTAAATGTTTATCAGATGATATAAAGGGATTTATTGGATTGAACGTAATAATACCGAGGTCTATATCAAAACGATCAGAATTATTAATAATCTTAAGTAAATCTTCGTTATTTCCATCAATATTATAATGTGAGGCATGTGCTAAATGAAAAATCTGTGAACGCCTTAAGTTAGTATTCCTTTCAATATCTAAGGAATTTATTTTGTCAAGAACAATAGAAAGGTTTTTTTTAGCTTGTTCTGTTTCATAACCATCAATATGTGCATGAATTGAATGGGGTAATCCTAAATAATTCACGCATTTTGTCAAATTTTCATAGACATCTAAAGCAGAGAAATTATATAATCTTCCTTTAGATATTAGATCATCTCGTAGTAAGAAAAAGTTCCATTCAGCTTCATTTTCAAATGGATTATATGCTTTTAATCCAAAAGCTTTAATTTTTCTTAGTAAATCTTGTAGAAATACAGCCATATCTTTGATTTTTGCATTCTGAAATTCTAATTCTAACTGCCACAGATTGCTTACATTTAAAAGCATAGCCTTATCTAGAACTGGAAGTTGTTGAAAATCAAAAATCGTAGTTTTTGCTAATGAAGGGAATACATTCGCTTCTAAAATAAAAGTATATCCATTTTTAATATAGCTATGGGCTATGTGATTAAGAGTAAGTCCTTTCCAATACTTCTGAAATAAATGACTTTTTGAGCTAAGTAACCGGACAAAGTTAAGTTGGTGTGAAGCTACATGAGCATGAATATCTAAGGCACCAGGAATTACTGTTTTATTTTTAGCATTTATCTCCTTTACATTCGATTCATTAGAAAACCTATTTACGATCTTTCCATTCTCGATAAGAATATCTTTAATCTCTCCAGCAATACTGTTTAATGGATCGTATACATATCCATTTTTAACAATAATTTTTTCCATCTTTATCTCACCCTCGAAGACATTTCTTGAATTAGCTCTTGGAAGGTCAATATCGGTTTATCTGAAGTTTCTACCAATATCTCAATATTTTTAAAAACTAATTGATCCTCTTCGATTCCCGTTATTCTATTTGCCCAAATACTTACAGGCATAATGATCATACCTTCGGGAACTCCTTTCTCTTCCTTTGGCGAAACTACTATTTGACCATATTGACTTATCAAATTTACTCGGGAATCTTTGGTTAAATTTAATTTTTTATAATCATTTGGATTTAAAATAGCAATAGCAAGTTTTTCTTTCAAAGAGATACTATCTCCGAATGTTAGTTCTCTTGCTTGATCATAATCTACTTTTCGCTGTATATTGAGTATAAATTTCATATACTCCTCATCCCTCCAGTGTATCTATAATTTTTTGTAGCAATTCTTCATCTGAAAGAATATTAGATGCAGGATTAAGAATCTTTTTTAATTCGAGGGGTACGTGGTCTAACCGATAAACTAACCCCTTGCTCTCAATACCGGTAATCGCAGAGGGTAATACAACGTCAGCAAGTAATGTTACTCCCGATGTTCTATTATCTATCACAATTATTGGTTTTGAGGCTAGCTTTTTGCTTAACTCCAAAGGGAAATGAGAAATTGGATCTGTACCAACTATTATTGAACAATCAAAGTCTTCATTTTGGATTTTAGAAACAATTGTATCTTCACTTTCTATAACATTTCCATTAGAAAATTGAAGGCTATGATTTCTTCCATAATTGGAGAGTGCTACATGGTCAAATCCGGTCATATTAAAATGACCCCCCATTAATATTACTGAGATACGACCTTTTTGTTGCTTTTGATTAATCATCTCTACTAATTCTAAAAGCTCTTTTAATAAATCATGACTATTTTGACGTCTAAGTAATCCTTGTCCAATAAAAATTACACCATTTTCAGCACCAGATAAATGAAGCAACAATCTTTTCATATCATCTGCATCAAGGCCAGCAACTCCTTCTGGAGGGATACTATCTTTTTTACAGCATTCCTCTTTTAATGCTTTCATTAATTCATAGTCTTTATTTGGCTTGATTAAAAGCGCTACATCTCGAACACCCATAGTGTTAAAGGATGCAGTTTTTACGGGATCTATGATAATTAAGGTTCTTATTTCCCTTCCAGTCATTCGAAATTTACCTCTCGAAAATAATGCTTTATTCAAGAGTCTTGGTATAGATTCAGCCGGATTTGCACCCCAAAATACAAGTAAATCTGCTTTATTAATAATTTCAGAAAGACTTGTAAAGGTTAGACCGTGTTCCTTTGCTCTATTAAGAACCTGACCTTGGCAGATAATTGCATTTGAATCAATAAATCCATTTATTTTTTGAGCTAATTGCATTCCCTTTAATTGGGCCTCACAACTCGAATTTGAGAATCCATAAAGCAATGGTTTGGAAGAACTGGTAAGAATCTGAGAAATTTTTTCAAGGGCAGTTTTTAATTTAACTGACTTATATTCATTTCCCACTCTAATTTGTGGACTTGTTATCCTATTTGGTGCAGTACATTGCTCGAAGCGCTCTTTTCCTTTCAAACAAGCTCCAACTACCTCATCTATGAATAATCCATCAGTCCTAATTAAAATATCATCACAAAGTAATGAACAACCACTACATGTTACACGATCCATTATATAACCTCTGAAAAATTAAACATAATCTATTTTTATCGCCTCTCGTGGACAATATGTCTCACAAACACGGCATTCCCTTTCCCTTCCCTCCGCTTCAATTCTTCTGCAATGTTGAATTGCTAGTAATTCACATTTTCCACTTTTAACTTGAAATAATTGATGTTTTTCTGGTGGATAATCAGGTGCTTTTCCACTTAAAGTTGGAGGGCAATACCTTG
>JBHLOG010000026.1:0-34851 GCA_048940765.1 Promethearchaeota archaeon | reverse complement strand
GGAACCACTATTGCTTGGGGAATTCCTACCCCAGTTCCTCTTGAACTAAATAACTTCTTTCTTCTTCTAACACTTGGTAATCAACAACTTGCTGATCAACTTCAAGATAGTATATGGGAAATTATTCGGATTGAGTATCCAAATCAATATGATTCCTTAGAAGATTTTTTTAATTTTGATGAAGATCCTCGAATATTTTGTTTTGATTCGTTTGGTACAGGTGTATATGATACTTTCTATCCAGATTTACTTAATTTTACAAATTTATGGCCCTATAATGAAAGAATGGATAATGTAATTAACAAACTAATAACAGGTTATCCTCTAATAATTGATGCATTACTAATTTTAGGGCTCACTCCTACCGAGATTAAAGATCTGTTTATGAATACTAATAGTATATGGAATGATGATAATTGGAAATTGAATCCAGGTGAAATTATTTCATATCAAATTATTAACTATTCTATTGCAAATTTAGATACATTTTCTCCATTTTATAGAAACAATTTCACGATTCAATCCACCCCATCAACACCAAGAATTATCTTGGGGTCAGAACATACTGGAACAACACCAGAAATGGCATTAATAAATGACAATAAAAGCTGGATAATTGATTCCGCTGAAAAATTTTTAGAACAAAGGATTCAAATTGAATTTATTTTTAAAAATGATACTAAAATTGATTTTATTAATAATACTTTAGAAAATGTCTCTATAATAATAAACTTCAGTGCTCCGGAGGATTTACAATCACTTAATTTTGAAATTTTTGATTTTAGTAAAGAAGAATTTCGAAATCTGGATCCATATTTAGAATCAATTATAAATGATAGCTGGACATTCTCTATCATTAATAATAATGATTCTCTAAATTGGATTTTTCATTCGCCAGAAAATAATGACTATACTGTGCTTTTTAGAATTAAGGGTTCTGATTCAGAAATGTTTAATATATCCATTAATGATCTAGATATTGAATTTTCTAACAGAGATATTAATATTTATAAGGATCAAGGATCATATGTCTTTTTTAGCTCTTCAACAGGTAATGTTCAATTTGAGAGGCATTCTAATTCAATTCCTCTAAGTACTTATGATGCCGCATTATTGATAGCAAATTCTTCTCTAACTAATTATAATTCAAATCCTGGGGATCTCAATACCTATACAATTTTCCTAAAGAATATTGGTTCTAATATAGCTAAAAATATAACAATTTCATTATTAATTCCCGGTATAATTGATAAAAACAATGATTTCACTCTTCAAAATAGTAATTTAACATATTTCTTAGTCGAACTAAGTCCTTTACAAGAAATAACAGTAAATTTTACATTTTATATTCCAAATTCAATATCTATTAATCAAATTTCAATTTCATACTATAATCCAGAAAATATTGAAGGAGGAAATACGTCTAAAATAGTGAGTTTTACAAATGAGGTTTATATTGTGGCACCAATTGATTATGACTCTTACATTCCATTTGTTAGGACTGTTGAGATTAATTATAGTATTCATGAATCCTATTCAACTGAAATTGCACCAGCTATAGGTGATAATTTTAACTTGACAGTTAATCTTAGAAATGTGAGCCCTAATGGATTTAGTATTCCAGATCTGAATCTATTAATGAATGATCAGTTTGGTGATTTAAAACGAATAGATAACAATTCTATTTACTTTAATGATATTGCTTATAATGAAATAAACTCATTTAATTTTACTTTAAAGAAAGTAGGATGGAGAGGTTATTATTATCCTCCTATTAACTCCATTAAAAGTTCAGAAAGTAGAACAATCCAAATTTCTGAATCTTCTTCCATGATATTAGGAAAAATTAATTTTTCAATAATCAAGTCTGTGAATAAAGCGCAAATTGAAATTGGGAACATTATAAAAGTTGTTGTTGAAGTGGAAAATACAGGAACAATTAGTATTATGAATATTAAACTTAATGATATGGTCAGTTATTCTCAATCGGAATTCTCTTTAGTGGAGGGGAAATTGGTTAATATAATAAATTCCTTGGATCCTGGCCAAAAAGTGTATTTTTATTATTCAATCAAGGGTAAAAATCAAGGTTTAGTCACTTTAAAGCCTGCAAGCATTAAATTTTATTATCTTCATCAGAAATTAGTGATTTCTAATAATGTTTCTCTCAAAGTTATTACTCCAATATTAAAACAATATATATATATTGCTTTACCATTTTTAATCTCCTTATTTATATTAATTGCCTATTACTGGCAAATTAGAAACTACAAAAGGAAGAAAAGCCAATATCAGAGAGCGGAAATTAAACTTTTTGAACTCAGCTCAAGAGAATCGATACTTAAGAAAGAACAGACTCTCCGAGAAAGACTTAACATTTTATCAAATAAATCCAAAGAAAAGAGCGTTGTATTTGAATCAGATGCAGGATTAAATAATTCAGATAATGTAATCAATAGAGAGGGTTAGAGATGAGAAAAAAACAATTATTTACTTTATTTTTGCTTATGATATTGACATCTTCAATTCTTAGCTCTATTCTTTTTAACTTAAATTCAAAATTTTTCTCTCAAAATATAATTGAAGAGAAAGAGAATGTATTTGAAGTTAATTGTTCCAATTTCTATAACAAAAATATTATTATCTTTTTGAATAAACCATCATTCAATAGTACAGTTAAGAATCGTTTTGAATATTATGGAGGAATTATAAAAAAAGAATGGAATAATCAATTTAATTCATTTTCAGGATTTGCAGGCATTATGCCTCTTGAAAGCAACAAAACTGCTTTTCAAAATGAGTTTCGAGATGTCATTATAGAAAATGATGAGATAATAGAAGCTCAAATGAATTATGCTTCGATTCAATCGGGTGCATTTAATTCAACAGGGTATCTAATGAGTTTTAAAGGGGATACTAATTCTTCTATAGCTGTTTTTGATACTGGTATTAATCCTAATCATGATTATTTTCCAAAAGGTTATGACCCAATAGATTTAAATGGCAATATTGTAGGATGGGAAAATTTTGTTGACGAAAAAGGTATCTCTGATGATAATGGTCATGGTACTTTAATATCATCAATTATTGCTGGAACAGGAATAGATTTATATGATTCCAATTCCCCATCACTAATTCAAATTCATGGAAATTATTCTCATATAGAATTATTTGATGACTCTTTTGCGCCAAATAATTTTAGCTTAAAAATTTTCTCTTTCAACGGTTCTAAAGCAGATTCAAACATTTTAATTAATTCATCATGGAATTATGAAGTAGAAGGGATAGATAAATTTTGGTTTGAATTATACTATAATAATAGTTTAATAAACTACTCATATAATGAAATTCCTAATAATAATTATATGATAAATCATACAATTACTCAAGAGACTTTAGGAATTTATGATTTATTTATAAAATACCATAAAAATTTTTCTTCCTATCCAATTTTTTCTTTTAACTCTCAAATCTCTTATTTTCCCGAAGTGTATATTGAAAACAGAAATCATTTTACTGGTATTGCGAATGGGACAAAAATAGTTGCTTATAAGATTTTAAATCAATCAGGAATCGGGTATTGTTCTGATTTAATATCAGCTTTCGCATATGTTATACAAAATAGAAATATATCTCATATTATTAGTATTTGTTTAAGTGTTGCTACATTGGGAGAAGACGTAAAAGCAGTAAATTCTGTTATTAATGAAGTGATTGAGAATGGTATAATAGTTGTAATTGCTGCTGGAAATGCAGGTGTAGACATTTCAAATTCATTTAACAAATTAGCCGAAAATAAAAATGCAATAGTAGTTGGAGCAATAAATGATATAGATCAAGTTACTTCATATAGTAGTATTGGTACAGAATTTCAGAACGCCACCAAGCCAGATATAGTTGCGCCGGGAGGAAGTAAAGTGCCAAGGCATCGTTCAATTATAGCTGCTGATAAGGAATACGATAAAGCTACCGCCTCTTATGGAACTTCAATTGCTGCAGCAATAGTGTCTGCAGCTATTAATATTTTAATCGAAGCAAAATGGGATAATTGGAATCAATGGAACACTTTAAATTTAACAGAATGGGTAAAATATATCAAAGCATATTTATTAATGACTGCTTCAGAAACCAATCTTGAAAGAGAAGATGATCCCGATACTGAAATAAATGAAAGTGAATATTCACCTTCATTATCTAATGCCCCCTTAACAAATGGAATAAAAGATATACATGAAGGATATGGGAGATTAAACATTCAATCTGCTATTGATGCCTTAACTAAAAATATAGAAGTTATTACTGTTGTAAATGGAAACTTAACAAGTTCTCAAGAAAGTGGTTCTGGTACTCATGTATTTGCTCGTCAGATTAAACTTACTAAGGATATTCAATATATGTTTAATTTATCAATTGAAGAATCAAATGCCAATTTTGATATGTATTTATTTTCAAATAAATCAAATATTTATGGTGAACCTATTCTTCTGGAATCTTCAAGAAAATGGTATGGTGACTTCAATTATTTCTATTTTACCCCTAAGGCGAATGAAACTAATTGTGTCATTACAGTAAAAGCAATTGAAGGTATGAGTAACTTTTCTTTGAATATTTCAACCGTTGCGAACTATTTTAAACCAGAATTAAAAATTCCTGAAATTAATTATATTGGTGGTTCTAAAAATGCAACAATTATGAGTTTTCAGGAATTTATGGGGTATGAACCACTAAAAAATTATAGTATCGATAGTTATAGATTTTATATTAATTATTATGATAATGATACTTCAAATGTTCCTCCCCAAGAAGTATATGTTTCTATTGTAGAAATATCAAAAAACTTCACTTTAACACAATTTTTTGCCCCAGATAATAATTACACTGATGGTGCTTTATTTATTAGTGATTATATTCAATTTCCTGGACCTGGTACATACAACTTCTTCTTTTTTGCTAGTGATGGGAACTTTAAAACAGTATATCCAGAAACCGCTTATTTCAATATTACAATTGAATTCCCAACAGACAGCATGGGATTTCCATATAAACATAGCTTCAATGATGGTTTTGGTAATTGGACTTATACTGGAACAGGATGGGATCTATTATCTCAAAATAATATAAAAGATAATAGGTCGAGAATTTATCAAAATTCATGGAATTCTTTATTCTTTGGTACCTATCATAATTATCCTAATAATTATACTTATCAACCGATTAGATTAACCGAAGATCCATTTCCAAATGGTTCATTAATTAGTCCGTTGTTTAATTTATTAAATCTTAGTGAAAGTACAACCAATCCATATGTAAAATTTGGATTTAGAGTAAGTTTCAACGCAGGAGACTTTATTTATTTGCAAGTTAATCCAAATTGGACTGGTTGGATTACTCTAAGAACGTATACAAATATAGAACAAGAATGGTTTATGGAAGAAATCAATTTAACGCAATATATTGGATACCTTATCCAATTTAGATTTTTAACTTCTCTAGACGAAGATTATGATCCCGTAAATTATAAAGGATTTATTTTAGATTATTTTGCAATCGAAAATTATACTAATGAAAATTCACCATCAATTATCTTTGATTTAAACAGAAATATTCCATCTACCCAAGGTTCGGTCTATGAGAAATTTACATTTTCATGTGAATATTTTGATTTGGATAATAATTACCCAGAATTCGTTTATTTAGAAATGGGAAATATTAATTACACTATGTATAATCTCTATGGTGATTGGAATGCTAGTGATTATAATATCGGGAAAAAAGGTATATATTTCCTTAAATCTTTGATATTGGAAGAAATTTCCAATCAATCATTCAGGTTTCATATTTCAGATGGAAATTATTTAGTTACAACAGAATTTTATAATGTAAATAATACACTCTTTGAATTTATTAATCCTACTCCTTTAGAATTTAATGTTTATAAGGATAATAAATATATAGGGTATAGCTTTTCAAATATGAATTTATCAGATTATTATATAATAGGAATTCCACCACAGAAAGAAATAACAGCTTGGTTTGGGGGAGATAATACTTGGCATCCGATAATTAGGCTTAATAATTCTTTCATTTATGGAGGTAGGGGACAGAGTTTTGGAGGTCTTGAACAAGGTTATGGCTCTAATTGGGATACTAGTCTAATTACTCGATTACTACATTTGCGAAGTGAATATAAGATATATCTTGAATTTGATTATGATATTTCTCTTCAGAATGAATTTTTTGAACCTGAAGATCAACTTGATAGATGTGTCATTTCAATATCAATAGATTTTGGTGAAACCTGGGAAATTCTTGAGGAATTTACATATGAGAGTGAGGAACTTTCTGGAACTAAGAAATATGATATATCTCAATATTCCAATGAAGATATAATGATAATGTTCACTTTATATACAAATGATAATATAGCCGGATTAGGATATGGATGGCTGTTATCTAATATTTATATTGGTTATGATAAATCTACAGATTTCATCCCTCCAGAAATTGAAATAATTAGTCCAGAGCCTGACACAAGAATCACATCAACAACAACAATAAGGGCTTTCATCACCGATAATATTGAACTTGATAATTCAAGAATTTATATATATCTTAATAATAAGAGTGTTGATATAAATAAGCTTATATTTAACAGTGATACAGGAATTTTAGAATTTAACTGGGATAGTACGCGAAATTCTGATGGTAAATATGAAATAAAAGTAGTAGTCTATGACAAAACAGGAAATGAAGCAGAATCTTTAATATTTGTTACTGTAGATAATATGAAATGGTGGCAAACATGGGGACCTTATATTATCTTAATTACAGTAATAGTTGCTGTTGGGTCATTATTATTCATTATTTCTGAGAAAAAAGGCAAGATATGGATCCAAAATATTAAAAACATTAGGGCTGAAAAGATTAGGCTTAAAGATATTGATAAGGATCAAGTAATAAAACGAATAGAATTAATCGAACAAGAAGAGGAATTATCAAGACCTTTAACATTATACTGCAAATCTTGTCGATCATGGTTTTTTTCAGATAATTTTGATATGATCTGTCCTGTTTGTGAACATGATCAAATTTATGCAGCTTATTTCTGTGAAAATTGTAAAAAGATTTATTTTTATGATGAGCCAAGCCAAGATTATTACTGTAAAAATAAAACTTGTGAAGGAGTGAGGTTAATTAGGAGAGAAAAAGAAGATATTCAGGAATTTTTAGCTAAAGAAGGAAAAATTTTAAGGAAATTTGAAAGTAAGAGTAAAAAATTTAGTATTTTAGATGAATACAAGAATTCTGAAAGGTGAGATATAAAAAATATGGATCTAAGAAATTTTGTATATAAAATAAAAAAACATATTAATCTCCAATTTTTCAAACATTCTTGGTTGGATCTCAAACGTGATAAAGCAAAAGCTATTTTTGGGATCTCTGGTATAGCAATTTCATTATTCTTATTAACAACAATTGGAATGCTAAATGATACAGTAAACTACAACTACTTGTTATATGTTACCTCAACTACGGGAAAGTCAGATATAATGATTACAAGAACTATTCAAACCGATCTGACTTTTGATCCTTTCTTTGATGAGGATATTATCAATAATGAATTGAAGGAAATTGAAGGTATTGATACTTTATTTCCGCGTATTATGATGTTAGTGGAAGTATCTTCTGAAAAAACAAATGAAAGTGGTTCATTACAGCTCTATGGTCTTGATTTTATAAATGAAGCTATAAATGGAAACATAGGAGATTTAATCATTGTAGATAATGAGGGAAAAGAAACTAATGAAATCTATAAAGATGAACCAGATGAAGATGAATGTATTTTATTATGGAATGTAGCAGAGATTCTTAATATTACGAGAGGAGATATTATACATTTAGAATATCAAACTTATGAATTAAACTTAACAGTTGCTGAAATTTGTATACAAGATCTTAAATTTATGCAATTTGAAACAACTTTGATTCTTGTTAATTTGAAACAAGCGCAGGACTTTTTAAAGAGAGCAAATCAAATAAATTTTGTTGTAGGAACTATTAATAATCCTAAATCAGTCTATGATGCGAGTGATTTGACAAGAACAACTCGGAGACTTCGAATAATTGGGTCACGAATACAAGAGAAGTTGGATCTTAATGAATTTAGTGTAAATTTACCAAAATTAGAAGAACTTGAAGCAGGTCAATTTATGTTAATGACAGTTACAATTGTATTCTGGTTTATTATAATTCTCTCGACACTTATAACAGCAATTCTAATAAATAGCATTCTTTCTACCTCCACTGAGGAAAGACAAAGAGAATTTGGAATTGTTCGGGTTGTTGGGAGTAAAAAAATATATCCTATGAAGATGGTTCTTTTTGAAGGATTGATGCTTGGATTATTTGGGTCAATTATTGGAATGATTCTAGGTGCTACATTAACTAGACCGATTGCTCGTACTATTTTTCCACTCTATGGATTTCGATTCAAATTTTCTGAGGTAGAATGGGTGATTCAACCCCAAACTCTTCTGATAACATTTGCGATAGGAACTATAGTATCCTTAGCAATATCTCTGTTGCCTGCTCTTAGAACCGCAAAAATTGACATTATTAAATCAATTACACCTTTTCAAACCAAAGAGGAAGGGTGGGAAGTTAAAAAAGAAGGAAGTATGAATGTAAAAAGCTTTTTAGTTGGTATTGCTGTTGCAACTATTGGTATGATAGTCTTCGTTTTATTACCGAATATTTTTGTTACTGGTAATATGATGATGATATCAGGCCTATTTATTGGTTTACTTGCTGCTATTGTAATTGGATTAGTTTTTGCATCAATAGGAATAATTCCATTAATTCAAAAAATCTTTTTAGGAGTAATTTCTCCAACGATAAGGAAATATTCTAATATTATCGGGATCTCCCTAAAGAGGTATAGAAGGAGAAATACTAGTACTGTAGTTATGTTTGCTATAAGCTTTTCTTTCATTTTTTTCATTACGAGTGTTACTGAAATGGAATCCAAAAATACTGCCTTAAATTTGAAATTTCAATATGGCTCGGATTTAGTTTTAATGAATCAAGAATTATACAGTCCAGAAACAGCTCTTACACTTGAAATGGTCGAAGAATTAAGAAGTCTATCCGGAGTAGATAAACTTGCCATCTCCCTCCATAATACTTTCGACTTTCAAGCTACTTTAGCAGCGATTTTTGAAGTAAGTGAAGGTCAAGTTGGTTTTTCAGGTGGTTCTTCGGAAGAATCAATGATGAATTTATTTCAATTTTATTCTGCTCAAGAGGAAGCAAAAATAAGAACTACAGTAGGGGATATTATGGATTTTGACTTTGTAGACGCGGGTTTTATAGGCATTGATGAAGATTTTGTAAATTTGATTGATAAGGATTTATTAATATGGAAAAGTGATGGTAGCAGTACAGAATATTCCTTTAGCGAATTGTTCAACTATAATAATACATGTATAATAGCAAAATCTATTGCAAGTTTAATTGGCGTAAAAGATGTAGGAGAATATGTAAGAATTACATTTTATGATCCTCAAATCGAAAATCATACAGGTACTGTTGCATTATTTAGAGTTGTAGGAATTTCGGGTGGAGTTCCAGGGTTTTATAATTTTCGAAGTAATGAAATGTCAGCATTTGGAGGAGGATTGATGGTTTCATTAGAAAATTATATGCGTTTAATGAAAGTTAGTAATCCGGGAGAAGATGATATGATTGTAGATAAGCTATTTATAAATTTAATAGAAAAAAGTGAGGAAAATATCAAAGAAACTAAAGAAGAAATTCGGATGATGTATCAAGAAAAGGATATAATCATCGATGATGCTATTTCCAAAATTAATTTTTATGAGGCTACTACAGAACGACAAAGCTTCATAATGGAATTAATATTGACTTTCACCATTATTATAAGCATTTTTGGGTTAGTTAGTAGTATGTATGCTGCTATATTAGAGAGAAAATTTGAAATTGGAATTCTAAGATCAATGGGTATGAAAGCCAGAAATGTAAGAAATATGTTCTTATTAGAGAGCATGATTATTTTGCTTTCCTCAGGAATTATGGGCACAATTATAGGAACTTATACTGCCTATTTGCTTGAAACTAATATGGGGCTTATGACAGAGATGCCGATTATCTTTACCATTCCTACAGATGTTCTACTAAGAGTATTTATATTGTCAATTTCATTCGCTTTTCTCGGAACTTATGTAATTTTAATTAAATATTTCTATAAGAAATCCATAATGGATATTTTCCGCCAGACTTTTTGACCCATAAAATTAAATTATTTTTTATTTTTTTTTAGAAAGTCTATTAATTTCTTTAAAGCTTGACCTCTATGAGAAACTTTATTCTTTTCCTCTATTGATAATTCGGCAAATGTTTTATTTGGTATTGAATCTGGTATAAAAATTGGATCAAAACCAAATCCTTTTTCTCCTTTAAGTTTTCTTGATACTTTTCCCTTCACTATACCTTCAAAAAAGTATACTTTTTCAAAGGGTTTAAAGAATAAAGCGATAATAGTTATAAAATGAGCCTTTGAATTATTGAAATTATCAATTAATTTGATAATTCCTTCATTTCCAATAGTTTTTAATACATAAGAAGAATAAACTCCAGGAAAACCATTAAGAGGGAGATCTACGAAAAAGCCAGCATCTTCCACGAAATAAGAGTCGTCCATTTTATCTTTTACACTTTTTAATTTATATACAACAATATCTTTAATAGAATCTGCTTGAATTTCTATAGGTTTAAGATCTGCTTGTTTTAAAACGTACCCCACATTTTGTCGTTTAAAAACATCTAAAACTTCATTATATTTATGATTATTTCCTGTTACAAAGTAGATTGCATTTTCTTCGTATTTCATAATTAATATAATTATAAATAATTAATAATCAAAACTAATTGGTCTAACATATATAGCTACAAAATTCCAAAATTTTATTTTGTATATTTCTTTAATTAATTTATCATAAAATATTGATATTCTATTTAAGAATCTGTAAAACCTAGGAGAATTACATAAGTAATGGCTCGGATGCATAGCAGAAAAAAGGGACAGAGTGGTTCAACCAGACCTGCTAGATTGGAAAAGCCGGCATGGGTGGAATTAAGTCCAGAAGAAGTTGAAGGTGAAGTAGTCAAATTAGCAAGAAAAGGATACTCAAAATCGATGATTGGCACAATTATGAGAGATTCTCGAGGAATACCACTAGTTAAAGTAGTAACAGGTAAAAAAGTGAGTAAAATTCTTGAAGACAATGATATTGAAACTCCTTTACCTGAAGAACTTGCAAACTTAGTACGGAAAGCTTTAAATATCAGAAAACACCTTGAAATAAATCATAAAGATTTAGAATCAAGGAAGGGATTGAATAGGACTGAGAGTAAGATATATCGTTTAATTAAATATTATAAAAAGAAGAAAATATTACCTATAGATTTCAAATATGACCCAGAAAAAATTAGGACATTGGTAGCGAGATAGAGGGGAAAAAAATGAGTTCTAAGGGGAAAAAGAAAAAAGCGAAAGCAAAAAAAGTCTCGTTTAAATCGAAAAGTTGGTATCAAATCATAAGCCCGAAGAATTTTAATTTCCAACCGATTGGAGAAGTTATTGGAACCGAAAGTACCCTAATTGGAAGAACAGTAGAAGCTCTACTATTTGATTTTACACAAAAATATTCTGATATTAATTTGAAATTAACATTCCAAATTAAAGATATTAATGAAGAATCAAAGAAATGTAATACAATTTTTCAAGGTCATAGTTATACAAGTGATTTTGCAAGATCATTAATTGGTAGGGGAAGTACGAAAATACAAACAATAACCAATTTAACTACAAAGGATAATTATGGATTTCGTTTAACCATGATTTGCACAACTATTAGAAGAGCTCGAAGTAGTCAGCAGATTTTAATTCGAAAAATAATGAATGAAATATTGGTAGAATTTGCCAAGAGTTTGAATCATGAGAAATTTATAGCGGGAATGATCTATGGAGAATTTCAAAATCAAGTCCAAAGAGTTGCCAAAACAATTTATCCCTTATCTAGCGCTGTAATAATTAAGAGTAAGCTTACTTCAATACCTGAAGGTGGTGAAGATAAAGGAGTTCCTGATGATAAATTCGAAATTATTGAAGTAGAAGTAAAAAGATCAAGAAAATCAGAAATTAAGAGATCTGAGAGAATTAATGTAAAAAAACTTACCCAATCTAAAACTAGAGTTTCCAGTTCTGATGAAAAAGAGATTTCTTCCGAAGATGAAGAAGAAGAATAAAAATAACTTAAACCAAGTTATACCTTAAAAAGATTTAAATTTTTAAAGTATATTACGTTCATTTTTATCTATAGAGTTATTTTTAATAATTTAAATAACTTCTTTTAATTTAAACAACTTCTAAAAAGTAATACTCATGTCTTCTCAAGAAGGAAATCGGAATAATCCATATAATTTTGATGATTTTTTATTCGTGAGAAATCATTTTAATTATTATAAAGATGATAACTTTTTACAAACCCTTGTTAAAAAACATGTACCTGAAGATGATTATGAAAAAATTGATAAAGAACTTCGTGCTCTATCGGACTATATTTCATTTAGATTTCGAAATCTTGCTGAGGAAGCAAATGAACTTGAAAATAGGATAAAAGTCACAAAAGTTAAACATTTTGATGCTCATAATCATCGAATTGATCGTATAGAACGATGTCTACAAACTGAAATTTTAGAACGTGAAGTATTTAGTCTTGGTTTATTCGATCCAACAAGAAATTCACCATGGAGTAGATTTATTAAAATGATTTTATTATATGAAAATGGAGAAGCGGGTGTAATGTGTCCTGTAGCTTGTACACATGGATTAGTATGGTTAATGCAAAAATATGAAAAAGAACTATCTCCTGAAGCTTATGAGACTTTAACTAAAGTGAGGGAGGGAACAAATGGTGAATATTATAGAGGTTCTCAGTTTGTAAGTGAGATTCAAGGTGGTAGTGATGTTCCCGCCAATCTTCTTGAAGCTGTTTACGAAGAAGCTGAAGGCTTTGATGGATTTTCAAATTGCTGGCGACTATATGGACAAAAATTTTTTTGTTCGGCCGCTCATACCGATTATGCACTAGTTACCGCTAAACCAAAAAGTACACCGTCATCAACAAGAGTAGCTGCTTTTGTTGTTCCTTCTTGGTTACCGGGTAATAAAGAGCGCGAAATAAGGAACTCTTATACTATTGATCGTCTTAAACCAAAATTAGGTACTGCTGAATTACCAACAGCAGAAATTACCTATAATGGAGCAGTTGCATATCCTATAGGTCCACTAGAAAAAGGACTTGCAGATGTTGTGGGTATTGTCCTTTCATTATCAAGATTGCATGTTGCTTTTGGAATGGCTGCTGGAGCATTACGGGTTGCAAGAGAAGCGATATTATATTCTCAATTTAGAACAGCATTTGGTATTCCTATATCTTCATTTCCAATGATGATTAATCAAATAAAGGAATTGGATCATTTTGCAAAAAGAACTGCAGCAGGTGTCTTTAAGGTATATTCAGAGTTCATACATTTCGAAGAAAAGCTTATCAGTGGAATAAGAGATTTAGAAAAAATTGAAGATCTCGAGGAACGGAAACGGCGATTTAGATTACGTGAATTAATAATGCTTCAAAAAATTGTAGTTGCTGATGAAACTCCAAAAATGATAAGAATGGCAATTTCCTTTTTCGGGGGTCATGGTGTGATGGAGGATTTTCTTTCTCTACCACGTTTTCACCGCGATTCTATGATTATGGAGCTTTGGGAAGGTCCACGAAATGTTCTTCTTACTCAAATTCATCGAGATATTTCTAGAGTTAAGGATTGGTACTCTGCTTATGATTTCTGTAAAGATTTATTAAAAGGAGGAAATGATGATCTCATAGAAAATTATGCATCAGAGTTCTCTAGGATAATCTCACATGATAGTCTTCTTAGAAATGATGAAGAAACTTTAAAAATTTGTCGAGAATGGGAGGAATTTTCTAATAAACTCTGTATTGCATATCAAGAAATCGCACTTAAAGAACTTAATTATGATGATGAACCTCTGAAATTTAAAAAATTATTACGCAATTTTAAAAAACGAGAATTACCAAAAGAAAAAATAGAAACTGTCATTCAGTAAAAATTAGGAATAATTAAAACATTTGGTCAAAATCTTCTATGAGTTCATTAAGATACCAACGTAGGTGCTTGAATGGTCTTAAATCTCCAGAGAATTCTTCTCTAAAAGCAGAATCCAAGGACATTTTAGCTTTTAGTTGTTTAAAAACATTCTTTATTTTATAGAAATTTCCAGTAGCAATAAAATCAATTGAATATCTATTAATGGTACCAAATAAAATAATCTTTTTACTGGCATTATTTTCGGTATCACTAATATGAATTTCTTTAATTTTTGTTTTAGTACGAATTTGCGTGTTCATAGATATTGTTGCTAACTTAGCAGAAAGATCTGAGGTGAATAATTCGATATTTTCAACAGTTTTTTCTCTTTCTATATTTTTTAAAAGATTTTGATCATATAATTGAGAAATAATAGGCAAACCTTGAGCAGAAATCCCTGCATATAATATAGCATTTTCTCCATTTTTGATTATTTTCTCATAAATTACTTCTTCTTCTAATGCCTCAAGATATTTATCTTCTAAATATTCTATGATTAAATCAATAACTTGATTGAATGTAGGTTCTTCTGAAGTAAATTTTAGCCTAGCAAGATCTTTATACTGAATATTGACTTGTTTGTAGAATTCTTTTAACATATTAAAAGCTTCTTGTGACCCTACACTAAAATTACCAATACAACAAAAAAATAAATTCTGCCCAGTACTTGTAACTATATGTTCAACAACTATTCTTTCTTTTCGTTTTTTATGACTCTTTAAACAAATCTTTTTCAAACGCCATGTATTTCTTGGATTTATCGACCGTAATAGTTTTTCAACAAAGAGTACAATCTCAAAAGCGTTGAATTTTTTATCATTAGAACAATAGAGGATATCATTCTCTAGTATGATGCTAAAAGAAGAGATCATAAAAAAAACTCTAAAGAAAATAGCTATAATTTTATTGAAAGAATTGTTGAATATATTAATTTTTTATGGTTTAATAAAAAAAGATTTGATATCATTTAAAATGGGGACATTTCTTTAATTTTAATATTATTAATTTCAATATGTAAGAATTTTTTCGATTTCTATTTATGATATTAATGATTAATAGAAGTATTAAACACTTATTAGCTATCCACTATATAATTTATTTAATTTAATATTAACAGTATTATGGAATAAGGATGAATCTAAACAAGATTACCGATTTAATATTATCTAATATTAATGGAAAGAGAGCTTGGGAATGGGTAGCTCGCATTTCACAATTTAATCGAGTTCAAGCTTCTAAGGGTTACCATCAAGCAGCTGAATTAATAATGAAGGAATTAAAATCATTAGGTTTTGAAGATGCTGAACTATTTAAATCTCCTGCTGATGGAAAAACTAAAACATGGGGTAATACACATCCCTATCAATGGGAAATAAAATCTGGAGAATTATGGGTAATTGAACCAATTAAAGAAAAACTGTGTGATTATTATGAAACGCCATTATCTATAATGACTCATTCTAAATCGTGTGATATTATTACAGAAATAGTTGACGTCGGAAAAGAAGTTTCCATAGATGATTTAAAAAGAAAAGATGTTCATGATAAAGTAATTATGACCTCTGGACCTATATATCTTTTTCGTGACATTTTCGAAAATTCTGGTGCTAGCGGTCTTATATATTATCCCGATTTGGAACGTGCTGGAAAGGAGCTTGATAAAGTCATATATAATGGCTTATTTTTAACTCAAGAACGATATAAAAAAGGATTATTTGGTTTTAGTATTAGTTATAGACAGGCTATGCGTTTGAAGGAGCTATTAATGAAGGGAACTGTTAAAATACATGCTAAAATTGAAGCAGAGTTTTTAGATGGAAATTTAGAAGTATTATCTACATCAATTAGGGGTCTTAATTATCCTGATGAAGAAATCGTCCTTATTGCCCACCTTTGCCATCCTATTGCTAGTGCTAATGATAATGCAAGTGGTTCAGCAGGCTTATTAGAACTTGCTAGAACTTTTATAAAATTAATCAATAATAAAATGATAGAACCTCTTAACCGTACATTAAGATTTGTTTGGGTACCAGAGATTAACGGTACTCTTCCTTGGATAAAGAAATATGAAAATTTAATAAAGAAATCTATATGTTGTATTAATTTAGATATGATTGGAGAACATAGAAAAAAAATTGGAAATCCTTTAATGATTTATACTACTCCATATTCAACTCCATCTATATTAAATGATATTGTATCATTCTTTACTAAATTGATCGCCGATCATCCAAAAGGTATGGCTAGTGATGGATCTATTGCCCCGTTAAGTTTCAGAATAAAGGCATATGACGGAGGAAGTGATCACATGATTTTTCTTGACTCATACTTAGGTATTCCTTCCTTAATGATAAATCATGATGATCCATATTACCATTCTTCAATGGATACTATAGAGTTTTGTGATTCTTCAGAAATTAAACGAGCAATTAGTATAGCAGCATGCACAGCCTATATTTTTGCTAATGTTGATGAAAATTCAATAAAAACAATTTTGTCTTTAATACATGAAGGATTTTATAATCGTATTGGGAAGACAACTTATTTATTAGATAATTTAGTAATGAAAGAAATTACGAATAAAAAAGAAGATGATAATATCCAAATCGGTGAAAAAATTGCTTTACTATACGATTTAATAAAGACTATTACAGAATTTGAAAGCAAAATTATTGATTCTATATTAAAAATTAATATAAAACTAGAGGAGGATAAAATTTTATTAAGTTTAAAAGAAGTTATTAAAAGTTGGTCGAAAATTCAAGAACAGAGATACACTACACTTTTAGAATCTTATGGTATATCAACCAATAAATATGAACAATTCAATTTATTATATTCATCTAAATATATTAAAAATTATGAGGGAATAATTTCAATAAGAACGCTTATACCTATTCTTCATAATATTAATTTTAAAAAATTTAGTGACCAACTGAACTATAAATTTTTAGGACCTATACATGAATTAATAAATCTATTGAACAATGGATTTAATACTTTAAGAATTAGTAGTTATTTATCTCTTCAATATGAGACTATTCTTTATCCAAGTGTAATCCAAGAATTAATTGATTATTTAGTGGAGCAAGAGCTAATCAAGAAGATTTAATTTTAAACATAATATTGAAAAATTTAACACAAGAGGAATAAGATCATATTTCGAAGAATCTATTCAAAAAGCCATTATTTATGAAACATTCAAGTAAATTTTATAAAAATTAAGATTATTTAAAACATAAGTAAAAATATTGAATTTAGAAATGGATTCATTAGAAAAAACAGATACTACGAAAATTAAGGAAGCTGCTAAACTACTGCTTAATTCAAAATATGCAATAGTATTAACTGGGGCAGGGATTTCAACAGAATCAGGAATTCCAGATTTCAGAGGCAAACATGGAATTTGGGAGAAATATAAACCAGAAATTTATGGAAGTATTCAATCATTTTTAAAAGATCCTTCCAAGTTTTGGAAAATGGCAGAAGACATCGCACCAATGCTATTTAATGCAAAACCAAATTTAGGTCACTATGCTATTACCGAACTTGAAAAATTGAATATAATTAAAGCGATTATAACTCAAAATGTTGATGAATTGCATCAAAAAGCAGGATCGATAATAGTATATGAAGTACATGGTAATGTAAATCGATTTACTTGTCTAGGATGCCGAGCTAACTATAATAAAGAACAATTGTTGCGAAAATTGAAAAAAGAAAAAAAAAATCCTCCAGTTTGTGATTATTGCGCGGCTCCTTTAAAGCCTTCGGTTGTGCTATTTGGAGAAGATTTACCTAATTTTGAAAAATATATGTCTATTGATTTAGCAAAAAAGGCAGATGTTATGTTAATCGCCGGTTCTTCTCTTGAAGTAGCACCAATATGTAATTTACCATTATACACATTAGGAGAGGGTGGAAAACTAATAATTGTCAATGATGAATCAACGGATTTAGATGGGAGTGCTGAAATTGTTATAAACAATAAAACAGGGATAATTTTACCTTTAGTAGTAAAAGAAATTAAAAAAATGAAAGCTGAAGGATAATTTTAAGTATATTTTTAATAATTTTTAATTATGTATTATTTTAAGTCTTTTTAAATGATTACTGAGAATATTATTGTTAAAGATTGGAGAAAAATTGATTTTTCTTTCGGATTAGTTTACCCTAATATCCTTAAACTTGGGATGTCTTCATACTCAATCAGACTTCTCTATTTCTTAATAAATTCTTTTGAAAATATTGCTTGTGAACGAATTTTCTTACCTGAAAACATTAATTTAAAATTTCCTGCATCTAAAGATTATTCTTCAAAAACCCATCTATATTCTATTGAAAATAGAATAATGCCGAGTAAATTTGATATTTTAGGATTCTCAATACATTTTGAAAACGATTTTAAAAACATATTATGGATATTAGAAAAAGCAGAGATTCCATTAACTTTCCAAGAACGTCAGGAACAGTTAAATGAAGGTCAAGATAAAGTGCCAATAGTAATTGCAGGTGGTCCTGTAATAACCTCAAATCCAATACCTTTAAGCAAATTTTTTGATATTATGTTTATTGGGGATTCAGAAAATAATTTAAAATCTTTCTTTCAAATATTTCAGACTTATATAGAACAAAAAATTAATCTTAGAGGATTTTTGGCAAAAGTAAGTGAAGTAGAAGGGATTTATGTTCCTGCTCTAAAGAATAAAGTTTCCAGAGCTATACTGAAAAATCTTGATGAATCACCCAAACCTATTATTCAATTAATTTCAAAAGAATCAAGAGAAAAAGGTGTTTTTGAAAGTAACTTTTTTGTGGAAATAAATAGGGGTTGTCCTTATCAGTGTAAATTCTGTATCTCATCTTTCCATAACTCTCCCTTCAGAAATAGAAGTTTTGAAAGTATTAAAAAAGCAGTAGAAGATGGAATAAAATATTCTAATTTTAATACTATTAGTCTTATAGGATCCTCTGTGTCTTCGCATCCTAAATTTAATGAAATTTGTGAATTTATAATAAATAGCGGAAAACGATTGACTATTCCTTCAATTCGAATTGAGAAATTAACCCCAGAAATTATACATATACTAGAAAAAGCAAATATCAAAACGATTACAATTGCCCCAGAAGCGGGTTCAGAAAGTTTAAGATTTGCACTTGGAAAAAAAATATCAAATGAAAAAATATATGCAGTTTTAAAGCAAATTAGAGACTCTCAAATTAAAAATGTTAAATTCTACTTCTTGATAGGATTACCTAATGAAGAAGAAGAGAATATTGACGATATCATTAATTTATTACAATCAATTGATAATTTAGGTTTTGAAAGAAGTTCATTAAGAGTAAATATAAATCCTTTTGTTCCAAAACTTAATACTCCTTATGAAAAAGAGATATTTTTCTATTTAAAAGAAAATTTAAAAGACTTAACCAAAAAATATCTTAAATTGGAAAAGGAACTTAAAAAATTAATATCAATCAAAATTAAATTTAAAAATTTCAAATTTATTGTAAAGAATGCGAGACTCCAAGCAATGATTTCTTTAGGAAATAAAAACTTTTCAGATGTGCTTTTGAACTATTACTTTAATGGTGCTTCTTTTGGAGCTTTACAAAAAGCCGAGAAAGATTTAGATTTCAACATAGATGATTATTTATTGAAAATTAAAGATTGTTATAGCCCCTGGCTAATTTAAATAAAAAGAAAAAAAATTAATCAATTTTTTTAAATACTTTTTTCATTGCTCCACAAACTGGACACTTTTCAGGAAGATCTCCCTCATGGGTATATCCACATACAGGACAGATATATATATCATTTTTCTTCAGATCTTTTCCATTTTGAACTGCTTCAAAAGCAGCTTCATATAATTTATGATGAATCTTCTCTACTTCGTTAGCATAATTAAATGACCTTTCTGCATCTTTATTACCTTCTTTTTTAGCGTCTTCAAGAAACGCAGGATACATACTTGTAAATTCATGATGCTCACCATCTATTGCTTCTTGAATATTTTCTTTTGTAGCTTTGATCCCACCAAGAACTCTAAGATGGTTATGGGCATGTACAGTTTCTGCAGCGGCTGCGGCTCTAAAAACCTTAGCTACTTGAGGGAATCCCTCCTTTTCTGCCTTTTCTGCAAAGGCTAAATATTTACGATTTGCTTGTGATTCGCCTGCAAAAGCAGTTTTTAGGTTTTCTTCTGTTTTTGTCATATTATTTTCACATCTAACAAAATTTTATTAAATTATCATATTTAGGAATTTTTTAACTTGTTTTTTATATTTCATAAATTAAATATTAATATTGGAAATTCTAGGTATGAATTATGATTTAATAATGTAAATAATGAGTTTGAGTTTAAAAATTAATTTATATAATCTTAATTTGTAAGCATTTTAGTAATAGATTCTGCTATTCGAGATAAATAACATTCAGCAACTCCAAATTTCACGTATGAATCGAAAACTAGAATAATAAAGTACTTATTTTTAACATATTCTGAAAAGATAAATCTCTTGTCTTTAAGGGTATAAAAAAGTTTTAATATAGAATTATTATAGATTTTAACTCGAAACTCGACCTCTTTTAAAAAATTTTTTAAATCTATTTTATTATATGAAGAGTATATAATTTTTCCTTTATCAGTTAAAAGAATAATTCCGTCGACTTCTTTAATTATTTTCATATTTCTTACATATTCGATTATTTTTGCTTCTATATCTAAATTAAACTCACTACTGAGCACATCATCTATTATATTTTCAATAATATCATTAAATTCACCATCATATACAATTTTATCGTCAATATTAATTCCTTTTTTAATTATATATGTCATAAGTCGTTTATTTATTTTTGAAATAATTTCCTCAAGAAACATTTCATTTTCAATAGTATCACATAAAATATTATAATTCAGCCTATCTTTTTCAAAAATAACAAATTTTACTTCTCCCATTTCTATTGTTTTAAATTTCCTTCCGATCATTTCTTTAGAAAATGACATTAAAGCAGTAATAAAGGGAGAAACTAAATTTTTCTCTGCTTTAAAATAATCTGTGAAACTTTTACCATAAAAGCAGATACCTGCTTTATTATAAATAAATATATTATGAATATTAATATCTTTATAAGTTCGTTTAATAATTGAAGGAGTTGGCACTTGATTTTGAATACCCATGATAAAATATTGAAAAAGAACTATAAAAAGCACAAACTTTTCAATTTTCAACTTATTTAAAATTTAGTGTCGTTTATTTCATCTATCCATGAATAAACACCGTTAAAATCTATTTTTATGGGAAGAATTTGAAGTCCTTCCTTTATTAACTCCTGTTTAATTTTATTTTTAGAACCTTTAGCTGCTAGAATTGTTGCTGAACCACCACCCCCAGCACCATTTAATTTGAATCCAATCGCTCCATTTTTTCTGGCAATTTGTTCAGTTTTTTTAATAAGTGAATTTGTCATTAGTGGATGTAATTTTTGTTGTGCTTCCCAATTTTTGTTTATTATGTTACCTATTAATTCAAGATCTCCTGAATAAATAGCGCTTTTCATCTCATAAGCATAATTCCTAATAGCATTAAGTGAATTAATAGTAGATTTATCACCTTTTTGATAATTTCTAATAACTGCTTTATGCATTTCATCTGAGCTTCTTGAACTTAAATAAACTAAAATCAAATGATCTTCAAGTTGATGAATTTTATCATTATCAAGTTTAATTGGAATAATTTTTACTGAAGGATAATTAATCTCCATAAAATTAATACCACCAAATGCGGCAGCGTATTGGTCTTGAACACCACTTTCTATTCGTAATTCTTCAATCTCAAGTTTATGAGCTAATTTTGCGATTTCTTCTGGTTTTAGATCTTTATGAGAAAAAAGAGATAATGCACTAATTAAGGCAACAGCTACACTTGCACTTGTTCCAGTTCCGCAACCAGCAGGTGCGTTTGCTCTGATATTTATATCAATACCTTCTTTAATGTTCATTCGTTTTACTGCAGCTTTCAATAAATCAAGATTTCCATTATATTCAATTTTATTAAAATCTTGAATTAAAGTTTGCAAATTTAGATTTTCTGAAACAATATTGATTTTATTTTTATTATTTTGAATAATCCGAACATTACTATAAAGATCAACACTAATATTAAAAACAGCACCTTTTGGATAAAACCAAGTGTCAGTCCATCCTCCAATATCACAGATTCGAACAGGTGCTCTTGAAACTATGACATTACTCAATAATAATCACGATTGATGTAATATCTATAAAAACATTTTTTAATTATAATATATGGTAATGATAAGAATTTATTGATTTATGTAATATGGTTTTTTCTCAATAAATTTATGCACATAATCAATTATGCGAGTAAATAGGAAATAAGATAATGGATAGAAGATTATCCAAAGAAAAATTCCTAAGATTTTGGTGTTTAGGATTCTTCTTTTTTCATTTATTATCTTGGGAATTTTATAATAAATAAGCTTTTTTTCATTTTTTACTTCACTTATTATTCCTTTCCTATTAAAACCTTGTTGAAATTGATTTGTTTTTATTGGTGATTTAAAATCCCTATAGATCCATATAAACCAACCCGCAAAATATTCTTTCGAATTAATAGTCCGAATTGTAAAATCTATAAGATTCAATTGTTTTTCTTCACTATATTTTATCTGTTTATTCCAAGCAGCATGGAATCCATACTTTGCTCCTGCTCCAAATTCAGTATAAATCCAAGGTTTATTAAAAGCAGGAGTTCTTATGATATCTAAAATTAAACTAATCATTTTTTCATGACCATAATACCAGCCAAAATATGTATTTATAGTCGCTACGTCAACGTATTTTCTCGTTAAATCAGGTATTAATTTTCTTGAAATACATGTAATAATTCGAGTATCATCTAGCTGTCTTACGAAATTGATTAACTTTTTAGTAAAGTTAGCACATTTTCTTTCATGTAAAGGAACTTCATTTCCCACACTCCACC
The DNA here is from genome assembly GCA_048940765.1 of Promethearchaeota archaeon. Classification (GTDB taxonomy): domain Archaea; phylum Asgardarchaeota; class Lokiarchaeia; order Sigyniarchaeales; family SOKP01; genus Loki-b32. Next base: position 11,586 of record JBHLOG010000026.1, on the reverse strand, counting down.
AAATTACTGAGGGGTGATTTTTATCGCGTTTAATAAGTTCTTCTAACATACTTTCTGCTGTTTTATATGTAAAAGCATTTTTAAAATCACAGTGTTGATACACGGGAATCTCTTCAAGTATTAATATTCCGATTTTATCTGCTATATTAATTAGATCCTCATCATGAGAATAATGAGCTGTTCGAATAGAATTAAAACCAAGAGATTTAATGTTTCTAACATCTTCTCTTCGCTTCTCATATGGAATTGTTCTCCCATATGGCATATATTCTTCATGTAAACTAATGCCCTTCAAGTAGATTTTTTCTTTATTTAAATAAATATGAATTCCAATGATTTCAATTTGTCTTATGCCAAAATGAGTATGGAAAATTAAAGAATCTTCAGATTTAAGTGAAGTGTTATAAATTTTAAGAGAATATAGATAAGGGGTTTTTGGACTCCATAATTTAGGATTGTAAACAATCAAAAAAAAACCTCCTTTTCCAGCCTTATCATGAACAGTTCCTTCAAATAATATTTTTTCTTCTAAAATGTCCAATACCTGCCATCTTATTGATAGTTCTCCAATAATGTTATAGGAAACTTCAACTATACTTTCTTGTCTTGTTTTTAATTTTGTTTTAATGGTAATATTTTCTATTCTATTTTTATTTAAAATTAATATATCTACATCTCGGTAAATTCCCCCCCAGTTAAACCAATCGAACGAAAATCCTGGAATTCTATTTGATTTTCTCTCGTTATTAATTCTAACGACCAGAAAGTTATTTTTTTCTTTAATTAGATCACTAATATCAAAATTAAAAGGTGTAAATCCTCCATTATGTTGACCTAAATATCTTTCATTAAACCATACTTTTGTATTGTAATTAGATCCCTTGAATCTAATTTTATATTCAAATTTACTATTATCTCTCCGATAATTCAAATCAAATTGATAAAAATGCCAAAAAGTACCTTCAAAAGTCTCAAATCCGTTTAGAAGGTTATAGCTATAGGGAATTTCGATATCAATTAGATTATTATGATTTATATTGTAATTTTCTTGAAAAAACCATTTTTTTTGAATTCCTAAATCCTCAACATCAGGTTTACATTTCCATTTTCCATTAAGAGAAATAGTTTTCATCAAATTTTTCCATAGTTTTGAATTAAATCAATAATGTACAATTTGGAATTTGTTATTTCTTACTAAATTTATCATTAATTTTAAATTCTGCTTCAGTTTTTACAAATTTATAAATTTGTAAAAATTGCATTTAGGGGGTTATTATTCATCGTTTAAGATGATCCGATCTTAAAGTTTAAAAATAAGGAAGACGGAATAATAATTAAATTACATAATTTATTTAAATCATATTTAAAACAATAATGGAGGAATAAAAAATGGCTAAAAAAGCAGCTGGTGTTGAGGCTCTTTTTGTAAAAAGTAAAGTTCGAGATTATATAAAAAGCAAAGGATGCAACACAAGTGGGGATTTAATTGATGGTCCAGCACTTAACAATGCTATCATTAACGTTCTCGACAAGGCAATTGCAAGAGCTAAAGCAAATAACAGGAAGACCGTTCAAGAAAAAGATTTGTAATCTTTTTTAAAAGTATAAATATTTTTTTTTCGTATTATTTAGTTCTCTTTATCTTTTTTTAATGAAAATTAATAATTTAATAGTCCATTGAAGTTTAAATGAATAAAAGTAGATAATGCAATTAACACACACAACCCACAAAAATAAATAAAGAATAAATATTCCAAACCTAATCGCCTTATACCTTATCCTTTTTCTTCTATAAAAGGGAATATTTTATTCTTATTTACTTTTTTCTCAAATTGTCACTTTTTAACATTTTGAGCGAGTTCTTTATCAATAATAAAAAATCCAATCGATAAGACACTTTTTAACTTTTGGAGATCATCTTTAAGCTTTTTAACCCGTTTAAAAGGACCTGACACAGCAATTATTTCTAAACATTTTTCATATTCTAAGTGAACATGCATTGTGGAAATGATAATGTCATGAAAATGATGTTGAATGTCATTTTTTAAGATTTCATCCGTTTGTTGAACATTTGCATAGAGAGATCTTGAAGAATAGTCATGATTATGAACAGAATCATCTAGATTTTCATGACTATGTTCTTGATTTACATCAACATGTTCATGAGTCATCATTATTGTTATGCATCCAACAACATTATCTGATACTACCGAAATATTTTCTTCTTGTATCATAAAAAAGTGCATAGATTTTCGAATGGCATCAGATCTTGAAATTCCTAACTTATTTCTAAATTCCTCAAATTTAGAGTATAAATCTTGAGGAAGAGAAATTGTAAAACGTTTATATTCTTCCATTTTAAGCAACTAAATTATATAAAATTAAAGTAAAATGAAAATATTATTTCTTTATTAGAATGGCAATGGGCACACTAGCCTGTCTCCATTGTGCGATCTTTCCGCTAAAGGTTAAATCTAATTTTACTCGTCCATGATCACCAATAATTATCATTAATGAATTTGTTCTTAACTGTTTATAATTGCTCAATATCCATTTATCAGTTCTATTGATTAATTTTTCAATTAAATCTTCTGGCGTTCTTTGTCGTAATTGCTGTTGTTGTTTATGTAAATTTTCAAAATCTAAATAGTGCATCCATGAAAGATCGTGTGTATTAATAGCTTTTGCTGATTCAACCCAAGTACTCATATCTGTATCTTTAGGAATAGATTTAGTACCCCCATCATATCTATCTAAATCTTTTTTCCTTCCAATAAAACAAGATGTTTTACCCGCTTCTTTTATGGCTTTTAATAGATGGAACCCATTAGGTTCAACTTCAAAACCACCAAACATTAATTGGTGTAATACTCCTAATGTATACGGATTTTTAGTACTTAATAATGCCATAAGCTCTGAATTGGTTATCATAAAAGAGGGTTTGAAAAAAGTTATTTCAAATAAACCGAAATTATCGATTAGATTTATACTTATGCGTTCAATACCCTTATATTGTTCTATTATTTGTTGAACCGGTTCTGGAATTGTATTAGAAGGAGGATCAATATTAAGTAATTTTAATATAGTTGCTGGTAATTGATTCATGTAACATTTAAGTGTTTGTAGTTCGCTCATAATTGTGCCCTAAACTTGAAATGATTAATTATTTTATGATAATTCTTAATATTATAATAATGATTATTATTAATATTAGTTTTCTTATGACTATTGGACTATTAATCGGAAAAATTTGAAATGAGAATATTATATATTGATCTAAATAATTCTGGAATTTCAGGAGATATGTTTCTGGCATCTCTTTTGGGATTAATTCCAGAACCAGATAAAGTTTTAAAAAATTTACAAAACTTAAAAAATTTTCTATCTAACATTTCAAAATTAAATATTGAATTAATTTATACCGAACTTACTGGGATAAATGTAAATAAGTTAAAAATAGAAATAAAAGAGACACAAAATCATAGAACTGCAGAAACATTGGAGAAATCTCTAAATGATTATTTAGCGACCTGTCAAATTTCTGATGGAGCGAAAAATTATGCAAATAATGTTTTAAAATCTCTAATTCAAGCTGAAATTGAAGTTCATGGAGAATTAAGTGGAAATATACATTTGCATGAGCTTAGCTCTGTTGATACTTTGATTGATATAATAGGTACTGCAATGGCTCTCGATATGATCAATGGCTTTGATAAAAAATTGCGAATATATTGTACTAAAGTCCCTCTTGGCGGTGGTGAAGTAAACACAAAGCATGGTTCATTAGCTATCCCCGCTCCTGCCACATTAAAAATCCTAGAAAAGTCAAATTTAATTACTTTTGGAGGTCCTATAGATTCTGAGCTTGTTACTCCAACTGGAGCTGCTCTACTCGCTAATCTTGAGCCAGAGATTGTTTTGTATCCTCCTAAAATGAAAATAATGAAATCTGTTTATAGTACTGGTCAAAAGAAATTTAAAAATTTTTTAAATATTTTACGAATATTATATGGTGAATATAAGGATTTGAATTATATTGATTCAAACCATATTTTACAAAAATATATTCAACAAATTTCTATCCTGGAAACTGATGTTGATGATGTATCAGGAGAAATTCTTGGAAATTTCATTAAAAAATTAGAAAAAGAAGAAATATTAGACATTCAAATTTGTCCAAGTATCACAAAAAAGAATAGGCCAGGATATGTAATAAAAGTTCTTTGCCTTCCAGAATATACATTCAAATTAATAGAAAAAATAATGCTTGAATTAGGAACTTTAGGAGTAAGATTTAATATAATCGATCGAGTTTGTATCGATAGAAAACTTGAAAAGATAAATATTACTATAAATGAAAAAACCTATGAAATAAACTACAAAATTTCTTTTATTAAGTCAGAAAAGGGAATAGAAATTATAAATATTAAACCAGAATTTGAGGATTTAAAAAGAATAAGTGAAGAAACAGGCGTACCTGTTAAAAAGATTCAAGTTATAGCACAAGAAGGAATAAATAAAATCTATAATCAACTATAAAAAATTCTTAAAATCTATTTAAAAACTATAAATAGGAAAAAAAAGTGAGTTTAAAAATAAGATTCAAATGAATAAATTTTTAATATTTATCAATATGAAACTTATTCATGTAATACTCGTCTTCAACCATTTCTTTTGAAAATTCTTTTATTCTCGCGATTTCTTTATTAATTTCCTTGACTTTTCGTAATTTACCCAATTCTTGAAATAATTCCAAAGCTTCTTTAAATGTTTCAATAGTTTTATCAAAATTTCCTGATACTTCCATATCTTCAGCAAGATATACTAAACCTTCAGCAGTGTCTAATTTCTTACCTAATCGCTTTTGAATTTTTAACGATTGATAATGGTATTTCATACTTTCAGGATATTGCTTGAAGATTGAATAAGTTCTTCCTAATGCTCTTAAAACTAAAGCTTCCTCTTCGGGTAAATTGTTTTCTCTGCAATGATTTAAAATAGATTCTAGAAATTGAATATATTCAAGTTTATTTTTAAGTTGTGTTCTATCAATACGTTCCATTGCTTTTTCAAAGTTATCTAAAGTATTAAGGATATCTCCACTTTCAAATAACTTTTTAGATTTCTCAAAAAGTTCAGTATGATCAATAGATGCGACCATCTGGGTCTCAACTACTTATTCTTAAAATTTTTTTTTTAGATTTTATTATTTGAAAAATAAGTTCAATATTAATTATATTAAATTACCTATTTATACTTATCCTTCTTAAATTATATGTTTCTATTACTCTGTAATCTTTCATGTAAATGGAGTATAAAGTCTATTAGTAAAATATTTTAGGGATTTTATAAAGAAGGAGATTGTGGATTTACTAAAACCTATATCTATTTAAATAAATGAAAGTAAATAATTTGAAAGTAGATCTATTATTTAAAAAATTTTAAAAAGTAAAATAAAAAAATGAAAATTTAATTAAATTAAAAGTTAATAATTCCTGCGATTCCTAATGGCAAAAAAATGCATAAAAGTAGAATTCCAATAGCATAGATTATAGCTACTACTTTAACTTTTGACTTTCTTTCAGGTAAATCATACACATAGAATGCTCCTACAAAAAAATGAAAATATCCTATTAAAAAGATAAGAATTGGATTATACCAATGCCACCAGGCGTATTCCCAGATTAAATATCCCCCCCAATTCAATAAAATTTCTACTATTACGCAGAAGAGTGCAAATCCAATTGCCATAGCCCATCTGTTAGGAAGTCCAAGAATTTTTTTATTTTTATCATCTGGTAAAAACTTAGCAAATATTATTCCTGCAATAGAAAACATAAAAGCAATTTCAATATTCCATCCTATTAAGATAATATAAGCACTTGCTCCAGGAGTGGTCCAAAAGGCTGAGAAATCAGTAAAAGCAAAAACTAGTCCGTTCCAAATCTCATTAATCAAATCTAATCCTAATATAGTCAAACCAGCAAATATTGTGCTCCAATTTCCCGTCTCTCTCGCTTTTTTAATCTCAACACCATAAATATATAATACTATCGCAAGTAGGGTAATAATATACCATCCATTTTCTGAATTTAACTCACGAAGTTTAGATAGTGCCTCTAATGATGCTGTTGTTGGTGCCATAAATTTCACTTTTTTAAAAATTTATTTTTATTTATTATTTAAAAAGAGTTTAAACGCGAATATTTATATAATTATTCCATTTAGCCTTCTACATAAAACAAAATAAATAATTTCAATTTTTGTGATAAAATCAGATTTATGAATTATTATAAAACTCTAATCACAATTATTCTGCAATTTTATTAGCAATGATTGCTGCTGAGGCTCCTGCTCCAAATCCATTATCAATATTTACAACTAATAATCCTGGAGAACATGATTGTAGCATAGTTATAAGTGCACCCTTTCCTTTTTCACCCATACCATATCCACTTGATATAGGGACTCCTATAACAGGTACATCCACAAGTGCCGCTACTACACCTGGTAACGTTCCTTCCATACCAGCGCAGACTATTATTACGTGAACCCCTTTCTTTATCATATTACTCAATGGTGTGAAAATTCGGTGTAAACCTGCGATTCCTACATCGTAACTTGAGATTACTTCGCAACCCATGGCCTTAGTAATTACTTCTGCTTCAATTGCAATCGGTATATCAGAGCTACCAGCAGTAATAATCCCTACAATCCCTCTTTTTTTAGGAAAACTGTGATTATATCCTTTAATAACTATAATTTTGGCTAATTCATTTATATCGATTATATAATCCTTGCTATTACCAAACTTTTCAAATAATTTTCTTTTTTGATCATCATTACAACGAGAAATTATTGCAAAATTTTTACTTTTAAGGAATCCAGAAGTTATTTCTATCAATATTGTAGGATCCTTATTTTGAGCAAAAATTACTTCGGGTACTCCTGTCCTTGTTTTGCGAAGGATATCAAGTTTTGCCACATCTCCAATTTCTTCAATTATATTCACCCTTAATAATTTTTCAGCATCTTCTAAAGATATTTTTTTATCAATTAGTTTGAGAAGGATGTCTCTTATTTCACTCATTTAAAATTTCTCCTAGTCGAAATATCTTTTTATTACTTTCATTAAAAATGCATTAATTTTGTATTTTACTAATATTTCAAAAAGGATAATAACTACTTAAAATAATTATAAATTACTATATTATCAAATATTAATCCTAATCAGAAGTGAAAAACTTATGAAAATTGATTATACATCTTATAAAGATGTGAAATTAAAAGGAAAGAAGATTTTGATGCGAGTTGATATTAACTCGAACATTGATACAGAAAAAATGGAGATCAGAGATTCACCGAGAATTAGAGCACTTGTACCTGCTCTAAATGAATATTTTAAGAAAAGTGCAGTAATCATTTTGGCTCATCAATCTCGCCCTGGAGAGAAAGATTTTACGGATTTAGATATACATGCCAAAGAGATTCAAAAACATCTAGGACGACCTGTAAAATTTGTAAAAGATATTTTTGGAGAAAAAGCGGTTCAAGCAATTAAAGACCTTAAACCAGGAGAAGTTTTAGTCCTTGATAATGTTCGGAAGTTTGAAGGAGAAATGATAGATTATAAAGATTTTTCTGAAGCAGAAAAGACAGAAATGATAAAAACACTATATCCATTAGTTGACTATGTTATTGTTGATGCTTTTGGAGCTGCTCATCGAGCTCATGCATCCATCATAGGATGGCCAAAAATGATGGCTGGACCCATAACTGATGCAGAATTGTATGCATTAAAAAAAATTATGCAAGAACCTGATAAACCTATGGCGATGTTAATAGGTGGAGCAAAAGCTATAGATAAGTTCAAAGCAATGAAATATAACTTTGATAATGAAAAATTAGATTACGCTCTATGTTCAGGACTAACTGCAATCTTAATCTTTGAAGCTTTGGGTAAAAATATGGGAGAACCAAACCATAAGATTATAGCTGAAGATTTAGAAAAAAATAAAGCTATGATAAAAGAAACGTATGAAAAGTATAAGAATAAAATCATTCTACCAGAAGACTTAATTATTGATGATAATGGTAATAGGAAAACCATTAGAATCGATGAAGCGGGTACTTATAATACAACAACGGGGGATATTGGTGAAAAAACAGTAAATAAATTCAATGAAATTCTGATGAAATGTAAAACAATTGTTGCAAACGGTCCTCCTGGTATATTTGAAAAAGAAGTGTTTAGACAAGCTACAAATGAAATTGTGGATACTATGGTAGCTGCTACAAAGAAAAATAAAGCTCTTACTATTATAGGCGGTGGAGAAATGGGAGCTGCAGCTTCAATGGCAGGAAAGGCTGACGATGTTTCCTTTATTTCGACCGCAGGAGGAGCAATGCTTGAAATTCTTTCTGGAAAAGATTTGCCAATGATAAAAGCATTGCGAGAGAAAAAAGCTTAAACTGATTAATTTTTATTTTTTTTATTTTTTATATCTTTTAATTTAAAGATCACATAATAGAGATTTACCGATTTTAATAAAATATTTATTTTTTAATAATATAAATTACATACAAGTAATATCATATTTCATAAAAGGGCCCGTGGTCTAGCTCGGTATGACGTCCGCTTGACGTGCGGAAGGTCGTGCGTTCAAATCGCGCCGGGCCCACCATTGAATATTTAGGATATTGGAAATATGCCCATTAGAATTCGTTGGTTGTCAAAGGAATATTTTGGTATAGGGTTAATGCTATTAGGAATGTGTGGAATGTTCCAAATATTTTTTATATTAATCGGTCAATATTTTTTAGCAATTGGAAGTTATTTCGTTGTAATATTAATTCCTATTGGAATTTGGATGGCTTTATTTTTTGCTACAATTATTATTTTTGAAAGTTATGCCCAAGTTGAACGCAGAGAAAAATTGCGCAGTCGATTTCGAAAGGCAAAAATCAAGAGTTCAAAGCTCAAGAAATTCTTAAATTTTCCAATAACAAAACCACTTTTAATAATTTTTATTCTTTTTATTGGTTTTTTCTTTAGTGTATTCTTTATTTGTATAATCTTCTTAAATAATTCTATGGCATTTTTAACAGCAGAAAATTTAAGTGCGGTTTTTTGCCTACTAGTTGCTAATTTAGTAGAGAAAAATTATGGTCGAGTTAAGAGATATTAAAAATAAAGCTCATCTTAGATAATCTATTACCATAGAGCAAATTTATATAGGGATTATACAACATTTATTATATAAGAAAAAGCTTATGAAACAATAAGCTAAATTAGAATTAAATTTGACTATTGAGAAATTATAACTTTTGATAAAATATGGCGAAAGTCGTAATTAGATGTCCGATTTGTAAAAAATGGGATAATATAGAGATTTCAGAAGATCTAACCAAAAATGTGTCGAAAGGACTTTTAGCATTAAATATTGCAACAGGAATGATATGTGAACATTCATTTATTGCATATGTGGATAAAAATTTGATTGTGAGAGATTGTTTAGTAGCAGATTTTAAAATCGAACTCCAAGAAAATTCATCAAGTCAGTCAACCGATGAGATTGTAAGCCCAGAAATGGATATACTTAAGTTTGATTTAATCAAATTAAATTTACCTGATTTTTTAATTGTTAATGTTTTAAGAGCTATATTTTTAAGAAAAAAAACTCTTATACTTTCTGAAGAACAGTTCCTATATAATCACATTATTAATTTTTTCAAATATATAACACAGAATTCATTTGATTTTGATATAAGTATCATATCTGAAGAAGATTATAATAAGAATAAAAATGAATATAAAAGCCATATTGTTTTCAAAAAGCGAGAAGTTATTAAAGACAAAGATAAAATAATTAACTTGAAGGGACTAGAATTTGAGAAGTCTATGGTTCAAAAGTTTTTAGCGGAGTATGATTTAATGGCTGGTTTAATCATTTTAAGGAATGAGATAAATAAAGCTTATGAATTTTCGAAAGAAATTGCAGATCTTATTGAAAATCAAAAGGGAAATCCTATAACAGCTAAAATGCTCATAGACTACATCTCAGAAAAACATAATGAGAAAATTCAAAGGTCCTATTTAACTTTTTTAATCGACATTACGAAAAACTATTTTAAAGTTGAAGTTCCTAAAATTGATGGAGTCACCAATCTACTTGGATTATTATAACTCTTTACTCCAGCTTCATTTATAAAGTTCGAATTTTTTATATTAAAGACCTATTGATATAAAATTGATAGAAATAAAGCAAATAAAGATTGTTATTAAAACTAAACCTTCTATTTTCTCTAAAGACCTCTTGTATGAGATGTAATTAAAATATATAATTAATAATAGAAGAATAAGCCAATTCCAAACAGAGATCCATGCAAATGGGATATTCATAGCAATCATTCCACTAATTCCAAAAGTTAATGTCAAGTTCCAGATTATTTTTCCAATCATCCCTCCTAAACCAATTTCTACACTCTGCTTTTTAATAGATTTCAACATTAAAGTAATTTCCTCCACATTCGTAACTATGGCAATAATAACAAATCCAAAAAAGGATTCAGGGATGAAGGTTAACATTATAATGTTTTCTGCCGATATAATTAACAATTCACCACCCAAAAATATAAAAGTAAACCCAATGATGACTAGGATAAACGTTTTATATTTTTTTGGTTTGGTATCTTTTTCTGAAAATAACTGAATGTTCTTTATTTCATCACTAATAATATTAATTGATTTTTTTTTTGTCGCAACGTTTCTTAAATTCCTTATCAAATATATAATATAGATAATAATACAACAAATTCCAGCAAAAAGTAATCCAAGATAAATTAATATAGCTGACAAAATACATAACAATGAAATGTAGATTAAATTAAAATAATACTGAGCAACTGATTCAAAATTAGTTTTATATAATAATGCTGGTAAAGCAAATGGTATTGTCAAAGCAGTAATAGAATTACCTATCACATTTCCTACTGCAATATATGGAAGACCATTGATAGCAGCAATTATTGATGCTATTGATTCCTCTGGATCAATACCAAGGATTATTAATCCAATAATAAATGGAGATATTCTATAAATAAGGCATATTTCTTTTAAATTGTCTAAAAAAACGTCAGCAGCGAAAAAAATAATTAAATAACCAATAATAAATAAAAAGATCCATAGAATTATATTCAACATTTTTAAATTATCGAGAGAAATATGTATATTGTTTTTATTTAAATCAATTTAGTTATTTATTTTCATAATTTTTAATCTCCTTATTATTGCTTATTGTATCTTATATTTTTCTTTTTTGTTGAAGGGAAGGTTATTTAAAAATAAAAAATATATATTAGATAATTGATCGTGAAACAGACCTTTCACGAATATTCGTACATTTCAAGGTATTAGGAGGATATTATAATGTTTTTTTTAATGCTTTTTTTAGCTCTTCTTTTTTCTTGTTTAAAAGAACTCTATTTTTTTCAATAATGATATTCCATAGTTTTTCTCTTTCTTCGTTTGATGCAATATGTAATTTTTCATATAAATTCTTAATTTATTTCAAGAAAAATATCCCC
>JBHLOG010000147.1:0-8165 GCA_048940765.1 Promethearchaeota archaeon | reverse complement strand
TGAGAAATTAAATCTTTTACCATTCTAGCAGCAGCAGGATCTAAGTTCGATGTAGGCTCATCTAAAAATAATATTTCAGGATCTTGAATCAAAGCAGCACATAAACAAACTTTTTGCTTCATTCCTCTTGAGTAGCTTTCTAAAAGATCATTTTCTCGACCCTCCAGATTGAAGAGCTCTATTAATTCATCAATTCTGACAGAGATCACATCTTTTGGCAAATAATATAATTCTCCAATAAATTCTAAGAATTCCTTCGCAGTAAGTTTAGAATATAATCCAGGAGATTCTGGTAAAAAGCCACATATCATTTTAACTTTCTGACTTTCGGTTGCGATATCATACCCTCCAACTGAAGCGTTTCCGGAAGTTTTCGATATAATAGCATTAAGCATCCTCACAGTTGTAGTCTTTCCAGCACCGTTTGGTCCTAATAGCCCATATGTTTTTCCATAAGGAATGCTGAGGTTTATCTTATTCACAGCAAGCAGATTACCAAAATTTTTAGTAAGGTTCTGTGTTTTAATTGCATGTACTTTACTCAAATTTTTCTACCTCCATTTTTTTATTTTCATTTCTATTTTGATAAGTAATTATGAATATAAGAAAAATTATGAATAGGAAAGAATCGAGATCCATATTATAACTAATCCAACCTAAACTTTCTCCTACAATTATAAAGATCTCTAATAGAGCAAATATTATTCCAACTATACATACCCCACATAACTTATTATTCTCCAAATTGGTCACCTTGTATTCTTTTTTCTCTTTTATTTGTGTTATTGACATTATTTTTTTCAAGTCGATATCTAACTAAAAAGCTAAGATTCATAGTTAAAGAAATTCCTACAAACATCCCCTTTAAAAAGCTAATTAATGGTAGATCTGGTAAGAGCATGGCCATTACTAAAGAGACCATTAAAGAAGTTGCTCCAATTAGAAACATAGACTCTTTCTTCATATTTAGCCTAACCTAAATTGAACTAATCCATAAATTTTAAATTTTCTTATTTTCAGTCCTTAGAGACTTTCTTAAGTCCCATTAAAAATATATGAAGGAAAATATATAAAGCTTTGTATCGCAAAGTACTTTATGATTCGATTACGTATTTTTTTATGCTGAAAGATTTATTATGCAGGAATTTTTAAAGGAGAGGTTAAACTCTTAAAGCTTACTATAACTTTTCTCAATTTCTTTACTAAGCTCATTTGAAAAAAGAAATAAGGGCTTTTGGTATGAAAATATTATTATATTTTTCTACAGACCAGTTCTCCTTTTCCGATAGGTACTATTAAGGCATCTATACGCTTATCCATTAGGGCTTTATCAATCATCGGTTTTAACGTTTCATAATGATTAATTGCATTATCAGCAACAATAATTCCTCCTTTAACCATATTTGGAATCAATAGATCATAACAATCTTCATAAACTTCTTTCTCAGCATCCAAAAAGCAAAAAGCGATGTTCTTATATTCTGAGATGTGATTTCGAGCATCTCCTTCTATTAGCTCTACTATATTGTTTAAATTAGTTATTGAAAAAGTTTCTTTAGCAAATACTGCTTTTTCTTCTAAAATTTCAAAAGTAATTAATTTATTACCATTGAGTTTACATGCAAGAGCAATCCATAGAGCCGAATATCCCGCACTAGTACCAATTTCTAAAAATACTCCTTTTGGAGCACTAGCAGCAAGAAGTGATATAAATTTCCCAGTTTCAGGAGGGATTTGACGAAGCCTCTCCATTCGAGGTGTTCCATTAGTTCTATCTTTTGTATCTAGTTCTTCTAAATATTTCATTCGATTTTTTATAGATTCTGGTATATCATGAAACATATTGATTAAAAATCCCATCTTTTTTAGATAGTTAATATCAATTATAAAAGATATTTATAGAATTCATTTTAAAATAATATTTTACCTAATATTCCGATTATATTAAAAAAAAGATTGGAGAATAAGTCTAAAATAAATATTAAGATTTTAGAAAAATGTAATAAAAAAACACAATTTTAAAATTATGATAAAATTTGTATTTAGAGTTATATTTTTATATACTTTTATTTTGTTTACACACAAAATAATTTAAAAAAAATTTTTAAACCATTAATTTTGTCATTTCCAACGCAATATGCCATAATTTTTTAGCATGTTCTTTATTATAAGATTCTCCAGAAGATTCTTTTGGTTGATTATTAACAAAATACTTTCCAGTAATACCTTCTACTTCTGGAGAAGATGCTAAATAAATTGAAGTCTGTGCTCCTTCTTCCGGACTTTTGAAAAATTTTCTTGCAAACCATTGGCTAAATTTAGATTGGTCTCGACCAAGATTAGTATTTACTAAACCAGGATGAATAGCATTAACAGTTACTCTACTTCCTTCTAAATTTCTACTTAGTTCATAGGTCAATAACATTTCTGCTAATTTTGATATCCCATATACAGTAAATAATCGGTATTTCTTGTTTTCACTTTGAATATCGTTAAAATCGATCTTGGCTCTTTTATGTGCTGCCGAAGTGACATTAATAATGCGACTTGGAGCACTTCTTTTTAAAACATCAATTAATAAATTAGTTAATAAAAAGGGGGCAAGAAAATGTATGGCAAAATTCATTTCAAATCCATCAACTGATATTGTCCGTTTTTTAAGCATAATTCCAGCATTATTTATTAATACATGTAAATTTTGGTATTTTTCTTTAAACTCTACCAAAAGTTTTCGAATTTGTTCTTGAGAAGATAAATCACAGAGTAATAAGTCAATATTTTTATTTCCTGTTTGATTTATTATTTCTTTTTTAGCTTTTTCTCCACGGTCCTTATCACGGCAAACCATTATTATTCTAGCATTTAATTTTGCCAATCCTATTGCTGTAGCCTTACCTATACCTGAATTTGCTCCTGTTATCATACAAATTTTTCCGTCCATACTCATAATCGACACTTCCAATAATATGCTAATACTCAATTAATAATCTTAAAATCCATCTAAATTATTAAATAATTTGATTATTAATCAAAAGAAAATTAAAAACTATCTGAATCTTAATTTTTATCAAATTGTTTAATGTTTAAATCTTATAGATTGTTTAATTCAATGAGATTAAGTTTTTATACAAGGTACAGCAGTTCAAATGAAAGTAAAAAAAAGAAAAAATTCGCGAAGGCGGATTATTCGTTATATTTTGTTGTTAATTCCCGCATTCTTCTTCTATATTTTTGTATTTCAACCTTTTTTTGGATGTCTCTCTCCAATTAGAAACCAAATCGAATATAGTGAAGGAGAACGTATAAAAGAATATCTTGATCGCGGCTTAGTAGCAATGTACATAAATAATAGCCATGTTTATATAGGATGGAGATTGCTCGAAGAAGATCCAAATGATATTTCGTTTAATATTTATAGAGATACATTAGAAAATGATCCAATTAAACTAAATATCAATCCTATTAATTCCACAACTAATTTTATAGATAATCCTCCAATGAATGAAACAGATGTTCGATATTGGGTATGTCCTATTATTAATGGTACGCAATTAGCTCCTTCTAATAATGTTCGTATTTCGAATAATATTGGAGAGCCATTTATTTCTATAAAGCTCAATGGTAATTACACATTTCAAAAGGTTGGTATTGCAGATCTCAATGCAGATGGAAAGTATGATTTTATTATAAAACAGCCTAATATTAACATTGACCCTTTAGAACCTTTTTTGAACGGAGGTTGGAGACCCAGTACAGATACATATAAAATTGAGGCATATCTTTCAAACGGAACCTTTCTGTGGAGTAAAGATTTAGGATGGGATATTGAACAGGGAATATGGTATTCCCCATATGTGGTTTATGATTTTAATGGAGATAACAAGGCAGAGATTGCCATTAAAACAGGGACAGGGGATCATAGGGACATTTTTGGACGGGTTCAAACTGGTCCGGAGTATCTTTCAATATGGGATGGTATGTCTGGTAATGAAATAACACGAACAGCTTGGCCACGTCGATCAACGCAAATATATAGCTGGAATTCACGAAATCAACTTGGTGTAGCTTATCTAGATGGTCATCATCCATCTATTGTGACTATCCGTGGAACATATGGATTAATGAAACTTGAAACTTATAATCTAGATAATAATAATTTAAGGAATCTATGGCGATGGTACAGTAATCAAGAATGTTTTTTTATGTATTATGGACAAGGCGCTCACTATTTACATTCCGCAGACGTTGATTCTGATGGATATGATGAAATTGTACTGGGTTCATGCGTTATTGATGAAGATGGAAGAGGCCTCTGGTCTACTGGATTATCACATCCAGACCATTGTTATATTGGTGATATTGATCCAGGCCATCCTGGGCTAGAAATCTATTACGGTATTGAAGGTGTTATCCATCCTATTCCTAAATATGATTATGGGATCTGCTTGGTTGATGCTGCTACTGGAGATGTTTTATGGGGAATAAAAGAAACAGCACACCATATTCACCAGCAAGGATTAGTTTCTGATATTGATCCCTCCTATCCGGGAATGGAATGTTATAGTGGTGAAGATGAATATCCCAAGAGATGGTTACATTCTGCAAATGGAACTCTAATAGCAAATGAAGAAATTTTCGATATTGGATTACGACCTAAAGCTGTATATTGGGATGCTGATCTGCAACGCGAATTACTTTATGATAATAAAATTTTTGATTATGAAACAGATTTTACTCATCTTGATGATGTTCAAGGTTATCAAGTAGCTTGGGCTGATATTATAGGGGATTGGAGGGAGGAGGTTATTGTTTCCTTGGAAGGGGAATTCCGTATTTATACAACAACTATTCTGGCTCAAGATAGGCGAGTTTGTTTAATGCAAGATCCAATATATAGACTCGATGTTGCCCACCTTTCTATGGGATATGCACAAGTACCTACAACAAGCTATTGTTTGGATAATTCAAATATATCTATTTCAATTTATCATGTTTCAGAGGATACTTTTTATAGTTTCATTATAACATTTATTTTTTGGGTGGTTATTATTGTAAGTTTTATATCTATAGTAATTATTATTTATTGGTATTTGGCGAAAAATCGTTCTATTGATCAATTATTAGAAAAAATTTACAAGAAAAAGTAGATTAATAAATTTAAACCTTAAAGTTTATTGAATCTAATAAGGACAACTTAAATCGCTTCCAAGCCAATTATTAGTTAAACCATAGGCTGTTAATCTACATCCTCCACAAAGATTTTTAGTATAACATGTTGAACATTTCCCTTTTACCTTATTTCTATTTCTTATTTGGTTTAATATCGTATTCTTGATCCAAATATCATGTAAACCTTCTTTTAGGATATTTCCTAATTTTATATGCCCCGCTGGTGCACAAGGGATCACATATCCATCACAATCTAATCCACAATAAAACAATCCTGTTGCACATCCACTAAAGAATCGGTTAAGGCGATGGAGCAAATAGGGTGTATTGCCATCAAATAATTTTTGATATTTATTCTCATAACCAGTTAAAATTTCACAAAGGGGATAATAATTTCCATTACTTAAATCATAACATGTCCTACT
This sequence comes from Promethearchaeota archaeon, assembly GCA_048940765.1. Classification (GTDB taxonomy): domain Archaea; phylum Asgardarchaeota; class Lokiarchaeia; order Sigyniarchaeales; family SOKP01; genus Loki-b32. The sequence goes on along the minus strand of JBHLOG010000147.1, from coordinate 2,571 downwards.
AAAATAAGGCATCCCTCTTCCTAAAACTTCTAAAGTATGATTACTTTTTATATTTTCAATAAATTTTTGTGCCATAAATTTCATAACAGCACGTTTTGTCTTTTTATTAACGTCATGAGTCATATAATATTTTCCCCTACCTACTGGTAAAATACGAGATACATAAAATCGAGTTGCGCCTAAATTTTTAACATATTCATATATTTGAGGTATTTCTTCATAATTAAAATCAGCTAAAGTTGTATTAATAATTAATTCATCAAATTTACCAAATTCAATAGCATTATTTATCCCATCAATAGCCATATCAAATGCTCCTGACATATTGCGTAATCTATCATGTTTTTCTTTAGAGATACTATCTAAGCTAATTGATATACTTCGTACTCCTGTATTATAGATTTTCCTGCAAATATCTTTTGTTAACAATGTAGCATTAGTAGAGATAGAAGGATAAATATCATTATCTTGAGTATATTTCATAACCTCAAATAAATCATCTCTTGTAAGTGGTTCTCCTCCACAAAAATTAACAGTAATAACATCATTTGCTGCTAAAATGTCTATTACTCTTTTAGCCTCTTCAGTATTAAGCTCGTGATTTGATTTTTGGTTGAATTTTGAATCGGAAAAGCAATGAGAACATCTTAAATTACACTTTTTTGTATAATTCCAAACAACACTCAATGGAGCTCCTGTTACAAATGGCATTCTTAATCCAAATTCCGCAAAACCTTTGAAAATATTTTTTAATACCTTAATAAATGTATGATTTGTGTAGAATTCGTATAATATATGATAATCTATATTATATAAGGAAAACCATCTCGACAAAACAACTTTAAAAAAATTAGCTTGAAAGCGGCATCTAAAACATAAGTTATCGATTTTACCAAAGATAAAATCTAAAATCCCATCAAACCTATTATTATTACATACTTTACAATTTTTAGTAAGGTTTCTGCCAAAAAGCATCATTGCTTGCTTTATTAAAAAAAAAGAATAAGGATTAATCATACTTCTTGAACAATTAACACTAAAAATATTTAGATATTAATGATTCAATTGATTAAGCTATTAAAGTTTTAGAATTTTTTTCATACATGAGATTAAGAATAATATTGTTTTATAAATCATATGTTAGAACGTTTCGAACTTTTATTTGTAATTTTAGGTGGATGGTTGGTATCGATAATAATTATAATCTTTCTTAAATTCAAACGCGGTGAACGCCTTCCAAATGGAGCTATTATTATTGAAAATAAAAGCGAAAATGAAATCATTGCTTCAGGATATAATTTATTTGTATTGATAGGAATGGGGATTATCTCTTTTTTGAATTTTTTTGTAATTTTCATTTGTATCTTTAATTTTTGGGATTTTTTTACAAGATTTTTTGCTTTTGATTTCCCCAAATGGATGAATTGGATTGGCGTTATTGGGATCTGGATTCAAGATGGCTGGGGAGTAGCTATTTTCGCTTATAACATTAATTATACTCCTGCTTATAAATCTATGAATTCCAATTATATATTAGCGACGGGAGGTCCATATAAATATATAAGACATCCTATGTATATAGCAAAAGCATTATTAGTAATCTTCTTTTTTCTAGCGACTGGTATATGGTTAGCACTTATTGGTGCTTTATCATGGATTGGTTTATCATCTCAAGCTAAAATGGAAGAGGAAGCTCTTAAAAAAAAATTCGGAAATATTTATGAGGATTATTTAAATAATACAGGTCGCTTCTTTCCAAAATTAAAATAATATAATAATTTAAACCTACTCAAACGTCTTTCCATTTAAAAAATCTTTCCATACGTTTTCAAACCAACCAAAATCCGAAGGAATCTTTCTTACTTTTTCCCATTCGATAAGAATCTGACCATTTCTCATTTGTAGTGTTTGAATTCTTTTTGATAAATCAACATTATTATATATAAATTTGAAATCTCTAAGTTTATCGGGAGGTACAATGTACATTTCTGATAACGATTCTTTCAAAGTTTCTCTTAAAATTAGATAAGAACCTCTACTCCTTCCGTTTGAGAGATGATAATCTAAAATGGCTTTTAAAAAGAATAATTGAGTGAGGAGTGCATCTCTAACTCGTAAATATTCTATAATTTCTAAATTATTACCTAAAATTATTAATTTAGTGAGTTGGTTTAACTGATTTTGAATAATAGATATTTCTGATTCAAGCCCCTTCAAAGGACGTATAATAATAGCATATTTAGACATCCTATTTTGGATTTGATCTAAAAGATCAGATGGTATTAAATAATTATTATTTGAAGATGGTGCATTTCCTAATAAATTTGTGAACTCTTTTTTTATATTGATTATTTCTTTTTCAAGAGTAGTTTGAAATTGCTTAAAATTTACAGTTTGCTCCTTATACTTTGAATGTGAAATCTTTAAAGCGGTCCTTAATCCTCCTACTTGTCCAGCATTTAATGAAGCTCCGCCAGGTCTAAGGATACCATGGCTTCCATTAATTTCACCTATAGCAAAGAGATGTTTAACAGTGGTGGACTCCCACCATCCATCACAGGCTATTCCACC
>JBHLOG010000146.1:0-8234 GCA_048940765.1 Promethearchaeota archaeon | reverse complement strand
TTAAATTTATTATTAATTGTTTTATAATTAACAAATTTCCAAATATATTTATTAAATGAACCGAATTCTTTTTGAACTTTTAAAAATACTTTAGCATTTGTAATTACAGATTTGATTTTAAGTGTATTCCTTATTATACCTTTATTATTCATTAACTCATCGATATTTTGCTCAGTATATTTAGCGATTTTATTATAATCAAAATTATCAAATGCCAATCTAAAGTTTTCGCGCTTTTGTAATATTGTTTTCCAACTTAATCCTGCTTGAATGCCCTCCAATATTAAAAATTCGAATAAAAGACGATCGTCATGAACAGGGGTACCCCATTCTTGATCATGGTAAATCCTCATTAATTCATCATTCTCAGCCCATCTACAGCGGGTAACCATTTTTATCTCACGAGTTGAATATAATAGTATAGTTTTTTAATGTTAAAAATATAGAAAAAAAATAAAATCTGCTCATTTTATTTAAATAGATGGAATTTAATGTTACATTGTAATATTGATTCACTTTTTGAATTAAACCCAAACTTATTTAAATTTTCTTTTGCAATATTATTTTTGAATGGAATAGCTATAATTTATGATTTTTTTAATTTAATTTAACCAAACTGAAAGAAGGGTTAGAAAAATAAAAATAGCAAGAATAAAAAAAACCGATATAAAAATACATCCATCTATATTGTTATTTATAGTTATAGTAGTCTATTATGCAATGGTTTTTTATACTAAATCTTACCCGAATGTTCCTTTAATTGAACTAATAATATTTGGTTTTGTAAACGCTATCATTATTTTTATTTCGATCTTTATTCATGAATTGGCACATTTATTAGTAGCTCAACGATATGAGCTTGTTATAACTGAAATTGAATTGAGTTTTATTGGAGGAAGTTTTGATATGGAAGATAAGCATAAAAAACCAAATGATCTGTTAAAAGTATATGTCGCAGGCCCACTTTCTAATTTATTAATTGGTGTAATCTTATTTCTAGTTTTAAGAATTCCACAAATTAATTTTACTAATTTTATATACATGTCATTGAGTTTGTCTGGATTTGCTAATATAATTTTAGCAGTTTTTAATTTTATCCCAACATTCCCCTTAGATGGTGGTCGAATTTTAAAAGCATCTATCTTATCAGATTCCGATGATTTATACCAGACTATGAAAGTGGTTTTTATAGTAGGTACCATATTTAGTTTTGGGTTCATTTTATACGGATTCTACCTTATTATTATTTCAAAATTTTCTGACGCTTTCTGGTTAATTTTAATTGGAATTTTTTTATACTTATCAGCATGGTACTCCTATCGATATGAAATTTCAAAATATATGCAGGGATTAGAGGAAAAGTTTAAAAAAGTAGAAAAAACTACAGTATGAACTTGTCTTGAAATCCTTTTTTTCTATAAATTCCAAATATAAATTCAATCAAAATTGTTATATAAAACACTCTTAACTTAAAGATCTTTAAATAAAAAAAGTTATGAGTAAGCTTTAGATGTGTTTTTTATAAATGCATCAATTAATCGTGACCATACTTCAATTGGTAAACTGTGCCCCATTCCTTCAATTATGAGTAATTCTGCTCCAGGTATTGCTTCTGCAGTCTCTGTACCACCTTCAACTGAGACAAGAGGGTCATCTCCTCCATGAATTACAAGTGTAGGTACTTTTATAGATGCTAAAGCTGATTTACGATTTCCTGTAGCCAAAATTGCTGCTAATTGCCTTGAATATCCTGGTCGATAATTAGAGCGATCATATGCAGCAGCAACAGATTCACGCGCTTTCTTTTCATCAAAAGGAAAACCAGAGCCATGGATAATTCTCATACGATTCACTCCATCCTCAATAATTGCTTCACGTCCTTCAGGCGGAGGTTTGAGAAGTACTTGTAGTGCTTGTGGTTTTGGTTGGGGAAGATCGGGATTACCTGTGCTACTCATGATAGAAGTTAGGGATAAAACACGGGAAGGATGTCTATATGCAATAACCTGAGCAATCATCCCTCCCATTGAAGCACCACAGATATGTGCTTTATCAATATTTAAAGCATCTAATAACCCAACAGCATCATCAGCCATATCATTTAATGTATACACAGCCTCTATTTTTTCCCCTTTTTGTACAGCCATGAACATTTTCATTAAATCAGGTTCCCCAGCTTGATCAAATTTAGTGGATAACCCCACGTCTCGATTATCAAACCGGATTACATAAAATCCACTTTCTACAAGTTTTTCACAGAGTTCAACATCCCATCTAATCATTTGGGCGCCAAGGCCCATAATCATTAATAAGGGTTTTAAAGAAGGATCCCCAAATGTATCATATTCAATTTCAATATTATTTGCTTTTACTTTTGGCATATTCATAAATCTCTTGTTTTAAATTTAGTAATATTTAGTAATTATATACTTTTAAAAATTTAAAATTATATTAAATCTGAAAATTTCAAATTCAATGTTTTTTCTTTTTATCTCTAAAAACTAGATCATGCAAATATATCTCTACTTGTACCAAAAAATAATAAAATTTTTTTAAAAAATAGTGAAATTAAAAAAGATTTGGTTAGATTTATTGAATTTTAATCTGTATGCGCTGAAATAATCAAATCAGCAAATAACTTCATATCATTCAAAAGCATATTTAATTTGTCTTGAGATTCTCGACTAAGTTCACCTGACTTCATAACAAGAACAGAAATAATGTATTTGAAAATATGAAGCTCAATCTCCTTCCCATCTCCATCTCCTCCTCTAAACTTCGCACTATCTGCCATAAAAATGTTTTCTCTAACAGTATTGCAAGCATTAATAAAATCTCTTAAATCGCCTCTAAGGGTTAATCCACTACTAACTCCTTGAACATTATGAACTATAACATTACCCGAAATATCCGCGATGATAACTTTTGCTTTAATTTCATCAAGTTGTTTTTCTGCTTTTTCTACATGAGCTTTTAATTCCGCATACTCTGAAATCAAAACATCTCGGAATACTTTTGCTAATTTGTCTTCTTCATAAATACTTGTAAGCATGTAGTCGAAATCATAATCCTTAAATATATCTAGGAAGAGTTCTTTTGCCTTTTTAACATTTGTATCAAGGAGCTCTTTCTGATATTGCTCAGTATCATATTTATGTAAGAATAAGAAGATTTTAGGTTTTTCATTATTCTTACGATATAAATCTAATAGACTTATAAAATAGTTTTTTGCCTCTTCAAATGTTTTTGGGTCATGTAAATCGACTATTGGAATAAGAATGTCTGTTCCCCGAAAGATTTCAGGTTTCTCCATGTATTCTTTACGAAATTCTTCTTGACCTCCAAAATCGAAGATTCCAACTTGTAAACCTAAGAATGGATGTCTCCTTGTTTCATAGAGTATTGTTGGGGCTAAACCTTTTGTCTCTTCCGGTCGTTTTGCTGCAAAAGCAACCGAGTATACACTCGTTTTACCACATCCACTTAGTCCGACTAAACTAATTTTCATTTTAGATTTTCCTTTTTTTAATGTTTTTTATAATAATTTATTTCATTTAACTTTTTTAATAAAATTTAATTTAGAATTTTATTCTTTTGGTGCTACTTTTATCGTTCTTGAAAAAATCTTGCCAAAAGCTTCTGTTGATGCTTCAACTAAAATGTTAGCTTTAATAGGTTCGCCATCTGGTATATCTAAAGGATATCCAATTTCAATGGTTTCAAATGGAAAGAGTTCTCTTATAGTTGTTATCCAGGGTCTTTTTTCAAATAATTCTTCTACAGATACGATTCTAATTTTCATATCTTCTAAGACATAACCAATTGTATTTGTAAGTGAAATATTCAGGACTTTATCTTCTTCATTTAATTCATTTGAAACGCTCAAAAATCTTCGTGCTCCCAGAGGAGGTTTAACGGGAGCTTGATCTACTTCTGGTTTGGTTTCTATTCTTGGTTCCTCTCGTTCCTCTAAATCTCTTACAATAAATACTTTCCTTTTCTGAACTGTATATTGTGAGACTTTTTTCAATTTTGCTAAATATAAAACAGCATTCAAATTAATAGAATTAAAAGGCTCTACTTTGATATAACCTTTTTTAGCAGCATCTTCCATGATTTCAGCACCTAGACCAGTTCGAGCAAAAACAGTATTTCTATTAGCTCCACTCCCTACTGACCCTACTGAAATATCTGCTTTTTCAGCAGTTAAGTCTGTACAGAAATTACAACTCGATGATTTAAATTTATCTAATTGCTTAATTGTATACGATTTGATAGATTCTGCTTTTGGATCATAATACAAGTTAAATTTACCCTTACTAATATTCATCTTTTGAACTTTTGTTAAATCTATCCCCTCTTTTTCAAAAAAGGGATAGAGAGCCTCTGGAGCAAAACTATCCATACAGAAAAGTCCTATTTTTAAAACGTGGCACCTCATGAAATATTTCAACATACCAGTTGGACTGTCAAACATTTTTGCAACTGCGTCTATGTTACATGGTGTCCCTACAAATGCTATCGATCTAAAATCTTGCCTCACAGCATCCATTAATGCTTCTACTGTTTGAGAATGACTATAAATCGATCCTGAGGCTTTAATGGTGTCATCTTTGTTGGTGATAATTTGAGCCACTGGATACCATGGCTTGCTCGGATCTCTCATCGTTACCACAGCAGCATCTATTAAATGTTCATCAAATAAATAGCAAAGCAAACTAGTTACAGTTCCACCATCTTGCCCTCCTATCACTTCTGGGATATTAGTGTTGGCTACATAACCAGTTTTAAAGTCTCCCATAAGTTGATAAGGATCTGTAATTGTTCTTGGACATTGATTATAACAAATCCCACATCCAGTGCATTTACCAATCAATTTTGGTTGTCCTGCTAGATCATCCCATTCCAATACGGGACATACAGCAGCACATGTAGCACACTCCGTGCAAATCCCTGTTCGAACAATTTCTTTCATTAATAGTCCAAAACTGTCTTTAGCGCCTTCGAGTTTTTTCTGTATATACTCAAATGAATATTCATATGGACTTTCAGTTTTTTCTGATTTATCTTCAGTCATGATATTTTAATGAAACATTATATTGATTTTTAAATTCATGAAAGTTCTATTTAATAAAATAGGATCTGTAAAAAAAACATTATTATATTATTGGATAAGCAATTAGCTCTTTTTGAAAAATTAGTAAAAAAAGGTTAAAAATAAATTTTAAAGTGAAATACACTTAAGTATGATTCCAAAAAGAATTATTGAAAAATTAATTGAAAAAGAAATATATATCTACGTGAAAAATATTACGAAAGAGTTTATAGGAAAACTTCTATCTATTACAGAAGATGACATAATAGTCTTAGAAGATAAATATAATAATATTATTTATATACCGATATCCGAAATTACTATTATAACTGAGAGACGATAGATTCATAATTATAATGATAAGGACAATAAAAAATTTAATTATTCATGTTATTTTCTTCTAATCTTTCCTCAATATGTTTTATTGCATTTGAAGCATAAATTCTCACAACTCTATGAAAATCATTTACCCTTTTTAGTAAAGCGCTGAGAACTTTATCATCTCCAAATGTTTCTAATAGTTTTATTATACCCAATTTAACTTTATAGTTTTCATCTTCTTGTTGTCCTAAGTATTCGGATATTAAAGCAATATTTTTACTAAATATTCTTTTTATATCTTCATTTTTTATTCGATACCAATTACTCTGGAAAATATTATAAATAGCATCAATTGTAACTTTCTTAATCAGCCAATATTCTTTTTTATCGCCTAAAATATTTAATAAAGCGTCTATAGGTTCAATATTACCAATTTTTCCTAAAGCAATTATTGCCATTTTTCTTACATCTAAATTCCGTACACTTAATGAACCTAATAAAGGTTTTACAAAATCTTCTTTCCCTATCTCTCCTAAAATAAAAGCCACACTTTCTTTTATCGTATTATTATCTCGATTTAAGCAAGAAAATAATTCTTCATAAGTAGCATCTTTATTATTCAAATATATTTTCTTAATAGCATCAAGAATGTATAACTTCATATCTAAATCTGTATATTCGAAACTCATATCCTCAATGTCTAAAATGTTTAAAAGCTCAGATACCGCAGATAATTCTCCGATTTCTCCTAAAGCTTCTATAGCAGCTATACTGACTTCATTATAAATATTATCTAAATTAATTAATAGTAAATCTACCGCATTCTTAAGCTTCAATTTACCACTTAAAATTACAGAATTCTTTCGAACTATGAAATCATCATTTAGCAATAATTTAATTAAGTCATCTTCAAGCTTATCTTCTAATAATTTTAAAATAATGATTATAGAATTCAAAAGGTCTGAATCGTCTTCTTTTAAAATTAGTGTAATAACATCGAGTAAAATCTTTTTATTTTGAATTAAGTTAGTTAAAATTTCAGGATATTTTGCTTTTAAATAACTCATATCTTCAAAAGATACATTTATACTTGATAACTCATATCCAATTAATTTTACTAATTCAGTTTTATGATTATTTGAATATCTTTTATTTTTTAATGAACTCAGCGATAATTTTATAAGATCTTCAGGATTCAGACTTAATAATTGAATTGTAACATAATCTTTTATCGAATTATAGTTACTATCAAGTTCATTAATAAATAGTTGGATTTCAGGATCCTCAAATTTGATTTTATGTATCGCTTTTAAAACTGAAAATTTTATTTGGTTGTCAATTTGCTCTTGTTCTAATATCCATTTTAAAGGTTTCAATCCTTTTTCATGTTTTATTCTCCCTAAAGCTTTTGCTGCCTCACACTTTATTTCAACTTTATTATCAGAAACTAACAAATTCTCAAAAGTACCAAAACATTCATTTTTTATCGAATTGGAATTATTGCCTATTAATGATAAATATTTGATTGCTTCTTTTCTTTCATTATCATCCGCATCGGAATCTATAATTTCTGTTAATAAAATCGCTGAATTCTTAAATCCTAATTCTTTACTTCTCTGATAAATTTCTTGCGGACGAATTTTTGATTTTTGCATTCAATAATCCTTAAGTTATTTTCGAATCTCTTATTTTTTCTTTGATTATTATCATAGTAGATCAAATAACTATAAAACATTTTCTGATTTCCAACATAAATACGATTCTCCTCTATCAAAATCATACAAAATTAATGAATTACAAAAAAAAATATAAAAAAAATATCAGGATTCCCCATATAATATCTTGATTTTAATTAAAATATTCATAATAGTAAATTCAATAAGTCCATTTTAATCTAAAATCCTTAGTTCTTTATCAATACATTTAAAATAAATAAATTCTGAACATTATCTATGACCGTACGTCAATCTATAAATAAAGCAAGGGCAAAATTTTACAATGTTGTAACAAATTTTAATGTCGTGAAATATTGTGCCATGGTTGTTATGATAGGATATATTTCTTTACTCATAATTGGAGTCATTGTTGCTGCCTTTTTAGATCCAGAAGGATATACTATTTGGGATAATTGGATTTCTGATCTTGGATCAAGTGATCATACTCCAGCTCCAATTTTATATGACATTGCTTGTATTGTTGCGGGATCTATGACTCTTCCACTTACTTTCTACATGGAAAAATTTCTTGCCCCATTACCTAAGAGAGCTAATATTGGAGAACAACACTTTTCTCGATTACGATTTCGTTTAAGTAGTTTTGCTTTCTTATTTAGTTTTATAGGGAATTTTGGTTATATTGGAGTAGGAATATTCAGTGCAGATCGTGATTATGCTGCATTTAGTGTCTTAGGACAAGGACCACACGGTATTATGTCTTATCTCGCTTTTGGGGGCTTTACTTTTGGTGCTTTCTTCATGGGATGGTTAATCGTGTTATATAATACTAAGATACCTAAAATTCTGGGAATCTATGGAATATTTGGTCCGTTAATTGTGGCCATTTTGAATCTAATTGAAGGTACTGAATTATTAGAGTGGATGTTACTCTTCTCAATTTTAGCCTGGATCATCCCTCTTTCACTCATTGTGCTAATGAAACCTAACTTAATTCCAAGGTAAAATTAAGTATAAAATCTCAATATTTACTACTATATTTTTTTTATTTTTAAATTAGATTTATATATATCTCCCAAAAAAAAATTCCATTGCTTTGTTTTCTGCTTTCCTTAGAAATTTATTAACAGCTGAAATAGTAATCC
>JBHLOG010000145.1:0-8278 GCA_048940765.1 Promethearchaeota archaeon | reverse complement strand
TATATTGATGAAGAACGAATTTATGGAATAATCGATCAAAAAAACCAAATGTTTTATTATATTTCTTCGGAAATGCGCGAAAAAATATTATCTAAATTTCAAGATGAAGGTATCATAAAAGTAGCAGATTTAGGAGTAATGCTGGATATGAGCTCTGAGATTGCTACAAAAGTGATATATACTTTAATTAATCAATTCCAAATTAAAGGTTCATTTTCCTTAAATAAAGATGTTTATTATACTCAAAAACATATTTTGGATAATTTAATAAAAGAAATTAAAAGTAAAGGCAGGAGTTCTATAAAAGAACTTTCAAAAATATTTAATCTACCAAAAGAACTTGTTAAATCCTTTTGTGTTAATTTAATGAGAGCAAAAGCTGTAAATGGATATTTCGCAGATCGGGGAAACGAAGTTATTACAGCAGATCAGATTTATAAAGAGATTAAAGGTTTTTCAAAAGATGATGGATTGTTTGAACTCTCAAAATTAGCTATAAGATTAAAAATTGCGGAAGAATTAGCAAGAAAGAGTCTTCATGAGCTTATTAAGACTGGTGAAATAAAAGGCATTTTTACTCAAAGGAGAGAATTTATGACAAATAAATACATGGAAAAAAAGATTAAAGAACTAGCTAGAGCATATAGAACTATGCCTTTGAGAGAGCTTTCTAATAGATTAGGAGTAACCGAAACAAGTATAGAAGAAAATCTCGCACAAATTATTGCTCGAGGAGATATAGATGGGTATATCGATATGTCGAAAAGAACTTTTGTTGCTTACAGCGTCCCAATAGAATCTAAATCCCAAGCATTACCAAAAGAAGCTGAACCCATCGATGAAGGAAAAATTGAAGTTCTACGTGATTATGATTTTGTTGGTGGACAATTACATTTTAAGGTCGTGGTCAAAAATCATAGTGACATGGCTATAAATACAGTAAAAGTACTCTTAGATGTTCCTTCTAGTTATAAAATAAAAAGCCCTCTTATCACTGTACCAGTTATAGAAACAAAAAACTCTCGAGGAGTTGACTTCTATTTAGAGCCTAGAGAATGCGGAATATCGAATATTGGTGGTGATCTGATTTATAAAACTGCGAAAGGGGTCAAGAGAACCGTTCACATACGAAAAAAAGAAATTCAAATCAAATGTCCCTTAGTTGTTTCATGCTTAGCCACAATAGAGGATATTCAAATAGCAATAGCTGATCTTCCGAATGATGCTCGTGCATTTTTAATTGCTGATATAGATCCCAGGTTAGCTTTTAGAGCAGCAGTAAGAACAATTAAACGTTTTGAAGTAAGTACAGTTACTTCTCATGAAGGTACTGATACTAAAGGAAAATATGAAGCAGAAAGTTGGCATTGCTCAGAAGCAAAAGTGGGGGGAGGAAGAATTATTACAAGGATTTATGTATCCGAGGCAAATCAGTCATTAGAGGTTAGAGTATGGTGTAATCATGCGGGACAATTAACAGGATTCTTAGCAAAAGTGATAGAATTATTATTTGAAGAAATAAATTTAATTAGGAAGATTAAATCGGAAGAACGAGAGAAAACTATTGATGTAATGGCGATAACACAGAATTTAGCAGAAATGTCAGATTACTGTATGTTAAGGTGGAAAGCCCAAAACATTAGGACTAAATTGCATGATACGTTTGTCAGAGTAAGGAAAATTATGGGTGATAAGGAAGCTATACTTGGAAGGATGGAATTTTGGTTAACCACTTTGAATAAATACGGGAAAGATGATAAAATTTCTGATGAAGATGCTGATAAATTAGTTGTAGAAATCGAGAACTTTAGGAATGTGATAGCAAGATCTATTAAATTATGAATGTTTTTTTTTATGAATAAAACTTTATAAGTTTACCACTCTATATTTTATATTAAAACTAACAATTTTACCTTAAATTATGCCAATTATCTCAATATCTTTGAATGAAAGCTTAAAAAAGTTCATAAATAAGCTTGTTAACAGAAATCAATATGAAAATAAATCTAAATTGATTAGAGACGCTTTATTACGTTTAATGTCAACAGAGGATGTATCTGCTGCTCTTGAAGGGTCTGCTGAGCTAATTCCAACAAATAGAAACATAATTGGTAATATGATTATTGTTGCTCCAAATGAATATAGTATTCAAAAGAAATTGAATAGAATTGAAAATGAGTATAAAGAACAGATAGTGAGTAAAAATCAAAATTTTGTAAATCAAAATTTTATTACTTTTATGGTTTTTGACGGAGAACTCCAAGATTTTCAAAAACTTGTTGTTGAAATAAACAGTATTGAAGAAATAAAGAATTTCAGGTATTTAATCATAAATTAAAATCCATCTTTTATTTACTATACCTGGAAATATTAATTAGTATTTTAAATAAAAATAAATCATTTTTTGGGAAATTACTATGGGAAAAAATAAATATGGCAAAGGCTTTCAAAAAGGAAAAGATTCAAAGAGTGAAAATTCTGGAAAAGGTGGAGATCCTATTAAGGGAGGTAAAATTAAGGCCAGCCACATCTTAGTAGAAAAATATAGTAGAGCTCAAGAAATTTATGAAGATCTCAAAGCAGGGGAGAAATTTGAACAATTGGCTAGCCAATACTCCACATGCTCCAGTAAGAAAAGAGGAGGTAACCTTGGAGAGTTCGCTAAAGGGGATATGGTTTCGGAATTTTGGTCGGCATGTACAAAGTTAAAAATCGGTGAGATTTCACAACCTATAAAAACTCAATATGGATATCATATTATTAAACGTACAGGATAAAATTTCATTTCCCAATGTAGAAGGCTAATAGCGGATAGCGGATTCGAACCGCTGTCTCGGGATTCAGAGTCCCAAATGCTTGACCTCTACACCAATCCGCTATATTTGAATATTAATAATTTGATTCTTCTAAAAAACCTTTCTTATTAGTTAAATGTAAATTTTTCATTTCTTATTGACTTTTTAAAGTTGTATTTTTTTTCAAAAAATAGAGTGAATTCGACAAGCAGAAATAGACATGATAAGGTTAAATCTTTTAGAAATTACTTAATAGAATTTTTATTAGAATTGCAGAAAGCATTGATAAGTTAATTCAGTTAATATTTTTGAATTATTTTATAAATTTTTATGGGAAAAGATATATTGAATAATAAGGGTCTTTTTTACATGATGATCAAACCTAAAAAATTATTAAGAACAACTTGCAAATTATAAGCGATTTCATTTTACTATTTTTTAGCTAAATTGGATAGCTTTTTATAAAGTAAAAACTATATATTTTATTGGATTACACGAACATCTCAATGGAGGATTCGAAAAGATATCAGTTTAAAGAACTAATTTTTAAAAAACCCCGTGTGACTGAAAAAAAACCCTTGTATAAACTGAGAAGACTTTTTACCAAAAATTCCTCCTTATTGTGTAATCCACCCTTTTTCATTAAATATCAATGTGATATAAGTATAACATTAGAAAATCTAAATTATTAAACTCAAAATAAGTTATTTTAATTTGCGAAATCTTTCAAAAATTTCATTGAAATATTTATCAGACATTCCTGCAATATAATCTCTTACAATAAGGGTTAAATTTTTCTGTTTTTTTAAAGGTTTAAAATATGTGCTGTAATTTTGATCATCGATATATTCAATATGATCTTTAAATATAGGTGCATTATAATCTTCTTGTTTTAAATGTAAAAGTGATCTTTCAAAAATTAATAGAAATTTATCTTTTAATATGTCTAAGAATTTTCTATCAGAGGAGATTTCTTCTAAATCTCTTCTAATATAAATTTTTTTGTAATTAAAAGCTTTTAATTCTTTTAAAGCTTGGAATATTTCATCACTATAACCAATAACGTCATTATCTAAACTATAGTTAAGTAAATCTGTTATTAAAGTATCTATTATTTTGGGATTTGTATCACCAAAAACTTTTTTACAATTATCTGGGATTTCTTTCCTGCTAATTAATTTTAGAAGAATTGCATCTTCAATATCCCTTCCAATATAGGAAATTGTGTCACAAAATCTAGTAACAATACCTTCATAAGTCATTGGTATTCTTTTTATTTTATTTTCATTAAAAGCGTCATTGTATTCTTTGAAATGATCATCCCAAGTTTTTCCATTTCGCTTAATTGGTTTCAAACTTTGTTCATTTACTTCTCCATCATGACAAAGGATTCCATCCAGAACTTGTAGAGTTAGATTGAGTCCTTGGGCAGGTTCTTCTGGAAATCTCTTTTCAAGATATGAGAGCCATCTTAAGCCCTGAGCATTATGACTGAAATTACCCATGTTATATTTCTGGCTGATTTCGTTTAAGATATCCTCACCTAAATGGCCAAATGGAGAATGCCCAATATCATGACCCAATGCAATAGCTTCTATTAAATCGGTATTCAATCTTAAAACACGACCCACTTGGCGAGCTAATCTTGAAACTAAGGTTACATGTAGAGACCTGTGAGTTATATTTGCATTATTTATCTCAAAAAATACTTGTGATTTATCAATGTATCTTGCAAACGCCTTACTATGAACAATTCTATCAACATCACGGAAAAATGGTGGTCGAATGTCATCAGTTTCTTCTTCATAATATCTAATAGCTTCAGAATCTAATATACCATAAATTCCGATATCTCTTTTCATTCGTTGCTGTAAAAGTTCAATTGTACGCTTATCCATTCTTATAATATAAATTTTGAATTCTACTAAATTGTTAATATATGATTAGAATTTTTGTATTTTAGATTTTTGTAATATGATCTTTTATTCTTTAATAATAAAATTAAATTTATCTGAATTAATATGAATTATTTCTGAGGATTGATAGATTTTTATTTATATTAACCAAGTTTTATATTAATTGCACTATAAGGACAAGCTTCTTTACATTTCAAACAATAATTACACTCCCCTTTACCTGAAAAAAATTCATATTTTTCATCAAGTATTCTTATCTGTTTTGGGCAAACTCTTTCACATATTCCACACTCGGTTCGTCCTACACATCTTACTGGGCTCCTTGAAAGCTTTAAAAATGAATACTCACTTATAA
The DNA here is from genome assembly GCA_048940765.1 of Promethearchaeota archaeon. Lineage (GTDB taxonomy): Archaea > Asgardarchaeota > Lokiarchaeia > Sigyniarchaeales > SOKP01 > Loki-b32. Next base: position 3,212 of record JBHLOG010000145.1, on the reverse strand, counting down.
CAGAACTAACTGCAGCGAATGGGCAAAAATATCTACAGTATACTCTTGGATACCAGACGGAAAGGACTATAAGAATAATATAAAAAATTGAGATAATAAATACTATTGGATTGGAAAAAAGCGGAGCTAAACTGGCCGTTTGAAAAATACCTTTAACTAAATTAGGAAAAAAAACAAAAATAAATTCAGATAAAGAGAAGTATCCCATTGGTTTATCTCCAAAATCCCCAATATTGTCTCTATATTCTATGTACAATGGTAGATTAGTAGATTTTGAAAATGCTAATGGGATTACAATAATAATTAAAAGAATTACAATTATATATTTAATTTTCAAAAAAGAATTGTGTGTTTTTACTTTTAATGTTCTTTTTTTTGAAGGAATTGCAGCACAAGCATCTTGAATTGTCCCTATAGGACATATCCATCCACAAAAAAATCTATTTGAAAATAAGATGATTAATATAAATAATCCTATTAGAAATATAGGAAGAATTCCTTCTGTTATAAAGAAAAAAGTATATTCTAGAATTCCCGCACCTGTTGAAAATGGATTTCTTGGGGAGTTCAGAATGGGTAATATCTTAATTAACCCATTTAAGCTTTTTAAATTGATTGAGAAGATTAGTTCAAGAATAAAATAATTTACAATTAGGAAGGCTATAATCTGAACAATGCGTCTTGCGATTGTTATCAAATGATCTTTTAAATTGAGGTCTCTTATGTTCAAAATCCAACACTAAATTCTATTTAAAAAGATTAATTAATAATATTTAAAAAAATTAATTTTTCCTTCCAAAAAACAGAAAAAGAGAAGAACCTATTTTAACAAAATTGTTTTAATTTAGACAAGTTGGATTTTCTTTACGAGGATGGCACAGATTATATTTGTGAAAACTTAATAAATGATGATACGAAAAAAAACATTTATTTTAAATAATTCAGCAATTTGATAGAGGAAGTATTATTTTAGAAGTATTGTTTCCAAATTTTTCGGGCTTTTAGTATTCTTTCTCAACTTTTTATGTATCATTGTCGATAAACTTATACATTTCGCTTCTTCTCCATGATTTACGATGACTGTTTTCGGTCTTGGCTGAATTCTTCTTAAAAATTGCGATATTTGACTGCGTGATGAATGGCCTGAAAATCCTTCAAGTGTGAATACTTTCATGTTAATTTTAACTAGCTGTGTCCTCCCCTTTGCATCAACATAAGTAAATTCTCTAAATCCACGCTGAATACGTGAGCCTAAAGTATTTTGAACTTGATAAGAAACAAATATAAGCGAATTTTTGGAATCATTTGCTAGTTCTTTTAAATATTGAACAGAAGGACCGCCAATAAGCATTCCACTCGTAGCAATTATGATACAAGGTCCTCCTTTAACAATATCTAGGCGTTCTTCATTAACTGATACAGTTTCGAAGTAATCACTCAAAAAAGGATTTTTTCCTTGATGGAGAATTTTTTCACGCAAATCACTGCTAAGATAGTCTGGATTTGCAGTATGGATAGCAGTAGCTTCACTAATTAAACCATCAATATAAATAGGTACTTTATCAATAAATCCCTTCGAAATATATTCTTCTAATAATATTAATAATTCTTGGGCTCTCCCAACAGCCAATACTGGTATTAAGACTTTCCCATCCCTTTTAAGTGTTGAATTAAGAATCTGCCTTAATTCTCTTTCAGATTCTTGTCTACTTGGAATGCGATCTTGAGGACCACCATAAGTAGATTCAATTAATAACGATTCTACCCTAGGAAATTTTACTGTTGCTTTTTCTAATAGACGGGTTTTTTGATATTTGAAGTCTCCTGTATAAACAAAATTGTAATCTCCTTTACCAAAATGTAAATGTATCATTGAAGAACCTAAAATGTGCCCGGAATTATGCAGAGTTAATTTAATATCAGGAGCAATGTCTGTCACTTTTCCCCAAGAAAGTGGAATCGTATGAAGAACAGTCGATTTAACATCTCTCTTTGAATATGGTGATGGAGTACCTTCTTTTTCACAAATTTGAATGAAATCTAATTGGAGCATTGTAGAAAGATTACGTGTAGGTAATGTACAATATACAGGACCACGATAACCATATTTAAACAGGAATGGTACAAGACCACAATGATCTAAATGAGCATGTGAAATGATAACTGCATCAAGATCTCTTATTGTAAATTCAGGTATATCAAAATAGGGAAATTTATCATTAGGATTCCCAACATTCAATCCACAATCCAATAAAACATTACTATCGCGGGTTTGTGTAAGAATACAAGATCTTCCAACTTCTCGAAAACCACCTAATGCGTGTAATCTAATATTTAAATCTTTAAAGAGTGTAGGTCGATGAATTCTCTTACCTATTGAAAGAAGGATGTCTTTTTGAGTTTGTCGTTCTTTTGTAAGCATTCCTCTAATCAATTGAATCGTTTTTGATTCCAATGGAGGTGTTCTTATAGTTTTAGGTTGCCAAAACGTATTTGCTCTTATTTCTTTTAAATTAATTCCTTTTTTACCAATAACTAGCCCCGGTTTCCCAGATTCTATTATTACTTCGCCTCTCGTATGATCAAATTCAATATCTGTAATTTCAGCATCTTCATCAACCAAATTTCTAATATAAGCCTCTGTTTCCACTGGATCTTTACGTTTGTCAACATTCCATCGAAAAACAACACGTTTGCGCATTGTTTTTGCTAAATCCTTTAAAACGGTTGAACTTTCAGTTGCTTCTACATCAGTATTTTCAGAATATACGGCAATTTCTGGACCTTCAAATTCAATTTTATGAACAGTAATTTCAGGGGGAAGATTTTGGATAATTTCGTCCTTAATTCTTCGTAATTCTCCTTCAAAACTCATAAATCTTCATTATTAGTGTTAATTAAATTATCTTTACTAATTCTTATTATCATATTCAATTTGTGAAATTTAGATTCAAATTTCTTAAATTCTTAATTTTCTATTCGTTTTGATACTATAAAGTATGGATATTTTTCAAAAACACTTAAAATTTCATTTATATATAGCTATGCTTTGGCAATTTGTATGTACTTATTTTTAATAAATAGAACAATATTCTCTTTTAAAATTAATGCGTTCAAAAGAGAATAATTTTTAGAATGAAATATTACTAAATTTCTAAGATCAATATAAATTAATCAAATAAAAACATTTTCATTATAGAAAAACTAAAAAA
>JBHLOG010000144.1:0-8396 GCA_048940765.1 Promethearchaeota archaeon | reverse complement strand
CTCGAGGGAGATAACCACCCTTATTAGAATAAATTATTTTCTTATCAATTAAGTCTTTAAAAGTTAAAAGTATGAAATTATTATCATTTGCGAGCTTCTTTAAAGTCTTTTCTACACCAGTATAATAAATCGGGATGAAAATTTTATTCTTTATATGACTAAATTTTATTTTAAAGAATTTTTGCTCTTTTAAATAATTAAATTCTTCAGCTTCTTTTATTTTTAAATGTAAATCTGTAAGATCATCATTAACTATTGGATTTCCATTAGAATCTAATTTTTGACTTCCATTTTTGTTCAGTTTATATAAAATTTTTCCATCTTTATCATGCCCAACATTTTCTACAATAGCAAAATCGATAGTATAATCTTCTGGAATCTTTTTTAATTTCTGAAAAAACAAGATACTTGTCTTATTACACGTATAAGGTTGAAATGCGTTCTGATCTAATGAAAAAATTCCTAAAATTTTTCCATTAGATATAAGATAATCCCAAATATAGCGGTCTGTAGGATTTCCGAATATACCCTCGGGTAAAACGATACCCATTTTTCCACCATTATTAAGTAATTGAACGCATCTTTCAATAAACAAAACTTGGGGAGGTTGTTGTTTAACTAACTTATTTTGTATCTTCCATTTATCATTTATGTTTTTCCAAACATGTCCCAGTTGATATTCATTTAAAATTTCTTTAGCGGTTATAGGAATCTTAACTCCAAATGGAGGATTAGTAAAAATATAATCAAAGGTATCATTTCTAATCGTTTCTTTTGCAGAAGCCCTATAACTCTTTGGATCCAATGAATCTTCGCAAAAGATATTAGATTTCCCATTACTTAATATTTCTAAGTACAACTTACTAATTCTTGCTAAAAATAAATCCTTATCTATACCAAAAAGATTTGAAATAGATTCAATTTTTTTTTCTTCTAAATTGATTTTAGACCATAAAAGTTCTTTTGCTTCTAAAAGAAACCCCCCATGACCACAAGCAGGGTCTAAGATTTTAGAATCAATAATAGGGTCTAAAAAATTTACCACAAACTTCACTATATTATGAGGTGTGAAGAATTGCCCCGCCTCATCTTTTAAAATTTTACTGACAAATATTTCAAAAGCATCACTTAATATATCTTTAGACGATTGAAGAAGTGAGATGTGTTGTAGTTCTTTAACAACAAGATATACGAGTTCTTTATTTAAAGTAATTTGTTCATTTTCACCAATAATGTCCTTATATTTTTTTCGAACGTTCTCATTGAAAAATCTTTGAATCCTTACAAAAAGTTGTTTAATAGTCTCATTATTCTTAATGCAAAATTCGATTTCTTCTTCAGGCTTTTTAGTAATTTCATCAACCAATTTACATAAAAGGAGATTTATAATCTGTTTTGACCGCGCCCTTGTATCGGTGTCAGTATATTTAAGTTTTCCGTATAAATGTTGATTTATACATATAAAAACTTGTTTTAAATTTTTAGATTTCTTTAAATCCTTTTTCTTGATTACACCGAATTTTTCCTCTAAAAAATTTGTGATGTTAAGAGGCATTTTTTAATAAATTAAAAGATTTTTTCCTTTCTATCAACATTTAATTTTATATAATTCATTTATATTGAATCAATTTATTATGGTTTTTTATTAATTAAAAATTAAAGTAAATAATGTCTTCGAGCAATTTACAATTTGGGGAATACATTGATTTCACTGTAAAAAAGCGATTTGGAATTATAACACTTAACAGGCTTCATAGATCAAATGCATTTGATATTGAACAATTTAAAAATTTAAAAAAAGCAGTAGAATACTGCCAAAAAGAAGAGAAAGTAAGGGGAGTCATATTAACAAATAACGGAAATTCTTTTAGCACAGGAGTGGACTTAGGAGCTATTGATGGTAGTGATCATCAAGCAGTAAAATATTTGGAAAGTACTGCAGCCACTATTTGTAAATTATTATATTATGGAAAACCATCAATTTGTGCTATAAATGGAAGAACTATGGGTGAGGGTGTTGTTTTTTTAACATGCTGTGATTATCGAATCGCCACTAAAGAAAGTACGTTTCAAATGCCAGAAATTTTTTCTGGGATATTCACTGGTACCGGTTGTTTAATACTTTTTTCTAAAATAATTGGAATTCCTTGGACTAAAAAAATGTGCATGTTAGCTGAAAAAATTGATTCTCAAAAAGCTCTAGAAATTGGATTAATAGATCAAATTGTAAATCAAAATGAAGATTTAATGAAAATTGCATTTGATAAGGCAAAATTTCTCTTTACTAAAAATCAAACAGTTCTAAATGCTATCAAATTATGTAGCAACCACTTGATAGATAAGCCATATACTGTAGCTTTAGAAATTGAACAATATGGGTCATCCTGGTATGAATATGAAGATAAAGAGAAATATATTAAGGATTTTAAAGATAAATTGGGTTATTAAAACGTAAAAGTGAATAGTAATGTCATTAGAAAATACAGAATTTGGAGATTTTATTGAATTTTTAATAAAAAAAAAGTTTGGAATCATAAAATTGAATCGGATTCATAGAGGAAATGCGATAACAATTGCAATGGCAAAGAATCTAAAAAAAGCTATTGAGTTCTGTCAAAATTCAGAAAAAATAAGAGGTATAATATTAACTGGAAATGGAGCGTCCTTTACTACAGGGATGGATATTGATGAAATTGATGGAAGTGATCATGTAGCGGTAAAAGGATATGAAAAAACTGCCGCATCTATCCAAGAATTGTTCTATTATGGAAAGCCGGTTATCTGTGCCATTAATGGTAAAGCTATGGGTGATGGTGTTGCCTATGCTCTTTGCTCTGATTATCGAATTGCCATAAAAGAAAGCTTTTTCCAAATGCCAGAAATTAATCTTGGTGTTTTTCCAGGTACAGGTATTATTGTACTAATGAGTAGAATTCTCGGAATCCCCTGGACTAAAAAAATTTTAATGTTTGCTGAGAAAATAAATGTAAAAAAAGCATTAGAAATTGGTTTAATAGATCAGATTGTAGAAAATCAAGAAGAATTGATGAAGGTTGCTCTAGATAAAGCAAAGTTTCTATTTACTAAAAATCAAACAGTTCTGAATGCTATTAAGTTATGTAGTAATCATTTAGCTGATAAATCTTATAGTGAAGCATATGAATTAGAAAAAATTGGGTCAGCTTGGTATGAATATAAAGACAAAGAAAAGTATATCAGAGATTTTAGGGAAAAATTCCGTTAAAAACCAATGTTTCAGTATGAATATTTAATTATTAAAAAAAATCAGAAATTGCAAAACATTAAAATCTATACCGAGTTTATAAAAATTAGTTATCTAGAGATAATTGACCTGTGATAACCTGTAATTAAGGAAAACAAAAGATTATATCAAAAAAAAAGAAAATTATAACAAAACCAGCGAAAAGGTGAAAATTTTTGCCAAAAGAAGATGATTCAAAAGTTTTTATTGGCAGAAAGAAATCAATGAGCTATGTAATGGCTGCCATGGTTGTTTTAAATGACAAACCAGTGAGATTGTTGGCTCGTGGTCGATCAATATCCCGAGCAGTAGATGTAGCTGAAATTCTAATAAATAAATTTGTAAAAGGAAGTAGCTACGGCGAAATTCTAATTGGTACTGAAACAATTACTAATACTGATGGCACTAATAGCAATGTCTCATCTATTGAGATTGAAATTCTTCCGCCAAAAAAATCTAAAAAGTAAATTCTAAAAATATTCAGGAGAAAATCAGGAGACTTTCTCGAAAATTTTTTTTTATTTTATTTTTTAAAATCCCATTACTTCTTTATAAATTTATATTCATCAATATCAATTACAGGACGATAACCTATTTTTTGGTAAATATTATTTGAGATAGGATTTATTAAGTCCGTAAGTAAAAAGCAAAATTTATTACCCTCCTTTAATAAATATTTACTAAGCTTAGCAACGCACTCAGTTGCATATCCCCTTCTTCTTAATTCGGGAGGGGTATAAACAAGATTTACCAAATTACCATTAGGCGTTTTACCAGCTTTTCGTGCCATAGACACTATTTTATCATTATCTTTTAATAGAAAGATCTTCTTGTTCTTAATATCTTCCTTAATAGCTTCTAAAGCTCGATTTAACAGAGATTCCTCAGTTTCAGGTAAGGCTTCATATACAAATTTTTTTGCCCAATCTAAAATAACTGCTTGATTTTTCTCACTTCCTACAATAAAAACTTTACTTCCTAAAATTTCTTTGACCACTTTTCCTAATTTATAAACTCTTTCATTTCTTACCAATTGAGACTTAAGATTTTTATTTTTACACCATAGATAAATAAATCTTTCTACTCCTTCTTTGAATCCTATAACCCCAGGGATCTCAATGTTCCTTTGAAGAAGCTTATTAACCAGCAAATCAATAGGATTTAGTTCTCTCGTATATGAGATGATTTGATTGTATGGCGGAGTTCTTAAAGATACAAGTTTTATCTCATCATCTTGATTTACAGTTATAAGAATAGGGTTCTCCTCTCCATATCTTTTAGGATTAATTTTTAATGTGCTTAGAATTGAAAACAGTAGATTGTTTTCAGCTTCTTTTTCTAATAAAAAATCTAAGACTAGATTATAAAACTCAGGTATATCATTATAGAACTTAACATCCATAATTACCTAAGAAGAAAACTTCGTTAAAAAGCTCTAACAATATAGTCAAATTATAATTTTTAAAATTAAAGATCTTTTTTTAGACTCTCAAGTTTTTCCACAAAGTCATCAATTTTAGCTTTAGGAGCGTTTTGAGCTTCTAAACTTAATATTAAATCTAAGAAATCTTTGATAAGAGGATGTTGGAGTATAATACATTTTTGGTTTAAGGTATTTACATCTAATATTAATGCTGAATCTAATTTATCCCCCATTCCTAATACATCCTTGAAAATCAATTCATTATCATCCGTATATGATAAAACTAAAATATCCTCTGCTAATTGAGACCCATCCGTCTGATTGATTATTTTAAATTCACACATAATTGAAATTTCTCTTTTTTTCAAATATAAAACGTTTAATAAGGTTAAACTTAATAAAAATAATTTTTTTAAATTGTCCTTAATAATTCTAGGTAATATTAATTATTTTAAAAGTTCTAGCTAAAAATTATAACAGAGGAAATAGAGCAAAATGGCACGTCCATATCAAAAAGCTAATATCCCAGGCCCTGAAATGGGCACTTCTGTTTCAGATCCTGCAGTGATGGCAAATTTTCTGAAAAGTCCAAGTAAGAAAGTATTTGTTATTGGCGCTGAATCACTAAATTGGGAACTTGATGGGAAAAAAGTTGTGGACTATTTTGTAGAAATAGCAAACAAGATAAACTGTCATGTAGTTTCAACGGGTCATTCTTATATATATTTGAAGAATAAAATCACTAATGAAAAATTATACGATATGTCATTGATAAATGTTACCAATCGTTTATGTGATAAAGATTGGGCTGGTTTAGATGGAGAAGGACAATATTCTATGGCAATTTTCGGTGGACACTTAGTATTTTATGTCTCTCAAACATTATCTCGGATTAAGAACTTTACAAATTGGGTGAAAACAATCGATCTAGATAAGTATTCTCACCCAAATGCTAGATTTAGTTTACCCAATCTAAGTGACAATGATTGGAAATTGTTTTTAGAAAGTTTAATTGAAAAATTGTAAAAAATACTAATATATAAATAAGAGGAGATATATGAAATGAGTTTTGCAGATATGCCTGTTGACGTTGGACCTGTTTATGAAGGTGAACGTATTAGAGGAAATCAGATGTATGTAGAGCTTGGTGGTCCAAAAATAGAAAAACATTTTGAGCTCGTTCGAGTTAAAAAGGAGAAAGAGATTGAAGATGGAAAAGTAAAGCTTATAGGACCAGATCTTAAGGATATGAAAGAAGGAAATAGTTATCCTATTGGAATTTTAGTGGAAGTGTCCGGTCCCGAGCTTGAGGAGGACCTAGAGGCTGTGTTTGAACGGAGAGTGCATGAATTTTGCAATTTTGTAAATGGGATAATGCATTTGAACCAAAGGTACACTAACTGGATGAGAATATCCAAAAGCGCATTCGAGAAAGGATTTAACACATTTCAAATGTTAGGGACGATTTTAATTAGACTGTATAAAGCTGAACTTCCAATTATTAAAAAAGCACAAGTTACATTCTATACGGATCCTGAAAAAATAAAAGAACCATATGATTTTGCATTAGAAATCTATAATAAAAGAGACGAACGGGCAAGAAGTATTAATGATGAAGATGTAGATATGTTTTATGGCTGTGTTTTATGCCAGAGCTTTGCTCCCACTCATGCTTGTTGTATAACACCAAATCGAATGAGTTTATGTGGTTCTATTTCATGGTTTGATGCAAGAGCAGCAGCTAGAGTTGATCCGAAAGGGCCTCTCTTCGAAGTTCCAATGGGGGAATGTTTAAACGAATTAGCGGGTGAATTTACTGGCGTAAATGAAATGATAAAAAAGCGATCACTCGGAGAAATCAATAGAATTTATCTTTATTCAGGAATGGAATATCCTCATACCTCATGTGGTTGTTTTGAAGCAATAGATTTTTTTATCCCTGAGACTGGTGCAGGTCATGGAATTGTCGATAGAAGTTATGATGGTGTAGCTATAAATGGGCTACCGTTTAGTGCAATGGCAAATCAGACCGGTGGAGGAAAACAAATGCCCGGTTTCAATGGTATAAGTATACAGTACATTGTATCACCTAAATACCAAAAATATGATGGAATAAATTCAGGTTTGAAAAGTGGAATTTATACAATTGTTTGGATGGCTAAAACTGTTAAGGATCGCGTTTATGAATTCCTTCCAGAGGATCTGAGAGATAAAATAGCAACCGAAGAGGATGTTTCTGATTTGAGTCAATTGCCTACATGGTTAGAAAAAGTAGGTCATCCAATTGTAGAAACTGAAGAATACAAAGCGGCTGTTAGTGGAGTAGAAGAAGTGGAAGAAGAATATGAAGAAGAAGGAGCGATGGTTCCAATGGGTACTATTGGAATGACGATTCCTGGTGTTGGTGGAGCTGGTGGATTCAAAGTAATATTAAAGAATTGTAAGATTCACGCAGAATCGATTATCATTAAAAAGATTGAACCTAAAGGAAAGAAGAGATAATTCTAATTATTTTTACTATTTTATTTTTATTATTTATAATTTTAGATCTTTCAATTATAATTTTAAAGAGTTAATTCTAAAATTTAAAAAATTTCTATCCCATCTCCTTTAAAAACTCCACTAAATTTTAATTCATATACTGAAATTCTTGAAAAATACCGACAAAAAAATAAGGTGAAATATAAATGGAAAAAAAACACATAATTAAAGATTTTCAGACACGACTAACTTTAACAATAAGAACTAGAAGTCCTGTACAAAATTTGCCGAAAGTTCTGGGTCAATCTTATGGGGCTATAATGAATTATTTAGGTCAATTAGGGGAATCTCCTATAGGACATCCCTTTGTAATATATTATAATCTCGATATGCAAGATTTAGATATTGAGATAGGATTTCCTGTATCGAAAAAGTTTCCAGATAAAGAGAGCGTTAAATCAAGTGAAATTCCTCCAGGGAAGTATGCATCTACTGTCCATATTGGACCCTATAGTGAAATGGAGGCGACTTATACTGCATTAAATCAATGGCTACAAGAAAAGGGGCATGAAATTAAAGATTTCGCTATTGAGCTGTATTATAACGATCCCAATGAAGTAGGATGGGAAAATACCCAAACAGAGATTCAAATCCCTTTAAAATAATCTTTTTTTATTTTCTTAATAAATTCAATGATGATAGTGATGGTAATAAATAAACTAAAATAGAATATAGAACTATCAAATAAATCGTAATAGATACTAATATTTTTTTGATATGATATTAGTATAGCCGTTGAATAGATGAATATTACAAGATTTGTAACGATATATATTGTTCAAGGAATAATGTGTGCTTTTTTCGCTTTTTTAGCCTACAAAATTCTCAAGCGAGATAGAAAACGTTTGAACTTAATATTTGCGGGATTTTATATTAGCAATGTCATTAGCCTATGCATTAATTTTATTTATGCTCCTATTACAGATGAGAATATTGTACTTATAATGCATTCTATTACAACATTTTTTGCGTTTTATTCTCCTATATTTATATTAGTATTTGAACTAATGGTGTTAAAACCAGAAAATATTATGAATCCGAACAAACAGAAATTAATATTAATAGGTTATGCCATTGTTCTTTCTTTCATGGCGATTTTTCTATCAATAGAAAATTGGGGTGTAGAAATTGAAGCTCCTGATTGGACACCTCATTGGATGTTGCCTTTCT